>CAYFXR010000172.1:0-15524 GCA_964347155.1 uncultured Nitrospiraceae bacterium | reverse complement strand
ATTGTGCATATGGCTTCGAATAAAAGTATTCACACTCGATCAATTAATATTGCGTTTAAGGTATCGAAAAATAATTTCTTTCACAAAGCCTGCATTATGTGAAATGCATTTTTTGGGTTAATGTTTAATCCGAAAATGTCATTCCCGTGAAAACGGGAATCCATTTCCTTTATCTGGCTCCCCGCTTTCGCGGGGACGATGTCTGGATTCCCCGATCAAGTCGGGGAATGACAAACAAGGTCATTTTCATTCTTCGTGGTGCCCCTATGGGCATGGTTGTTTAGGTAGAATCGACTCTGCATTAGTGGATAACGTTTTTTTCCGGGGTGGGAGAGCAATACTTAGAATATATAAAGAGTTAAAGGGTTAGCACCACTTCAATCTAATGTCCGTACGTTAGAGTACTTCCATAAATGTTTGAAATTGCAGATGACAACCAACGGGCTGCCGGAAATATCCTTTACTATCTCGCCCTTGTTGTTGATCGACAAGAGCAGGTCATTTGGTTTTAATAATGACCCGTCATAGCCGACATCCTTAAGATTCTCTTTAACCCTTTCCAACAACATCCGGCATTGATATTCATCAATAAGTCCCTTGTCAAGAGCCTGAGCAAGATCTACAGGCATGTATAGTGGGCCTGTCTGTTCGGCAACCCAACGATCGGGTCCGTTATAATAGCCCCGGATGGTAATATAATTATGATTTTCCTGAAGAATGGGATTGCCTTCCGGGTCTAAAATTTTCCTATGTGATTCGTATCTCCTGATGTCAGCTGATGCCTCTATCTTGGTGCTGCCGGTCATATATATAGCCCTTGCGTAGGCACAGGGTATCCCGAGTTGAGTCAATGTATAAGCAATGGCAAATTCCTCAAAAGGGCTGTTTATGCCGGATTCGCGTATCCGGAGACGATATTCTCCTTCGTCTTCACTCGGCATCTCACCTACCCTTGAAGTTTCCCAGACAAGATGAATATTGTCCTTCGTGATTGTATAAAATACTTCCTTTGTACCGGACAATCTGATGGAAGGGGTTTTCCTCCACCTTTCTGGCAGGAAATAGTCGAATAAACGGGCATTATTTCCAACAACCCACAGATGTCCGCCGGTGCTTTCTGCATGACCATAAATATAAGGCACAGCGAAAATCTCCATATTCGTCAAATGATCAGGCATAGGAGTCGGGGTAAAACGGTCCCTTTGATCATCCAGATAGGAATGCCTTCTGGAATCTTTCACTTCATCTTCGTGTTCAGGAGTGCGGAGCAGGAGTTCATAATCAACCACTGAATATTTTCCTGTATTGATAATATTATATATGTAGTATATCTGATCTTGTGAGGATTCAATTGTGTTTGCCTTTCCAATTTCTTCAACTCGTTTTGTATATTCATCGCTTATTATAATATGCTCAGGTTTCATATCGGCTACTAAATATCCCTTTTTATCAAGGTCTGATATAACGATCTTATTAATTGTTTCAAGATGATGTGCTAGTTCATCATTTTCGACATCTATATGCTCGAAAACTTCCAGGAGATTGTGGCCTTCTATCCATTTGTAAATTAGTTTGTACTGTTTTAATATATCCAGGTCTATACCCGGATGTTTTGCCCGGATTCGGTTGATTTTCGACCTTGACCTTCCGCTCTGCCATATCTGCATCTTTTCCGGCGGGACATAGATCACCATAGGAAGCTGTGTATTTATTTGCAAATCTCTTGGACCATATTGACTTTCCCGCATTTCCGTGACCAAAGAAAACTCTTCCCATGGGCTGTTAAACTCAGCGTCACAAAACTCCTGTAACGTATGAGTATCCAAAGGGACATCCTCGCCTACACGGCAATTCTTGACTACAAGATCAATGCTATTACCATCAACTTCTTTTGTCGGTACCTTGTATACCGAACCCGTACCTTTAAGCCTTATTTTATGTTTGTTGAACCAGTTTGTTTCATACCAGTTACGAATGTTGAAATGATTCTGGTATTCTTCAGCATATCTCGTCAAGTAAATATCCCCTCCATCACTGGTCTTCATGTGGGCATATACAACACCTAATACATTAACCAACGTCTTTTTATGCATCTGAAGATTTATCCTTACCTATTCTTTTTCTTAATTACCACACCTATTTTAGACGCTGTCTGAATTCCTGAAGCTGCTTCTTAAGTCTTTCCGGCAAACGATTACCGAATATGGAGAAGTGTTTTTCGATATCAGGAATCTCCGCCTTACAGGCCTCTGTATCTACACTCATGAGTTCTCTCATGTCATCAGATGATATATCAAGACCATTGAGATCTATATCTCCTTCATCCGGCAATAAACCTATAGGTGTTTTTCTGGCTTCTACCTTGCCATCAATACGTTCGCACATCCACCTCAGTACGCGGCTGTTGTGACTGAACCCCGGCCAGAGGAATTTGCCATCATGACTCTTTCTGAACCAGTTGACATAAAAAATCTTTGGGGCTTTATCTCCTAGTCTGTCACCCATATCAAACCAGTGCCGGAAATAGTCTCCCATATTGTAGCCACAGAATGGTTTCATTGCAAAAGGATCGCGTCTGAGGTTGCCCACAGCACCAATATTTGCAGCGGTTGTCTCAGAGGCTGCTGTAGAACCGAGAAAAACACCGTGGTCCCAGTTGTATGCCTCGCACACCAATGGTACAACAGTACTTCGACGGCCACCGAATATGAAAATATCAATTGGAACGCCCTCCGGCTTCTCCCAGTCTTTACAGATTACCGGGCACTGTGACGCAGGAGCAGTAAAGCGCGCATTCGGATGGGCTGCGTCCTCGGTGCTCCCGGGAGTCCAATCGCGTCCCTTCCAGTCGATGGCATGTACCGGCTCATCACCATCCATACCTTCCCACCAGACATCACCGTCATCAGTCAAGGCACAGTTGGTGAAAATAACATTCTTCTTTAATGTGTCCATTGCCATGGGGTTTGTCTCATATGATGTTCCGGGGGCCACTCCAAAGAAACCGGCTTCAGGATTAATTGCATAAAGGCGTCCGTCAGGCCCTATCTTCATCCAGGCAATGTCGTCACCGATACATTCGCATTTCCAGCCGGAAACAGAAGGCTGCATCATTGCGAGATTGGTTTTCCCGCATGCGGAAGGAAAGGCTGCGGCAATGTGGTACGGCTTCCCTTCGGGACTGATCAGACGAAGTATAAGCATATGCTCTGCCATCCAGCCTTCACGTCTAGCCATGGCGGATGCGATGCGGAGTGCCAGGCATTTTTTCCCAAGCAGGGCGTTTCCGCCGTAACCCGAACCATAAGACCAGATCAGATTTTCATCAGGAAAATGACTGATGTATTTCTTCTCTATCGGCGCGCACGGCCATTTGGAATCGTCCTGCCCTTCAGCAAGGGGGGCACCGATCGAATGCAGACATGGTATAAATTCTCCGTCTGTAGAAAGCAGTTCCAGAACCCTTTCGCTTACACGGGTCATGATATGCATATTGATAACCACATAGGGACTGTCGGAGATTTCAATTCCGATCTTCGAGATAGGGGACCCGATAGGCCCCATTGAAAACGGGATTACATACATCGTACGACCCTTCATACAACCCTTATACAGATCCATCATGATCTTTTTAAGTTCAACGGGGTCGATCCAGTTGTTCGTAGGGCCTGCTTCTTCATTTGAAGGAGTGCTGATATAGGTACGGTCTTCTAAGCGGGCCACATCGCTCGGATCAGACCTGAAGAGAAAACTGTTCGGACGCTTCTCAATAGGTATGGCGATACCGCTTTTAAGCAGTTTTCCAATCATAAGATCATATTCTTCCTTGGATCCATTACACACATACATATCGTCTGGCTGACATAGATCCGTCACTTCCTTAATCCACCTGTTGAGCTTTCCATTTTTCACGGTAATATTCATATTGTTCTCTCCTTGGAATCTCTCTTTTCTTAAAAAATCAGGGTTCAAGTTACAAACTTGAACCCGCAGAAAGACGTATTTGCCGGGTATCTGTATCTACGCTCAATTATACAAATTGCCACTAAAAAATATCTATACGACAGATTGACAGATCAAAAGAGCGCAAGTCAGGAAGTAAGAGCGCGCCGATGCCATGCACTGAATTCACGATTCAATTAAAATAAAGAGACCATGATTTAATCACTTGATTTAAGTTACAATACCTGTGCATTATGGATGCGAATACTATCAAACATCTAATAATATCTGTACCTGCATTAATATTTGCAATAACATTCCATGAAGTATCACATGGATATGTCGCCAACAGGCTCGGTGATCCTACAGCCAGACTCATGGGCCGATTAACCTTAAATCCGATTAAACATATTGATCCGATTGGAACGGTAATTCTGCCTCTTATCCTTACTGTTCTCGGAGGGGTTATCTTTGGTTATGCAAAACCTGTTCCTATTAATCCTGCAAACTTTCATGATCCGAAGAGAGACATGGCCATCTCTGCTGCAGCGGGACCAATAACAAATGTTTTATTGGCTATCTTGAGTTCTTTGGTTCTGATGCTTATTATTCTGCCGATTATGACGCTCTTACAAAGCAGCATTGTAGATGCCATTTTAACTCCTTTGGCATTAATGTTAAGGTTCAGTGTTCGTATAAATATTTTTCTCGCTGCACTTAATTTAATACCGATACTTCCTCTTGACGGAGGGAGGGTACTTGTCGGTTTTTTACCTTATAAGCAGGCTGCATCATATAGCAAAATCGAACCCTTCGGGCTTATAATACTTTTTGCCTTGATCTTTACAGGAATTGCAGGTTATTTTATTTTTCCTCTTATCAAGATATTGTACTTGTTTGTTCCATTTTTTTAATTAATAAGGAGATAGCTAATTGTCAAAAAAGAGAGTCCTGAGTGGAATACAGCCCAGCGGTAAATTACACATAGGCAATCTCGTAGGTGCTTTACAAAATTGGGTAAAACTTCAGGACCAATACGAGTGTTATTATTTTATTGCTGATTGGCATGCCCTCACATCTCAATATGCTGAGACTTCCCAGTTAAAGGAATATGTCAAGGATGTTCTGACTAATTGTCTTGCTGCAGGACTTGATCCGGAAAAATCAACCATTTTTACACAATCCCGTGTTCTTGAACACGCGGAACTTCATATATTGCTGTCAATGATAACCCCTTTAGGCTGGCTTGAACGTGTCCCGACCTATAAAGAAAAACAAATGGAAGTAAAAGATAAGGACCTTAATACGTACGGCTTCCTTGGCTACCCATTGCTTCAGTCCGCAGATATATTAATTTACAGAGCTCATTATGTTCCGGTTGGAGTTGACCAGATGCCCCATCTCGAAATCACGAGAGAGATTTGCAGAAGGTTTAACTACTTTTACGGTGAGGTATTTCCAGAGCCTACCGGGTTATTAACGGAATTTCCAAAGGTAGCAGGAACTGACGGTAGAAAAATGAGCAAGACCTATGAGAACTGTATTTATCTTTCTGATTCACCAAAAGAAGTAGAACATAAAATTAAAACTATGATGACAGACCCGCAGAGAATTAAACGCACGGATAAAGGAGATCCTGAACTATCACCGGTTTTCCAGCTTCATAAAATTTTCTCTCCCAAAAAAGAACAGGATGAAGTAGCTGAAGGGTGTCGTACCGCTGGTATCGGGTGCATAGATTGCAAAAATGTTCTCATAAAGAATCTCTTTACAGTTTTGGAACCAATATGGGAACAACGCAAGAATCTACTGGAAAAACCCGGTGTACTTGAAGATATCATTGAATCAGGTTCCCAAAAGGCAAGAGAAATAGCCTCGGAAACCATGTATCACGTAAGAAAAGCAATCGGACTCGATAACTTAAATTAACCCAAATAATGCATGTTAGGGCTAATGCTCATATTTGAGCGGGAAGTGCTGATGGGTATTTTTGAGTCTCTCTTTAATTTCAAACTTGTATTTTGGGTCAACTTTTTCATTAAACGGGCTATCAGCTCCGTGACATTCCATGCAGTTATTTGTTTCCTCGTTTGGAACAATAAGCCCTTGTGCTTGTACATCAGCTAACTTGAATTCCTTGTTTTTCTTCATTACCTCTTTAAAGTCTGCTCCGGGTCCATGACATCCCTCACACTGAACATTTATTAAATGCGGTGTCTCCTCCAAGCTTGTAAAACCGCTTGGTTTGCCATAACCGGTGGTATGACATCTCAGACAATCCTGGTTAGTAGTATAGTCTTTATCAGGATCCAACCCTGCTTTCTTTTTTTCCTCTACTTTTATACCTGGCTTCAGATTTTCAAAACTTGTTGCCATATTTGTCTCTATCCAGGCTTTGTACTGTTTTATATGACATGTCTTACATTTTTTTGCCCCGACATATTCCGCAGCATTAACAACACTTAAAAGAAACACAATTAACATGATCGAGACAAGTATACCTGTTATCTTTTTAATCATAATAAATCCTCCTTTTCAACTACAAAGGTATGCATTATTATTCCGAATAATGCAGAGTCGATTCAACCTCAAAAATTTATTTAGTAAATTTACCTTACTTGAAAATATTGAAGAAATTATGAAGAAAATGTGATGAGGCAAAGAACTTATTACTTTAATAGCATTTCTCTGAGGAATTTAGCTATAAACTTCTGCGCCGCAATTGATTCTGGTATGCCAAAGACCCAATGTATCGGGTGAACATGCCACATGCCATCCCATACATCCAAAGTGACATCCACACCGGCTTCACGCATCTTTCTCGAAACACGCATTGCGTCACTTGCGATCAGTTCACGTGTTCCTACTAGAATTAACGTCGGCGGAAAATTCTCGTATGTGTTAAATAAAGGCGATACGAGTGGATGAGTCCTGCTCGTTTTACCCGCATAGGCCTTCGCCCAGAACACTGCTCTATTCAGTTTAAGTATCGGGTCCCATTCGACCTGTGTTATCTGCGAATCACCTGACATGGTCAAATCCGTCCAGGGTGACATCACGGCAACCGCTCCAGGGAGGGGTTTCCCGACATCTCTGAGCGCAAGGACCGTAGCCAACGACAGACCGCCTCCGGCCGATTCTCCGACCATCGCTATCTGCTCCGGCTTGTAACCCTGCGAAAGAAGAGCCAGATAAACTGCCATCGCATCGTTGACAGCAGCCGGAAAAGGGTGTTCTGGAGCTAATCGATACTCAACCGACAAACCCTTGATTCCCAGATCTTCAAGAACAGGCAGTACACTTCCTGCCTGATCTTTTGCGTTGCCCGTAACATATGCGCCCCCATGAAGATACATAATAACGGCATCATCACCCCTCGCCTTAGGGCTGGTCACCCAGTAGGCCTTCACGCCGTTCATCTCGACTTCTGTTATTTTCATTTCTGGTGCAGTCTTCTCGATTGCAAGGGCATACTTTCTAAATATTCCTCTGAACAGTTTTCGCTGCTCCGGATTTAAGATATCTACGTTTCTTCGCGGCCGGGGCATATTCAGCATATTCTTTGCTTTTTCACTGATCTCCGCAGGAACAGGAATGGATTTTCCCGCAGTTGTATAGGTGGCAGCAAAGTCTAAGATTCCGAAAAAAAGTACTGTATACAAGATAGCATGTACCAAAATTTTCATATTCATTCCCCTCTCCTATCTTTTTTAATGTTAATCGTCACATTTTATCAGATTTAACAACTTAGCTAGAAGAAAAATATGATTAAACAATGTTTTTCTGATAATATAATCCCGTCGGTAAAAATTTCCCGATATAAGTAATATTAAACATGAAACACATTAAACTTACTCTTCAATATGACGGTACTGATTATTCGGGGTGGCAAATACAAAGAAAAGAAACGACAATCCAGCGCATCGTACAGAATGCAATTCTTGCTATTACAGGTGAGCGTTTAAAGGTTAACGGGGCAGCCAGAACCGATGCGGGAGTTCATGCATTGGAGCAGATTGCAGCATTTAAGACTCAATCTAACCTGGAGCCCAAGACCTTTCTACGGGCGCTTAATGCCCATCTCCCTCAGGATATAAGAGTTATAAGTGCTGATGAATGCCCTGTGGATTTTCACCCGCGATACAGCGCCAAAAACAAGACATACTCCTATATCATATCCCGTACCGTGGCTTATTCTGTCTTTCTTAAAAGATATTCATGGCAAATGCCCTATCAATTAAATTACAAAGCAATGAGGCAAGCTGCGAATTATCTTGTCGGAAAATATGATTTCTCAAGCTTCCGTGCTTCCGGCTGCAGTTCGAAACATCCTGTAAGGGAAGTTATCAAAATTGAAGTATGTGAATTGGATTCATTCGATTTTATGAGCTTTCAGTTTGACTCTACTCTTATAAAAATAAGCATAACAGCCAATGCCTTTCTAAGGCATATGGCAAGAAATATAGTTGGAACACTTGTGAAGATTGGCAGAGGTAACATTCAACCAGTTGATATAAAAGAGATTTTAGAATCTAAAGATAGAAGGGCTGCTGGCCAAACAGCACCTGCATGTGGGCTGTTTCTGGAGAAAATTGTTTACTGATTCGTTATAAATTATAAGTTATATGTTATTGGTTATTTTTACCTAGCATTGAGCGATTCTTATATGGCTAGATGTGCAATGCAGGTTCAAAAATTCATAATGCGATTGGATATTGGAATTGTCTTACTACTATAGTTAGTCTTTCACTTAGAGAGTGAAGATTATCAATGCAAGACAATAACTGCACTAAGGTATCGCTATGTATTTTTTCACCTGCCTTGCACATCTCTATGAAGTTAAATCACTCAATTTAGGTTTTAATAAATACTGTGATAGCTACTAAAAGGGTTTACAAGTATTGTAAAGGCTTTTCCCGACTTTTTCTCTTAAGGGTTCGAGGGTTAAATTAATAATTATCAATGATTAATGAAGAATTGTATAAAATTTCTTAAAATAATATTCATTGTTAATTGAACATTTATAATTGATAATTCACCTGAGTCCCGAAAAGGGACGTTGTCCCATCGGGACTATACGTCCTTGAACCCTTGAATCCTCGAATCCTGCTTTATTCATCCCACCATATTAAACTCCCGTACCCTCAGTTCCACGTCTAAATCTTCTGCTATAGCTTTACATTTGTCAATATCTATTTCCTGTATTTTAACTACTGTAAGTTTGACTTCAGGAATATACTTTTTAGCTTCTTTGATGAATGATATCACACCCTTAAATGCATTTTTTAATGTAGGCCTGCAAATTTTCTCATACTTTTCTTCATCTTCTGCATCAAGGCTTATTGAAAGGCTGTCGACAATCCCATGGAGTTCCGGAAGTATGTTTCTGCCGTGAATCAAGTTCCCATGTCCGTTTGTGTTTATCCTGACTCTTCCGCCATGCTGTTTAATCCATTCAGACACCTCTTTTACAACATCAAGTCTCAAGAGTGGCTCGCCAATTCCGCAGAAGACGATTTCCCCATATTTTTTAGGGTATTTTATAGCATTAATTATTTGCAGTGTAGATGGTTCTTTCTTAAGACGCAAGTTATGTCCTTTTACATAACTTGTGCGGAACCTGATACAAAATCCGCATCTATTCGTGCATCTGTTTGTGATATTCAGATAAAGAGCGTCTCTTATTTTATATGCAATCTCACCATCTTTAGAAATTTCTCCAATTTTAAAAAGTCTCATCGCATTTAGGGTTGTTATTCTTGCTAAATCGCTAATACTTATTCCCCTGATCTCTGAAACGGCCAACGCTGTGTGTCTTAAAAAAGACGGCTCATTTCTCTTGCCTCTCATTGGAACAGGGCTAAGATATGGAGCATCTGTTTCAATAAGAAGAAACTCATCGGGAATAATTTTAGCTATCTCTCTCAGTTTTTTTGCTTTTTTAAAGGTAACAGGACCTGCAATTGAGATATAAAAACCAAGCTCCATCGCCTTTTCGGCCATATCAATATCCCCTGAAAAACAGTGAAGAACACCTGGGGTATCTGTTCCCTCTTCCCGAAGTATCCGCAGGGTATCATTTTTTGCTTCTCTGCTATGTACAATAATAGGAAGATTAAATTCTTTTGCCAAGGCTATTTGTCGTCTGAATACCTCTATCTGAACTCCCTTGGGAGAGTTCAAATAATGATAATCCAGCCCAATTTCTCCAACTGCTATAATTTTAGGTTGCTGAATCCATCCTTTTATTTCCTTTAATAACGATACATCCAGCGTTTTTGCTTCATGAGGATGAATTCCTACTGCAGAATATACTTGAGGATATTCACTGGACAATGTCAGCCCTTTAATGTTTCCTTCCCTGTCTGAACCAACATTTACAATATATTTTATGTTTGCTTCATTTGCCCTCTTAACTACCTCTTTTATATCACCATCAAATATTTCCATATCAAGGTGGCAATGAGTATCAATCAGCACAGGATTCAATTTTATTATTACCTCCAGGTTCTTGATTTTTCCCCCACTAGAAAACCCTGTCCCTATAACAGGCATTCTTTTTTATGTTAGTGAAATATAAAAGATTTTGTCAAAGTAATGCCTTGTAATTTTCAGAAGAATATGGTAACTTTTCAATTTATTACAGAGAGGGGGAGAATACTTGAAAGAGGTCGATATAATCAATATTTTGAGAAAAGAAAATGAAGAATATAAAAAACTTGAGAAGGAACACAGGAAATTAGAACAATTTCTTTCTGAGGTTAATAAAAAGAAGTATCTTACTACTGATGAAGAACTTGAAAAAAAGAAAATGCAAAAGAAAAAGCTCCTATATAAAGACCGCATGGCCCAACTTATTAGAGACTATAAATAAAATTAAAACGTGTTTCACACTTCTTCTAACTTTTTGATTATGAAAAGCAATTCAATTAAAAAAGGATTGGAAAGATTGCCCCATAGGGCATTATTATATGCTACCGGAATACCCCGGACTGAAATACACAAGCCTTTTATAGGTGTCGCCACAAGCTTTACAGACATCATTCCCGGGCATATAGGCATGCGCGACCTTGAAAGATTTATTGAAAAAGGTATCCACACGGGCGGAGGTTATCCTTTTTTCTTTGGCATTCCAGGAATCTGCGACGGAATTGCCATGGGACACAAGGGAATGCATTACAGCCTGGCTTCAAGAGAGCTTATCGCTGACATGATCGAAACTATTGCGGAAGCACACCAGCTTGACGGCCTCGTCCTTTTAACAAACTGCGATAAAATCACACCCGGAATGCTCATGGCTGCTGCAAGAGTAAACGTGCCATCCATAGTTGTCACTGCAGGGCCAATGCTCGCAGGACAATTACGAGGAAAAAGACTTTCACTCGTAAATGACACATTTGAAGCAATCGCAAAATACAAGAAAGGTTTTTTAAGTGATTCTGACATAACAGAGCTAGAAATGTGTGCCTGTCCAGGGTCGGGATCGTGTCAGGGGATGTATACTGCAAATACAATGTCTTGTGTAACTGAAGCCCTCGGAATGAGTCTTCCCGGATGTGCAACATCCCTGGCGGTATCGTCCCAAAAACGCAGGATTGCCTTTCATAGCGGCAGCAGAATTGTGGAACTCATAAAAAAGGGTATCACACCAAAAAAAATTCTGACTCGTAAGGCCTTTGAAAATGCCATAAGAATCGATATGGCCCTTGGAGGTTCAACCAATACAGTATTACATATTCCCGCAATTGCACATGAGGCAAACATACCTATATCTTTAGAGATATTTGACGAAATAAGCAGAAATACACCCCATATTGCAAATATGCTCCCTGGAGGAACACACTACCTTGAAGATCTGGAATATGCCGGTGGTATACCGGCTGTACTAAAGAGGCTAAAATCCAGACTTAATAATATTAATACAGTTTCAGGCAAGAAAACCCATGACATTGCTGATAAAGCAGAGATTATAAACTCAGAAGTTATTAGACCTCTTAATAAAGCGCATCATAAAGAAGGCGGCATTGCCGTCTTAAGGGGAAATCTTGCACCGGATAGCGCTGTTGTGAAACAAACGGCTGTAAGTAAAAAAATGTTAACCTTTAAAGGTAAGGCAAGGGTTTTCAACTCAGAAGAAGCTGTAATAAAAGCAATTCTCGGAGGCAGGATCAAGGCAGGCGATGTTATAGTAATCCGTTATGAAGGGCCTAAAGGCGGTCCAGGCATGAGAGAAATGTTAAATTCAACCGCATCAATCACAGGAATGGGATTGGGAGAATCTGTAGCCCTGATTACAGACGGACGTTTTTCCGGTGGGACAAGAGGTCCGTGCATCGGTCATGTATCTCCTGAAGCAATGGAAGGTGGAGCAATTGCTATTGTAAAAGACGGAGACATAATAAACATTGATATCCCGAAAAGAAAACTGGATCTCATCCTGAGCGAGGAAGAAATCAGAAAAAGATTAAGGACTCACAAACCGCTTAAACCGAAGATCAATAATGGCTGGCTTGCCAGATATGCCTCACTGGTTACATCTGCAAGTACCGGTGCAATTATGAAAACGCAAAAATAAAAAATAAACTATTGGAGAACTGATGAAAATAAGTGGTGCCGAGATATTAATTGAATGTCTGAAAAAAGAAGGTGTAAAGCACATCTTTGGTTATCCTGGAGGTGTTGTACTTAACATTTTTGATATTCTTTATGATGAAAAAGACCTTCAGGTTATCCTTACAAGACATGAACAAGGAGCAGTGCATGCAGCAGATGGTTATGCAAGGGCGAGTGGGAAAGTTGGAGTTGCTATTGTTACTTCAGGACCCGGGGCGACAAACACCGTTACAGGCATTGCCACTGCTTCAATGGATTCTATTCCACTCGTTGTCTTTTCAGGCCAGGTTCCAACCTTATTAATAGGCAATGATGCATTTCAAGAAGCTGATATAGTGGGAATAACCAGACCCTGCACAAAGCACAATTACCTCGTCAAGGATATTAAAGATTTAGCCAAAACAGTAAGAGAGGCATTCCATATCGCCTCTTCAGGAAGGCCGGGGCCTGTACTTATCGATTTACCAAAAGACGTCACAGCAGGTACTACAGAATTCAAATGGCCTGAGCAGGTCCGGATAAGAGGCTATAATCCAACGTATCATGGAAACAAATGGATGATAAAACAGGCCTCTCAAATGATATCAAAATCTAAAAAACCTGTTATTATGGCAGGCGGCGGTGTGATTATATCAGGAGCCTCAAAAGAACTCAAGGAACTGGTAGAATTAACAAAAATTCCCGTTACCATGACCCTCATGGGGCTTGGCGGATTTCCGGGCACCCATAAACTTTCAATGGGGATGCTCGGTATGCATGGTACCTACTATGCCAACAATGCCGTGCAAAATTCAGACCTCATCATCGGCATAGGGGTCAGGTTTGACGACCGCGTTACAGGGAAAACAAGTGCCTTTGCACCTCATGCAAAAGTTATACACATTGACATCGATCCGACTTCAATAAGAAAAAATGTACGAGTTGACCTCCCTGTTGTCGGAGATGTAAGAAATGTATTAAAGGACATAATAAAAGTATTGAAAGAGCAGAAAGATCAATGGAGTGCGATAAGAAATGCATGGATAAAACAAATAGATAAATGGAAGAAAGAAAGGCCACTGAGCTATACCTATGATAGGGATATAATTAAACCCGAATTCGTAGTGGAAAAGATATATGAGGTCACACAAGGCGAAGCAATCATCTGTACAGAAGTCGGACAGAACCAGATGTGGGCAGCACAATTCTATAAATACAACAAGCCGAGAAGATGGCTTTCTTCAGGCGGTCTCGGCACAATGGGATACGGTTTTCCTGCTTCAATAGGTGCACAGATTGCATGTCCTGACCAACTGGTCATTGATATAGCCGGTGACGGAAGTATACAAATGAACATACAGGAATTAGCAACTGCCACCATCAATAAATTGCCGGTGAAAGTCGCAATTCTTAACAACAGGTATCTCGGAATGGTCAGACAGTGGCAGGAACTATTTTTTAAAGAACGCTATTCATACACACATCTTGATATTGTACCCGACTTTGTCAAAGTTGCTGAAGCCTACGGGGCCGTTGGATTGAGAGCTACCAAGCCATCTGAAGTAGAGCCTGTTCTCAAAGAGGCACTCAAGGTAAAAGATAAACCTGTATTCATGGACTTTATCGTCGACTGGAAGGAAAAAGTTTATCCGATGGTACCGGCAGGTGCGGCAATAGACGAAATGATTTTTGAAGAAGAAAAGAAGAAAACTGAAAAAAAGCTAAAAGCAGTTAAATAAAAACAATTAAAGTATACTTACTACTTTTTTAAGGAGAAAAATGAGGCATACAATATCAGTACTTGTAGAAAATAAATTCGGTGTCCTCTCAAGAGTCTCGGGTCTTTTTAGTGGAAGAGGTTTTAATATAGAAAGTCTTTCCGTTGGTGAAACCATTGATCCTGCTGTTTCTCTTATGACCATTGTCACAACTGGTGACGACAGGATAGTTGAACAAATCATCAAACAGTTAAACAAACTTATTGATGTTATTAAAGTGATCGATTTTATGGACTTTGATCACGTTGAAAGGGAAATGGTCCTCATAAAAGTCTCACCTAGAAAAGAAGATAAAACGGAATTTCTAAAGCTCGCGGAAATTTTCAGAGGAAGGATAGTTGACTCAGGTCAAACAACATTTACCGTGGAGATAACAGGTGATGAAAGGAAAATAGCAGCCTTCATTGAACTCATTAAACATTTTGGTATAAAAGAGTTTGTTCGTACCGGTAGAGTAGCTATAGCCCGGGAGGGATTAAAAAAATCAAAATAGAGTTTGATATTATCGTTTTTAAGGAAAATGCAACATACGTTGCATACTGTCCTGAACTTGACATTTCGAGCTGTGGTAATAATATTGAGCATGCCAAAGAGATGCTTAAGACTGCTGTAAGACTCTTTGTTGAAGAAGCTGAGAAGATGGGGACATTGGAAAATATCCTTGAAGAGGCAAATTACGTAAAGGCCCCAAGCGGTAAGTGGATGCCTCCCAAACTGGTTGCAACAGAACTCGCAAGTATATAATGCATGCCTAAAATCGTTGCTATTCCTGCAAGCAGACTGCTAAAGGTTTTTGAAAAGGCAGGTTGTAGTTCCTGACTGGCCTGAAGTGCCGGTATTTATAATCAAGAATAATCTAAGAACTGCTAACATCAGTAGGGATGAATATTTTGATCTGCCTCAGCCCTCAGTTGCAAATACGCCGTCAAAATTCAAGATTCCCTACCAGAATGTGCAATCTTGAAAAAAAAGCAAATGCGAGTATTTCATATTGTAATAAACAAAACGTGAAATTCTCACTCAAAAATCACGATTGCAACTGGTTATTGTCAAAATTTTATTTTCCGTCAGATTACCAATATCACCATCTTATGTTCAGTACGGAAATGCAATTAAAATTACTGACAAACACTTGCTACTGTTCAGATTTGAACATAAATAAAAAATACCGAGTATACCTACTACTCTTTAGTATACCCTGTGCTCTTAGAT
>CAYFXR010000171.1:0-28328 GCA_964347155.1 uncultured Nitrospiraceae bacterium | reverse complement strand
ACGACAGGAAAGACCGGAGGAATTTTCTGAATCATCTTGAAAGAGTGATATCAGAGACAGACACGTCGGTATATGCATGGGCATTAATGCCAAACCATGCACATTTTCTTTTAAGAAGCGGTTCGAAAGGCATATCAAACTTCATGCGACGATTCTTAACAAGGTATGCAATCGCATATAATAGACGGCATCAGCGTCACGGGCATCTGTTTCAGAACAGATACAAGTCTATCGTTTGTGATGAAAATACATATTTTGCTGAATTAGTTCGCTATATTCATTTGAATCCATTGAGAGCCGGACTTGTGAACAATCTTACCGAGCTTAATAGATACCAGTATTGTGGTCATAGTGTTTTGATGGGCAAGACAAGATATAAGTGGCAGGATTGCGATTATGTATTAAACTGTTTTGGGCAAAAAGAAGGTGAAGCGAAGAAAGCATATTATGACTTTGTAAAAGGAGGCATTGAAGAAGGGAATCGTCCAGATCTAGTTGGAGGTGGACTAATAAGATCTCTGGGAGGTTGGTCAGAAGTTTTATCAATGCGAAGAAGGGGAGAGCGAAAATTAACAGACGAACGTATACTGGGAAGTGGGGAATTTGTAAGAGGCATACTTAATGAGGCAGATGAGAGTGTAAAAAAACACTTTATCTCTGATGAAAAAAAGGATAAGATAAGGAAGCTCATTGATTATATATGTAAAAAGGGAGATGTAAAGGTAAGAGAGTTACAATCAGGGGGCAGGAGGAAAGCTGTTACTGAAGCAAGATCTCAAATAACATGCATCCTTGTGGAAAAACATGGACTTTCTTTATCTGAAGTTGCACGACATGTGGGAGTTACAACGTCTGCCATATTTAGAATATTAAAAAGGAATGATAGTAAGTCAACGTAGTCAAGAACGTCCCCAAAGATAGGACTAAGAGGTTATGTATGCTCAGATTTCAAACGCCTCCTGACAAAGTATTCATGGCAATTCTCAAAGAAAGTATAAAGTTTATGTACGATCAAATTAAAGAAATAACATCTGCAAGGAAAAATAAAGAGGAAAAAAAATATGAATTTGAATCGCTGTTACCAAATGCAGGCAAGGTATTTAATTACAAAATAGCCCTGAACACTCTTAAAAGAATGTTAGTTTGCCATACAAAACCAGGATTATATTTTCTTAACAATTATCATTATCTTTTGCTTTATGATACATTGCAATATTTCTGTGATATCCATAATGACATGGTTGAAGACGCTTTCGGCACACATGAAAAGAAAAAATTGTCTAAAATAGGATCCTTTTATATTGAGAAAATCAACTTTGATGACCTGATTGATATTTATTTTTATGACACTGACTTCCTGATAGATGCAGATATCATGATGAATCTCGGTTTTGAAAAGAGAAAAGAGATGGGCATTCATGATGAGACTTTCGGCATATCTCAGGGATTGGCTCCTCATCCTGAAGAGTTAAAAATCAAAGTGCAAAAAGAAGAAAAACCGATCCTGAGAATTCAATCAAGATTCTGGGGACCTTATTCAAGGGTGTATCCGGATCTGGAATTGTCAGAGTAACAACTATGGAGGTTCAACCTCCATATTTTGAGATAGGGTTCAGGGCTTGAAAGTGGAAAAAAGATAACGTACAAGTACAAAGGTTCATTTCAGCTTACCAGCTTTTTTCCGGCCTTATAAGCTTCCTTTAGCGCTGTCGGATGCCTGAGTATCGCCCCTTTCTCGTCAATACCCAAATAATACAGCACGCTGTGCTCGGGAACGCTTATGGTTCTGAAAAAGGCCTTTGCACTGGCCTCGGCACACTGTATGCCAATTTCCTTTTTCATTCCACCAACCAGTAACAGAAGACCTTTTCTCCCTAATCTGCCTCCCTGAATAGGCCTCTTCAAAAGGTATTTTTCACACCAGAAACTCTGACATCTGTCTATCATGGCCTTTGTTTGAGCGCTTAGTGCAAAAAAGAATATAGGCGAAGCAAGTATAATTCTGTCAGCAGACCTGATTGCATCAAATATCTGATCCATATCATCCTCAACAATACACTTTCCCGTTTCCTCACAACCGCCGCAGTTCTGACATGGCTTGATTTTCATTACATTAAGACGAAACATCTTTACAGGAAAGCCTGCATCCTCAATCCCTCTGATCGTTTCCTTTAAAAGCAAATCGGTGTTGCCATTTTTTCTGGGACTTCCACAAAATGCAATTATCTCCATCTTACCATGACCTGCTTCGAACTCTCCCTGACTAAAAAGTATTTTTTTGTCAATAGTTTAGCAGAAAAATGTAAGTTACGAAAGAAAATATAATCAGGTAAGCCTCAAAGTGTTTGTTAACCCAGAAAATGTAATTATCGGAGGCATAGATGCCTGAAAAAGCTTTACCCCGTATAATGAGTTTGTACGGGGGTTAAAGCAACTCCTTTGAGTATGACATTTTGCAATCATAACGGTATGAATTTATGCAAAAAGCTTTTATCAATTGCAAAATGACATCTGGTAATTATGTTGCATTTTAAAAGATTTTGAAGGTATCTATGCCTGTTATTTGAATGGCTAACTGCATTATTTGGGTTAAGAGAAATTTCTCAAATTTACATATTCTTATCTATAACTCTGATAAAGGTATCAACCATGTGCGGGTCAAACTGGGTACCAGCATATTTTTTCAGTTCTTCTACAGCATCCTCTGACGAACCTGCTCTCCTATAATCCGTATCAGACATCATCACATCATAAGCTTCTGCAATAGATAATATCCGTGCTCCATAGGGGATTGATTCGCCCTTTAATTTATGTGGATAGCCGTTACCATCGAATCGTTCATGGTGATAAAGAATTATTGGAAGCTCCTTATCAAACAGCTTTGTTCTTTCCAATATTTTTACTCCAATATTAGCGTGTCTTTTTATAATATTATATTCCTCTTCTGTTAAATTGCCCTTCTTTCTTAATATCTCTGAACTGATTCCAACCATGCCTATGTCATGAAGCAGGGCAGCATGCCTTATGATATTTTTTTCTTCTTCAGACAGCATCAACTCTTCGGTAAGTTTTTCTGCGTAATGACTCACCCGGACAGAATGTTCATTTATATAATCCCATCCGCTTTCAATATCACGGAAAATATTGAGTGCGTATTCAATACATGTTTTTTTTATATTTTCATTAATGCTCTTAAGTCTATTGTGAAAATCGTCTACCTTTTTAACTTCGTCCCGTATACTAATCGTCTCTTCCACCTCTGCTTCTTCATAAGTGCATACATTATCTCGTCCTCTCCACTTAGCACGATAAAGGGACTTATCTGCATTTGCAATCAAGTCCTCATCACTCATTACATTATTATCTGAAGTAGATGAAATCCCGATACTTATAGTGACAATTGCAGAAATGTCTTCTTTTTTAAATATATTATTTGCAAAAGCAACCCGTATCCTCTCAGCCAGGATAAAGGCACCCTTTATGTTTGTATTCGGCAGGATGACAAAGAACTCTTCACCCCCGTATCGGGCAACAAAGTCTGTATCTCTGACCAACATCTTTAAGATCTTGGCCGACTGAGCAAGAACGAAATTTCCGAATTGGTGACCGTGGGTATCATTCACCGATTTGAAGTGGTCAAGATCCATCATTATGCATGAGAGAGGCTGTAAATGCCTTTCAGCCTTTTTATATTCATTTTTTAATACTTCCCGAAAATGATGGTGATTATATAACCCCGTCAGTCCATCCCTGATTGCAAGTTTTTCTAATTTTTCAAGGGAATTTTTAATATCATTTTCTAGTTTTTTTCTCTGTATTGCCCTACGAATAGCCCTGCTCAAGGATACATTTTTGATCTCTTCCGTAGTCAAATAATCATAGGCGCCTTTATCCATTGCTATTACACCTAATTTTTCTTTACCTTCAGCAACAATCATAATCACCGGTACACCCAATTTTCTTTCTGAGATCTCCTGAAGCATTTCAATTCCGCTCATACCTGGAAGATCTTGATTCATTAATACAAGATCAAACCTGTTATCTGTAACTTTTTCAAGCGTATCTGTACCAGAACAAGAAGTATCAATATTATATGTCATGTCATCAAAGTCAGATAAAGTTGATTTGATAATATCAATATCAGGTGTGTTATTATCTGCGACCAAAATACAAATATTTTCCTTTGACATTAAAACCTCCCTGTCAGGAGTGTTACAGCAAAAAATCAAAGATTGAAATGAAATGCATCAAGATATTTAACCAATATTATTTATATTTTCATATTATAGCTTTAATTTTCCTTACAATCAATTGTAAAATTGGAATACAAAAAATGTAGTCATTAATTGACAAAGACATGTTATTCTAAATATTATTAATATCTTTATTTTTCTTAAAGTATTTTTTGTTCTTTCGAGATTGTAATTTGATAAATGAGAATTGTCAAGGCAAAAACATAGTTTATTTTTTATGAAGATATTTGACGGAATAGAAAATGTAAAACAAAAATTACCTTATCCCGTTCTGACAATCGGAAATTTTGACGGTGTGCATCTTGGCCATCAGGCAATTTTCAGTATGTTAATAAAAAGGGCAAAAAAAAAGAGAGGAACATCAATCGCTTTTACATTTGTACCCCATCCACTGAGTGTTATTGCTCCGGAAAGGGCCCCCAAGCTTCTTACAACCTATAAAGACAAAATAAAACTTATAGAAGCCTCGGGTATTGATGTGATAATCTGTGCAAATTTTACAAAAGAGTTTGCCAATATAAAAGCAGAAGATTTTGTAAGAAGCATCCTTTGCGATGTTCTTGGAGTGAAAGAAATCTTCATCGGCTCTAATTATTTGTTTGGAAAAGGAAGAAAAGGATCTCCTGAACTATTGAAAGCGATGCATAAAGAATGTGGATTTACCGTAACAGTAATAGATGAAATCAAGATTGATGACTCTACACTGAGCAGTTCCAGGATTAGATATCTTATTGCTAAGGGTAAAGTTGATGAGGCATCAAAATTTCTTGGAAGGAATTACTCAGTAGAAGGAATAGTAGTAGAAGGCGCAAAAAGAGGCAAGAGCCTTTTGAAAACCCCAACAGCTAATCTTTTAACTGCAAACGAACTGCTTCCCAAAGACGGCGTCTATGCTGTCATAGTTGACATAGATGGTAAAATATATGCAGGGGCAGCAAATATAGGATATAATCCTACCTTTGAAGATAAAAAATTCAGCTTTGAAACGCATGTCCTAGACTTTGATAAAAAACTTCTGGGAAAGACTCTTAAGGTTGATTTTATCAAGAGAATCAGAGATGAAATAAAGTTCTCAAAATTTGAAGACCTTGCATTGCAGATTAAAAAGGATATAGCTGATATAAGAAATATCCTGAAAAATCATCTCAAGACTGATTCAAAAAAGTCCAAAGCAAAAGTTACCTTTTAGCAAAATATTTCTTGCGTTATTATTGACAGAAGAAACATTCTGAACAATAAGACCTTGCTTCAGGACCGGGAAGTGTAATATCGCCTTAATGCGATCGTTGCCCCGCCTGTTAAAAATAGAATGGAGCTTATTGGCTCAGGAATAATAGGGGGATTGTCTCCGCCGTCAGGACGAGGTATGAACTCAATTTTTTGATTGCTATCAAAACCAGATTTCTCAAATGCTTTGTTGTAGGCATACGCCTTAACACCATTTATATTTCCACCTTTAGAGTAAAAGTTTCCCCAAACAGGGTCCAAGTTTGTATCAAACGAGTATGTTACGGGGTTGCCTCCAAAGTCAAATTTGATTCCTCGCATGGTTACATTATCAGGCCATCCCGGGGTGTTACTATTATTTTGAAATCCCCAAGCCACATCAAATTCAATTTTTCCGTTTTCATTTTGAATATCGTTATCTGAACTTCCATCGCTCAACTCTAATATAAAGTGTGAGGGGGCACTTATACTTGTTTGAAGTGTGTATTCATAATGCCATAACCCCGGAGTGGTATCATCAAAATCTATATCCCACATAATACTGAAACCAGTCCAGTTACTTGAGAGTCCCCCCTCAGAATTAGGCGGATGATAATTATCCGCGTTAAACGTCCGCTTATCCTGCAGATCAGTAATATCAATGCTTTGTCCATAAATACCGGCCTGAGCTGATGTTATTCCTAAAATTAGTGTAATTAAAGCCAGAAAATTAAATATCTTTTTCATTCCATTCTCCTCTTAACACAAATTTTGCGTAATTCTCCCCTTGAAAAAATAAAATTCATAAGTCTCTCATTAAAATAGAGCAAGTTTCTTGCCAATTTATAACTAATTGAATTTTCAATATACTTTCAGTCAGTTTTCTGTGTATTGCCCAGAAATTCCTGTCACAATTTTGTGCATTGTCACAATTCAACATTCATGAGTTCCTAATTTTGGACAGCTCTGGCAAGCAATAATGGATTGTTTTTGTTATCTTAGAAGATAAATCATTCTAAATATTTTAAAATGTACATATGAAGGTAAAGAGGAATCTTATCGTTGTCGGTGACAGAGTCCTTATTGACCCTGATGAGAGAGTCGATAAAACCTCCTCAGGACTTTATCTGCCTCCTACTGTTAAAGAAAAAGAGAAAGTTATCGGTGGGTATGTTATAAAGACTGGACCTGGTTATGCAATCCCTGATCTTGTTCCCGAGGAATCCTGGCTTTCCAATAAGCAAAAAGAATTAAAATATATACCTCTTCAGGCAGTTGAAGGAGATTATGCAATATTTCTTAAAGAATCCGCCGTGGAGATTGAGTTTGAAGGGAAAAAATATCTGATTGTGCCCCATTCAGCTATTCTCGCTCTTGTACGTTCAGATATAGTAGAAAAGAGTTAAGCTTTCCATGAGAACAATTTTCTTTTGACTCTTAATAAACCATTATTTGCTATTTCTTGTCCGCGTTGTCGGGTCAATAATAACCTGTGTAATTTTGCAAAAGAACAACTTACAAACTCTATAAGCACCACGTGGTATCGATTCAACAACCTTTCAAGACTTGATTCGGATATACATTCGGCTTAAGTTTATTATCAAACAATACGAAAAGATAGAAAGAGTACATAAGACGCTTTCCCTTTACTGGAGGTTATGTTCTATGTTGAAAAAAATACATATCAAAAGAAATCATCCTTTAAGAAATCTTTTCAGGAAGGCTTTGGATTTCGGACTCAAAATAAATCCAACAGACAAGATTGGAGTCGCAGATTACATAGAAGAACAGATCCTCTGTGAATTTATCCATTTTGACAACTTATACAAAATAAGGAATTCTTCAAGAAAAAGTCTCGAAGATATAGCCGAGATGCTTGCTGAAGGCAATGTACTCCTTAACGCACAAAGTTTCCAGAGAGAATTTCAGGTTCACAAACATATCGGAGATTATACCCTCTTCATGCTTGGCATGTTTCCCACATCACTTTTTAAAAAAAGGGGGAAAGAGTTTATCCTTGGGAAAATTGTCATTCCTGGTGCAAGCCTTTCTGAACATTATATGCTGCAGGGGCAAAGATCCTATAGAATTGCCTCAGAATTTATTCACAGAGAGTTATTCCAGGAACTCTCTTCAAATTTTTTCCTTTACAAGAATATTCTTGAACTTGTGAGAATCTATCTCGAGAGTGCAAAAAACAAGGAATTTCTAAAAGCAAAAGAGATAATAGGTACAACTGAATAAAGACATGGAGAAAATAAGGGATTTTCTAGTATTTATTCATGAGATCTCAGATTATTAACAAATCTCAAGTAATTAGGCAGTGGATTTGTTAGTTCAACGCCAATACCATCATAAAAATTATCTGTCTTAACTATCCTTTTCACCTTGACAGGGACATTCAAAATTTCGTTGTTCAACGGTATAAGTAGCTCAAAGCTAGAGTCAAAAGGAAAATCCATCTTTGTGCTAATAAACATACCTTTCTCTGATAGATTTGTTATGGTTCCGTTGTGAATCATACTTCCACAAAAATAAAGTACTTCAAGATTCACAGGTATTCGATCAAATGCTCTTTTTTGCATAAATTATTGAGATAGATTTCAAAATAAAATTATCATTTACGTTTTAAAAAATTGCTAATTAGACTCTATAATTTTTACAACAATAAAAATATATATTTCAAGTTTTTTATAGTTGCTATAAGAATTATTAATAACATAATTATATAAAGCAACTTATCTATCTATCAAATCAGTATTTAGCCTATGCCATATCAATAGAAACCAATACATATTCATTTTTCTTTTTAAAGTATACGACAGCTCTTCCATCTTCATTTTCATAAATAACAACCTCATCACTGAACTCTTTCACCTTATTCAATCTCATTTTTTCTGTTTTTATTAATTGTCCACCTTCAATAATCTGTACATCTGCGTACATATATACTCCTTTTTATTTTTATAATGTTTGATACTTTTACCTGTTATTTAAAAAAGCATTTAGGAAAAGCCTTTTTAACTTAGTATATATAATCATTAAAGTTAAAGAATTTTCTTAGGTTAATATATAAAATCGCTTTTATAATAAGGATTATTCAAATAGATTACTATGCCATGTCGAATTGAATACTTTGAGCCATCATCCGAAGAGCAAAAATAACAGGAAACATGGAGTGATATATTAATCTCCACGTACAAATATTAATGGTAAAATATTTGACCGGGCTTTAATAATGTAAAGTTTGCAACGCCTTCTTCTTTCTCGACTAAATTAAAAAAATCACAATTTACACAGGATAATTTCTCCAAAGCATAAGTACACTGGATAATACCAGAATATGTTCCTGCAACAGCCCAGCAGATTCTGCCCCCGTTTTTCCCTCCATTTAACTTATGGGCGGAAGTGTCCGTAGTCGCAGGGCATATACCCTGTTCTGCAATCCCTCTTCCATCTGGCTCTCTGCCACATTTTTTGAACTCCCAGCAATTGAGTTTTCCTGCTATAGTCTTCATCTTACATTTTTAATAGAACAGGTAAACAGTTTTTTATGTTAGTAATTAAAAATTATTTTTTATAAAAAGGGATGTCCCCTCCTTTAAGAAAAATTTATCATTAATAAATTTTACTGTCAATTAAAAAATATTTATCAATGCTATAAGAAAGATTAATAATTAAGCTGTTCTGAACTATTACGTATTATTATTATTATATTTATGCCTGCAGCACTTCCCTTTAATTCTTTTTCGGGTTACAATATTAATGAGGAAAAACGATGGAAGATTTTGAATCAAAATCAGGAGAATGTGTTGAGATACAAGAGAGACAGGAGGCAAAAATTCCTCCGCTCTACAAGGTCTTTCTTATTAACGACGACTACACAACCATGGATTTTGTAGTCCATATTCTTGAAAATGTGTTTCACAAACCTCCTGTAGAAGCTACACAGATAATGCTCTTTGTTCATAAAAACGGAAAGGCTCTTGCCGGTGTGTATACTCGTGAAATAGCGGAAACAAAAACAGATACAGTCCATAAGATTTCACGACAAAACGGTTTTCCTCTTAAATGCATAATGGAAAAAGAATAATGATCAATAAAGAATTGGAATTGACAATAGAAGCAACGGTAAGAGATGCAGAGATACGGCGTCACGAGTATCTTACGGTAGAGCACATTCTGTTTGCTATAATTCATGATGATTGGGGAATTGAAATCATTACGAATTGTGGCGGAAACGTTGAAAAGCTCAAGGAATTACTGGAGGGCTTTTTTGAAAAAAATATTCCAAAATTTCCTAAAAATTTAGACAATTCTCCCGAGCCTACCATTGCCTTTCGTCGCGTGTTCCAGACAGCGATAAACCACGTCAGATCAGCAGAAAAGCATGAGGCAGATGCAGGCGATATTCTTTCAGCTCTCTTTCCGGAAGAAGACTCTCATGCCGTGCATTTTCTTTTATCAGAAGGCATAACACGCCTTGACGTCTTAAATTATATTTCTCACGGCATATCAAAGGCATTAAATGATCTGCTAGAAGAAACTCCCTTTGAGACAGAAAGTGTTCCCAAGAAAAAACGGCCTGCCAAAAAGGATTCCCTGCAACAATTTACTTTTGATTTGGTTCAAAAGGCTGCAGAAGGTGGAATCGACCCTCTCGTAGGGCGTGAAAAAGAACTAAAAAGAACGATTCAGGTACTTTGCAGGCGCAGAAAGAACAACGTTGTATTTGTAGGCGAGCCAGGTGTGGGGAAAACAGCGATCGTTGAAGGCCTTGCATTAAAAATCCATAAGAGCGAAGTTCCTGATATTCTGAAAAATGCCCGTATTTTCTTACTTGATATGGGAGGAATGCTTGCCGGGACAAAATACAGAGGCGATTTTGAAGCACGTTTAAAGTCAACCATAAAAAATCTTCAATCGATCCCTCATGCAATTCTTTTTATTGATGAGATACATACCGTCGTCGGAGCAGGTGCAACAAGCGGCGGCTCAATGGATGCCTCCAATATTCTGAAACCTATTTTAAATACCGGCAAACTACGCTGCATCGGTGCAAGCACTTATGAAGAATACAAAAATTATTTTGAAAAAGATAGAGCGCTTTCAAGGCGTTTTCAGAAAATAGAGATTTATGAGCCCGATACAAAAGAAACATTTCAAATATTAAAAGGGTTGAAATCCTATTACGAAGAACACCACAGAGTAAAATATACCGAAACAGCTCTCAGGACAGCCGCTGAACTCTCTTCAAAATATATAACCGACAAATTTCTCCCTGACAAAGCTATTGATGTGATTGATGAAGCAGGGGCTTTATTAAAGCTCTCTCCATCATATGAACGCAAAAAAACCGTAGGACAGGCTGAGATTGAATCCGTTGTTGCAAAAATTGCAAAGATTCCAAAGCGCAATGTTTCAACCTCCGATATGGATAAGCTGAAGAGGCTCGAAGATGAATTAAAAAAGGCTGTTTTCGGTCAGGATGAAGCCATCCATCTCCTTGCATCATCAATCAAGAGGGCACGTGCCGGACTCGGTTCACCTGAAAAACCCATAGGATCTTTTCTTTTTACAGGCCCTACAGGCGTAGGAAAGACCGAAGTTTCAAAAACTATAGCATCTGTACTGGGTATCCAGTTTATACGTTTTGATATGAGTGAATACATGGAAAAACACACCGTAGCCCGCTTGATAGGAGCACCTCCCGGCTATGTCGGTTTTGATCAGGGAGGCCTGCTTACTGACAACATCAGGAAACATCCTTACAGCGTTCTTTTGATGGATGAAATCGAAAAGGCACATCCCGACATCTTCAGCATTCTGCTTCAGGTAATGGACTATGCTACCTTGACCGATAATAACGGGAAAAAGGCTGACTTCCGTAATGTTATCCTTATCATGACTTCAAATGCAGGCACGAATGAGATGAGTAAAAGTTCTATTGGCTTTGGAGACAGGAGTAAAGATACAAGATCAAAAAGTACTGACGCAATTAATAGATTGTTCAGTGCAGAATTCAGAAACCGACTTGACTCTATTATTACATTTAATTCCCTCACACCTGAAATAATGAAAAAGGTGGTAGACAAATTCATCAATGAACTGCAGCAGCAGCTTACACAGAAAAAGGTCGCCATCATACTTTCAAACAATGCAAGAAACTGGCTTGCCGAGCACGGATACGACCTGCAGTACGGAGCAAGACCATTGGGAAGACTTATACAAACAGAGATAAAGGACGTCTTGTCAGAAGAAGTCCTTTTCGGCAAACTCTTCAAAGGTGGAAAAGTCTATATCGATTTGAATAAAGATAATTTGACCTTTGAGTATAATCAGAATTAAACTGTTCTTATTCATAATCTCAACAATGCCAATCTTCCGACTACCAGATGAACTTATATTCCCGCCGCCTGAACTTGCAGAAAACAGCGGACTTCTCGCTATAGGAGGAGACCTCAGTGAATCACGGCTTTTACTTGCTTACAAAATGGGAATATTTCCATGGTATTCTGAAAATGATCCCATTCTATGGTGGTCTCCTGATCCGCGTCTTGTCCTGTTTCCAAATAAACTGAATATATCAAGAAGCCTTAAGCAAACGATAAAAAAAGATTTATTCATGATTACCATGGACAGCGTATTTGAATCGGTTATTACTAACTGCGCTTCTGTTCACAGAAAGAATGAAGGAGGCACATGGATTACTGATCAAATGATAGATGCTTATATCCGACTTCATCATTCCGGGTATGCTCATTCAGTGGAAAGCTGGTATAAAGGAGAACTGGTTGGAGGGCTCTATGGAGTTGCCCTCGGATCTGCATTTTTTGGTGAGTCAATGTTCACAAAAAAAAGCAATGCTTCAAAAGTAGCTTTTGTTACACTTGTTCAACACCTTGAGAAGTGGAAATTTACGATCATTGACTGCCAGTTGACCACTGCTCATCTGAGAACCTTTGGCGCACATGAAATCCCACGTATTGAATTTTTAAAATTACTGAAATCTGCTCTGGTAAATCCTTCAAGGAAGCACAAATGGAAACTCAAGTTTGAAATCGACTGATCCTCTCTTTACTTTAAGTATCAAACCACAAATGTCGATAAAAAAGTCAGTAAAAATGAACAGCATGATATGTATAGCTCTCATTTCTTTTTTTCTCATATCTCCAGTTTTTGCAGGAGATAATAACCGTGTTTTTACCAATCAGGATCTCAAGAAATATAAAAAATCTTCTGACACTACGTCCTCTCTGTATTCAGATTCAATAGATATTACAACTGAATTCAGAGACAGAAACATCAAGGCCAAAGATGAGGAGCAGAATGTTAAAAGCTTTGTTATACCTTACAAGGCATATCAGGGAACAGCGAGAAGGATTATTATCCCCGTAACGTTTAACGGCCTTGTTACAGCACCCATGCTTCTGGACACAGGAGCCCCTGGCATGCACATCTCTTACAGATTGGCAGAAAAACTTGATATTTTTGACAATGACGAAGCCAAGTTGTGGGTTAATATTGCTGGCATCGGCGGATCAATCCCTGCAATCTTTACTGTCATCGATACGATTCAGGTGGGAGAGGCAGAAGATCACTTTATTCCGACTACAGTCACACGCTCGATTTCAGGCTCTTTTGAAGGTCTTATTGGCATGGACTTTATGGCAAATTATTCTATCCACATAGACACTAAAAAGCATGTGTTAGTGTTTGAGGAACGCCCACAGAGATCAGATATACCGGGGGGACATGACGAGGCATGGTGGAGGATTACATTCCGTAATTTTAAGTCGATGAGGTCTGCATGGGAAAAGTACAGGAAATATCTTGGAAAGCAAAGCGATGATACTGACAAGATCAGGAGATTAAAGCTATTTGCAGAGAGGCAGTATGAAGAGTCAGAAGAACTGTATAACAGGCTTTCGGTCTACGCCAGCGAACACGCCGTTCCCCTCGAATGGCGTTAGAAAAAGCGCAAACATGCAATAGTTCCAAAGCGTAAAAGAGCAATGTCTCAATCCCAATGAAGCTGTTTGAAACCCAACATAAAATAGTTGTATTTTCCTTGCCTATTATATTAATCTTTATATAATTAAAGAACCTTTTTAGGCCACCAGTTCAGTAATTCTATGTATACCGAATACTTTGGATTAAGAGAATTGCCTTTTTCCATCGCCCCCGATCCTCGCTACCTCTATATGAGTGATCAGCATCGTGAGGCATTGGCTCATCTGATATACGGATTCAATAGCGAAGGTGGTTTTGTACTGCTTACCGGTGAAGTTGGAACAGGAAAAACAACTATATGTCGCTGTTTGCTGGAACAAATACCTGAAAACTCTGATATTGCACTTATTCTAAATCCAAAATTAACTGTCGAGGAACTGTTAGCAACTATTTGTAATGAATTCGGCATTCCATATCCAAAAGATAATACCAGCATAAAAGTCTTTGTGGACCTATTAAATGCTTATTTGCTCAAAGCATATGAAAAAGACCGAAAAGCGGTTCTCATTATTGATGAAGCTCAGAATCTCAGCACTGATGTATTAGAGCAATTGCGTCTGTTGACCAACCTTGAAACCAATCAATATAAACTACTGCACATAATACTTCTGGGGCAGCCGGATCTTAGAGAGAAATTATCTAAACCGGAGTTGCAGCAAATGTCTCAGCGAATCATTGCCCGTTACCACCTTGGCCCGCTTTCTAAAAAAGACGTCGGTGCTTACATAACGCATCGCCTGACAGTAGCTGGATTACAGAATAAAATATCACGACCTGGGTCACGACATCTTAATAATTTTATTCCTGATTCAACTATCGATAAACTGTATGACCTCAGTAAAGGCATACCACGATTAATTAATATTATATGTGACCGGGCACTGCTCGGGACATTTACTCAGGGGAAAGATAAAGTCAGTAAATATATTTTAAAAAAAGCTGCCTATGAAGTTTTCGGTAAAACAGGGGATAACGTTGGATATAAAAAAGCTGCAGTCTGGCTGCTGGCAACCCTGGTGCTAACGGTTGTTGGGGTTGTGTTAGCCGCAACACTCTACGATAATAACATATTGAAAATAAACACACCTAAAAATCGTGCAACGGTATTAACATCACAAGTACCTGTTCAAGGAGATAATTTACAATTGATGATTGCAAGACCAACTGATCGCAGGAAAGTTACAGCCTATCAAGCTCTTTTTAAACAATGGAATATTTCTTATAAACCAGAAGAAGACGGCTTTGCTTGCGAATTTGCTCAGAAGCATAATTTGCGCTGTTTGCAAAGAAGGGGCAACATGCGCAGTCTACTTTTTATAAATCGTCCGGCAGTGTTAAAACTGTTTGATAATCAAAACAGGAAATTTTATGCTCTATTAATATCATTAAAGGGAGAAACAGCCATTTTATTTATGGGCTCAGAAATTAAAGAAGTTTCTGCCAAAGATATTGATTCCCATTGGCTCGGGGAGTATACGCTGCTGTGGAAGATACCACCAAATTATCAAGGTGACGTTCTACCGGGCAAACAAAATACCCTTGTGCCATGGTTAGATAAGAATTTAGCATCCATTCAGGGCAGGACCATTAAACCTCGGGGAAACATAGAGTTTGATGACGAACTTGTTAATCAAGTAAAAAAATTTCAGCTTTCTAAGGGTCTTACACCAGATGGAATTGTAGGGACTCAAACATTAATGCATATTAATACTGCTATCATCAGGGATATACCCAAATTGATCGATTATCAAGAAAAAGAATAGAATAACAGCTATGTCATTTATACTGGATGCACTGAAAAAACTAGAACAAAAACATCGGAAAGATTCTGTACCTGATCTGATGACCGTTCACATTCCCGAGCCTCAAGAAACAAAAAAACGTTTGCTTTGGCATTATCTACTACTGGTGTCTCTATTGCTGAATATCGTTATATTAACAGCCTTGCTGCGTCCCTGGGAGTCAGAAGAGAAAATCATCCTGGCAAAATCATCCATTGAACAAGGTGGAAATTCACCAGACGTCAATTTGAACAGGAAGTACCATGAGACTGATAATAAAGAAACCATACGTATTGAAACTAAATCAAATAACAAAAAATCAGTATCCAAGCTTAATATAGTTACGGAAGAGAGAAACACCGACACAATCAGAACTATGCCAGAAAACCAGTCACTTCCAGCTGAAACTCACGGACAGGAAACAGTTCCAGATAAATTTTTACCAACGCATGATTCAACAACATCACCTGGATTAAATCCAACTGACCAAGAACTTAAAATCCTTAGAAATAAAATGAGGGATGAAAAACACTTTACTGCAAAAAACCATACCTCTGCTGAACACCAACTTGCTGATATGAATAGAAACAAATCAGAACAGGGGGTTCCTGAGCTAGGTCAACTTCCTTCAGACATCAGAGAGGAACTGCCAGATATAACCATAACTGGTCACGTCTATTCAAATAGTTTATCTTCCAGGATAGTAAACATTAACGGCAATATTACACGAGAAGGTGAAACAGTAACTACCGGCCTAAAAGTGGAAGAGATAACTGTTTCAGGTATTATCTTCAATTATCAGGGCCTCCGCTTTTACATGAGAGCGTTCTAAATAATACTATAATATCAAGCACTTGCTATTATATGTCTCAAGTTTAACATTAACCCTAAAAATGCATTTCACATAATGCAGGCTTTGTGAAAGAAATTATTTTTCGATACCGTAAACGCAATATTAATTGATCGAGTGTAAATACTTTTATTCAAAGTTATATGCACAATTTATTAATAAATTTATCGAGTCAAATAATTTATTGAACAATGTCTGCATTATGTGGTTTAACCCAAATAACTTTGGAGAAGTTAAATGCTGAGGATTATTGGGTGAAATATCCGAATAAATCGTCTAAAAGACTTCCTTTTAAGACTGCTTATTAACTCTATATATTCTTGGGGCTGTTTCAAAAGCCTAATGCCCATACCATCACAAATATTATCTGGCTTTATTAACCTGCTTACCTGGACAGGAACACTCAAAATTTCATCTTTCAAAGGGATAAGAATATTAAATTTTGTTTTAAAAGGAAGACACTTGTTTGTCTTAATACGCATACCATTTTCTGAAAGATTTGTTATATTTCCTATATACAATGTACTCCGATAGAAAAATCTTGCGTGCAGATTAACAGGAAGTCTATTAAAAGCTCTTCTTTCCATATGAAACTATCCTCTTTTTTTTCTCTTCTTAATGAGGGTTTGGCTTTATCTGTAAAATATCTATATGTTTAATTAAGCAAACAGTATGCCAATACAATTATATGGCAGAATAATCATTAAAAAACTATACTTTATATAATGTTGTAATATTTCTTGTTAATAATTTTTCAGGGGATACTGTGTAAAATCACACGATCAGACGGGTGATTTTACCTAGGGAATAAGATAAATGATTTAAGAGAGGTGTAATTTTTTTATACCAAATGTTGTATAAATTATGATAAAGTAATATTGACTTTTAAAGTTGGAAAACCTCTAAGCTTTAAAGGCTGAGAGGTTTTTTATTTAACAGAAGAGGTTTTAATAGAGGCAGGGTGTCAGGATATCGAAAAGGAAGAAGGTAAATAATTTTGGAAATAAAAGTCAATGGAAACAATATAGAAAAAGCGATTAGAGATTTGAAAACCAGACTTCATAAGGAAGGTGTTTTTAAAGAGCTAAAAAAGAGAAGTTTTTATGAAAAACCTTCTGTCAAGGAGAAACGGAAACGAACCGAAGCACGAAAGAAGAGGATGAAGGCCTTGAGATTCAAAAGATATAGCTAATATAGGGCCAGGGACCAGAAATATTTTATCTAGAACGTTTATCGTACATTATATTGATTTCGTAAAGATGAATAACAATGCCTGAAACTTTTGGGAAGCGGTCGGAAACCAGACCTGCTTCAATTCCCCTGCTCTTCAGATATTAATTTTTCCCGCCTTGCCGTGTAGAAAAAAACTTTAATATCCTGTTTTATAGGTGGGCGCCTTGAAAGTAATATGAGGCATTTCCCTTAAAGGTGCTCAACACTTACTTTAAGCCAGCTCCCTAAATTCATATGGTCGGAATAAGTTTCTATTCCTATCACAAACAAAGCAGGCAATTTAAATTATCTCTAATTTTCAAACAATAGGAAAAACAGGTACCTATTATTCACTAACATAAATTTACTACATTTGACAAATTAAAAATTATTATTGCCCTTATAAAACAATTTAATAGATAGCGAAGTATGTTCTAATGGAGGATTGTAATAATGTCAAACGTCAAAACTAAAATATCAAAAAGGGTTCAAATGTTAAATTAATAATTATCAATGAGTAATGAATAATTATATAAAATTTCTTAGAATAATATTCATTCTTAATTGATCATTTATAATTGATATTCCACTTGAATCCTAAAATACTAATTGTTTGATTTGAGTAAGCATGCCATCTTGGTTAAAATTAAGTGAGAACTCTTTTGTCACTTTATGTATGATAAATAAGAAGAAAGGAAAGGGTTTGGAGGTTACAATGGAACGAGTGTTGATAAAGAATATTTTTTTGAAAGGCAAAATCGGTCAGAGAGTTACCGTCTGTGGTTGGGTAAGAACAAAACGCGATTCAAAAGGTGTTGCCTTTGTTGCATTGAGTGACGGTTCCACTCAAGAAACGCTTCAAATTGTTATCCCCGCTGAATCATCTGCCTTTATTAAATTATCTCATTGTAATACGGGAGCAGCTATCAAGGCCTCAGGTGTTATTAAAGAGTCACCGGGAAAAGGACAAAAAATTGAAGTTGAAGTTTCAGAAATGGAAGTTTTTGGTAATGCTGATTCTGAAAAATATCCCCTTCAAAAAAAAGGACATAGTCTGGAGTTTTTGCGGGAAATCGGCCACCTTAGGTCAAGAACAAATACGTTTGGAGCTGTGTTTAGAGTACGCAATGTTCTTTCGGATGCAGTACACGAATTTTTCCAAAGCCGTGGCTTTATATGGGTTCATACTCCCATCATTACCGCGAGTGACTGTGAAGGAGCAGGAGATCTGTTTACTGTAACCAGCCTTGATTTCGAAAAATTACCGAAAAAAGATAATGGCAATATCGATTTTTCACAGGATTTTTTCGGCAAGCGTGCTTATTTGACTGTAAGCGGACAACTGGAGGCTGAATTTCTGGCCATGTCACTCGGTAATGTTTACACATTCGGTCCTACCTTCAGAGCTGAGAATTCCAACACATCACGTCATTTGTCCGAATTCTGGATGATCGAGCCGGAAATGGCTTTTGCCAACCTCCAGGATGATATGCAGTTAGCTGAGGACTTTATACATACCCTGTACAAAAAAGTTTTGGAAAAATGTGAAAGGGAGATTGCCTTTTTTGAGAAATTCTATAAAAACACTTCACGAGATGAACTTAAAAGCCTTGCTGATAAACCTTTTGTCCATATTCCTTATTCTGAGGCAATCAAGGAACTTGAAAAAGCTAAAGATAGTTTTGAGTTCCCGGTTAACTGGGGTCTGGACTTACAGTCGGAACATGAACGTTATTTAACAGATAATATTTTTAAAGGGCCCGTGGTTGTAACAGATTATCCCAAAGAAATAAAAGCCTTTTACATGAGGCTAAATGCAGATGAAAAAACAGTAGCAGCAATGGATGTGCTGGTACCAAAAATTGGAGAGATTATCGGAGGAAGTCAGCGTGAAGAAAGAGGGGAAGTATTAGAGAATCGAATGCAGGAGATGGGTATACCCCGTGAAAACCTGGAGTGGTATCTCGACCTCCGGAGATACGGTTCCGCACCTCATGCAGGATTTGGTCTGGGATTTGAAAGACTTGCGCAGTATATCACCGGAATGCCCAATATCCGTGACGTCATACCCTGTCCCAGAGCACCCCAGAGTATTAAATTTTAGTAATTTTCTATTCGTGATCCTTCAGTAACTCTTTCAATCTAAGGGCATTCTTCATTGCAAATCCTCCGTGACAGTTATTAAACATAGCGAACGTTGACTTTACCGTTTTGCTTGCACGGAGGATAGGCTTTATAAAATCCCTCAGTTCATCATCTGAATAGAAATAGTCGTATCGCAGAGAAGTCTCTATCCCCTTCTTAAGCCAGTTCTGTTTGTTTCTGCCGTGAAATCGGAAATAGGCTATATCGGTTGTAACATGAGGTAAAAATGGAATGGTAGCTAGACTTCCATACTGCGGTTCGTCTGCGGTTATGTAGGTTATCTTATTTTCCTTCAGAAATTCAAATACCGAATGTGCCCTATCAGTAGCCAACCAGCTTCCATGACGAAACTCTGCAGCAATGGGCATATCTCCCATAAGATTTTTGCAATTTACTATGTAATCTAGATTGCGATGACTGTAATGAAACCACGGTGGAAACTGAAAGACAAGCACACCAAGTTTTTTGTCACGATAGAGAGGGGTCAGTGCATCTATAAATCTATCTGCAAGACTTTTAATAATATACTTTTCCTTTATGTAGATATATCTTTTGTCCTTCTCTTCGTCAGAAATAAGGCTTCGGATATCTTTCGGCAGGCTTCTTGGATCTATCCCATGGCCTGTTAAAGCCCCATATGCCTTTATGTGAAATATAAAATCTTCAGGTGTTCTCTGTGTCCACAACCATACAGTGTTTCTGTCCGGTATAGCATAATAACTCGAGTCCACTTCTACTGTAATAAAATTGCCTGCATAATAACTGAGGCGGTCTTTAGCTGTTTTAATCTCTTTTGGGTAGAATTCTCCACTCTTAATGAGAGTCTTTTCTGTCCATGAACAAGTTCCTGTATGGATCATAATCTTAAAAGGGTTAAAGGGTTATATTTTTGCTTTTCCTAATTGTTTTGATATACTTATGTAGTTGTAATTATACAAAATTTAAAAACAAATCTTTATCAGAGCTGTCCAAAATAATGTATCGTCGATTCATTGTGTTTGTGTCTACAACTCATAAAGAGGTAATCAGTCTCCTGATAGTATCTATTTTGGACAGATGTGAATATTTATGAAAATTAAGGTCAGAAAGGCTTCTGGAATCATTGAGGATCTTAATACCGACAAATTAAGGGCATCACTCCTGAGATCAGGTGCAGACAGTGATCAAGCTGAAGAAATTATCAAAACTATATTACAAGAGATCACCCCTTACACGAATACTAAAAAAATTTACAAACTTGCAAAAAAATACCTCAAACAAATCAATCACGCGTCAGGCCTTAGATATACTTTAAAAAGGGCACTCTTCAGACTCGGTCCCTCAGGCTATCCTTTTGAAAAATATATCGGCGAATTGCTGAAACACCATGGATACCAAGTAGATACCGGTGTTATCCTTGAAGGCAAATGTGTGAAACATGAGGTTGATGTCTTTGCAATAAAGGATAAGGAGGTTTCTCTTATTGAATGCAAATACCATAACAGGGCAGGGAATACCACTGACGTAAAGGTAGCCATGTATATTCATTCACGATTTCAGGATCTCAAACCTGTTATCAAAACAAGATATCCTGATAAAGCTTTTAAAGGCTGTTTAGTAACAAATACCCGTTGTACCTCAGATGCCGTTCAATATGCTGAATGTACAAGGCTTCATGTTAAAAGCTGGAGATACCCTGACAACGGAAGTCTTCAGGAAATAATCGAGGACAAAAGGCTTTACCCTGTAACTATCATATCAGGAGTAAAATCAGGACTGATGAAAACATTATTTGAACAAAATATAATACTTCTGAAAACCCTGTCAGAAATGAAAATAAAAGAAATTCAAACAATACTTTCACTTCCGGAAAATAAGGCACGTGCTCTAAAAAAACAGGCTGATGCACTTTGCTCCTGCTAACAGGAAAAAGTCGCCGGGGAACATTAATGCAAAATTAAAAATAATGCCGCGATTAAGCCAATCCAAATTCAACAAATTGACAGATTCCGGTATTGTTCGCATTGAAGATATACCCGATAAATTTCCCTTGACTGAAAAACAGGCCATAGTGATGAAGTGCGTAAAAACAAAAAAACTATTTGTGAAAAAAACGCTTAAACATAATTTGAATGCCATTTCATGGCCAGCATATTATCTGGATTTTGAAACAGTCACAACCGCTATTCCGTTATATGCCAATATTGCACCATATACCCAGATACCAACACAGTATCACATCCATAAGTGTTCAAGTCCAGGCCAAATTATCGGTAGTTTTGAATATCTGGCTGAACCTGACAAAGACTGCAGAAAAGAACTTGCTGATAAATTAATACATGATCTAAAAGGACAGGGCAGTATCATAGTTTATTCCAATTTTGAAAAGTCCGTTATAAAAAGCCTCAGTAAATTATATCCAGAATTGTCAAAAAAAACCTCCTACAATACTGCAAACAGGACACATTAGCTATGGTTAAACTGCACAGGCGCCTACTTGAGTATGTATAACCAGAGGCTTCATTATCATTATTAGTAAGCAATTATTGGAAGCAAAGATGCCTTTTATTTGCATGGCTAAATGCATTATCTGGATTTATGAGGAATTGGAATTAATATCTTACACACTCCCTTATGAGCAATACTCACACCTCTCATAGCAGCAGAGCAGTCATTGGAATAAGTCCTCCCGTCACAACCACAAACTGGATCGTAATAAAGTGGACATATTCTCGGCTTGATTTCACAAATTCCCTCTTCTTTACAATCTCCTACACCCTTTCCACAATAGTAATAATCTGAGCCGCAGTCAGCATTGTCTTTACATGTCGATGGAGGCGGTTCACATTCTTCCTCATGGGAGACACTTACGCCGGCAACCGCAGCAAAACATTCATTAGGATAGGTCTTTCCATCACAACCACAAACTGGATCGTATATTTCTATACAAACATGCGGTTTCCTTTTACAATTTCCATCCCCTTCACATTCTCCTACACTCTTTAAACAGTAATGATTAAGACTACAATCCTCATTATCATTGCAGACAGCCGGCAGAGGCTCACATGCTCCCTTACGGGCAACGCTCATACCTCTCATGGCAGCAGAACAAGCATTATCATATGTCTTACCGTCACAACCACAAACTGGGTCGTAATAAAGCGGACAACGTGTAGGCATTATTATGCATATTCCCTTCTCTCCGCACTTCCCTATATCTATTGAACAGTAAAAATTAGCTGGACAATCGCTATTTTCAACACACCTATCACAAATCGTTATTAATGCAAGGTCTGTTACCTTTCGCGGGAATACACTGACATTACTGACAGTTAGGGTTTCTTCTCCAGAAACTTCAATCATCAGTTCATACATCCCTCTTGGTACATTCAACAACCTGAAGGCGCCCTCTTCATCTGTTTTTACCATAAAGGACATTCCAGGAATATGTACCAAAGCTCCGCTTATAACTGACCCTTGTGAGCAGGATTCCAGAATTCCCCTGATTTCTCCTGAAGGATGTAGTTGAGCAACGTATTTCTTAGGCTTAGCAAAAACATTATTACCAGACAGAAATAATACACATAAAATAAGTACTACACGTATACTTATTTTTTTCATTTTTCCCTTCCCCCTGTATTAGATGATATTCATTAACAGAAATAATGCACCTAGCCATGCAAATACAAGGCATAAATGTCTCTGGCAAATGTACGTTACATTTGCCAGCATTAAGCGGACTATGCATTTTTTAGTTAAATTAAAAGACTTGTTTTATATATAATATTTAACACAATCAATTATATTGTCAATAAAAAAACTGTATTTATCGTAACCATTCAGTTACGGGGGGATCGTCATTTTTACAGACTTTTACCACCCGCAACTGAAAAGTTGCTATTTATCTATTCAGGCAAGAAAACATTTCACATAATTACTCTTAAAAAATTATAATAATACTTATCACGTTTTTTAAATTGTCACAACAATAATTTCCTGGGAGGTTACAACGAAGAAAAAAGCACTCCCTACTCCGGAAAGATATTTGGTTTAAAACTTTCTGTACTTGGAGGTGACAAAAGGTTTTAACTACAAATTTTTTTCATTTGTTAAAATGATAACCATGTTGTATAGAAGGAATTCCAGTTTGGATATATATGGACAAGAACATATTCCAGAACAATTATATGTGGACTCTTAAATCATCTGACAAAAAGCCGGGCGTAAAAGTCAGAATCAAGACCGAAAAGAAATTTGGTTTAGAAGAAGAACGCTCGATTCTCTGTGCAAATTGCGGAAATACAATTACTCACCCTCAAAGTATTATCACTGTAGACGGACACCATACATACAGTTTCACAAATCCTGCCGGAATCACCTATGAGATTGGTTGCTTTTCCTCAGCCGACGGCTGTATCGTCCACGATGAACCTACACTTGATCATACCTGGTTTGAGGGTTTCAGCTGGAGCTTTTGTATTTGCTCAAGCTGCCTTACCCATCTCGGCTGGTTTTATCAAAGCGGAAATGAAAATTTTTTTGGATTGATTCTTGATCGTTTAATCGAAAGTACAAAAACTCACTAACTGTCGGCCTATTTTAACATTTCTTTACGAGCAACGAGGAGAAAGACCCGCCCTTTCTGTTTCAGATGTCCTGCTGTCAGACTGGCATCTTCTCCATGTCCAAGAAATATATCTACACGACCGTGATCACGAATTGCTCCACCGGTATCCTGCACCAAAACAAAACGTTTAACAGGCTTCCAGCCGATTATTCTGCCTTTAATCAATATTGGCAGTTGTGTTTCAATAAATGCTAAGCCACCTCGCGGAATGATTCTTTTATCCATTGCTATTGAACGGTTTGGAGTAAGAGGAACTTCTATATAACCCAGAGGGCCTTCTTCTACCTCCCGAAAAAAGACATAGCTCTGATTATAACTGAGAATTTCACGCACTTTATCAGGATTGGCATATAAATATTTTTTGATCGACTGCAGGGATATTTCATCAGAAGGGATTTTGTCTTTCAGAATTTTTCCTATAGACCTATAGGGGTGACCGTTTTTCTGTGCATAATTAACCCGTTTCACTCTGCCGTCAGGCAGTTTGATTAAACCCGATCCCTGTATCTGAAGGAAAAACAATTCTATTTCATTTACATATGCGATTGGTTTCGCCCGTTCTTTCAAAGATCCCCCATATACTATTTCTTCCCTAGAATCGTAAGGGATTAACCATTTTCCTTGCAGACGTCCAACAACTTTTTCGTCCTTCCACCTTACATTAAACATTCCCAGATCTACTTTAATCAAATCATCAGGTGTTGCATAGACAGGTTCTACAAATTCTTCTGTAGGTACCAGGCTGCCTTCCAGTAAAGGTTCATAATAGCCCGTAAAGAACGCTCCTCCCTGAGAGTTCATACTTTCATAAAATAGAAACTTTTCTCTCAAATGCTGCATCCGTTCCTTACCTTTAGCATTTCTTATTATTTTCAAGAAGAGATTCAGGGAAGCCACCATTTCTTCCGGAGAATAGACCAATTTGCCGTATTGAAAACTCTTTGTTGATGGAAGCCGTTTGTAGTATCGGATCGATTGTTCAACAGCCTGTTCTAATCCCTTATAATTTAAATAATCAACCCACTCGTAGGAATTAACTTGTTTGACCGACATTTGTTCAAGGACCGGTTTGCCAGGATGTTTGATAAAAAGAGTACAACTTGGCCAGACAAAGATCAGAAAAAAAAATGATAGAAAGATTAACAAAGATTTTTTATAGATCATATTTAAATACAAAGATGTCTCCGTAAAATACCAATTTATTATGAAACGTCTGCTTTTTCTGTTTTCTATACAAATATATATATATATGAAAAAAACATCAATAGAATCCAGAGAATTTTTAAGAAAAAAAGTTCGAGAAAACTTATGAGGGTTGGTTTTTGATCATTTTTCCAGAAAAGTTAAAGAAAACAAATAAACACCCATTATTTAAACGACCCATACAGAATTGTTATCCCTTTTAATCATCTGGAATATGCTTGTCAGCAAACCAATTTTTTTCCCAATGATTTGTATCAATCAGGTATCTGAAGTTGTACTCCCTGTCACATGGTAATTCTAATGTTAATGTAAAGTCACCGTTTTTAAGCCTTTTCATCGGCGTTTGGGTTATATTCCATTTATTAAAATCACCGACGATTGATACAGTTTTAGCACCCGGGGCTGCTTCTTTCGGTAATCTGAAGGTAACCTTGCTTAAAGGTTTATACGTGGGGTATCGTTTTTTAATGCCTTTTTGAGCGGTTTTTTTCGCAGATTGTTTTACATTTTTATTTACTGCCTGTGTCTTTGCTGTATTTTTCTTCCCTTTTTTTTTCATAGTAACCTCACTTTACAGCAAGCTCTCATTTAATTTATTTTCATTTCTTATTTCCTTAAGTATTTTTACAATTATTATCTTTATTTGTCTACTAAAAATCACAAATGAATATATAAGATACTCTAATAAAAATTTTTTTATCTCTCCTGCTATAGAAACGAGTTTATCTCTGCTCATCTTCCCTTCTGTTTTTTGTATCTATTAAAATATGTCATTACTTTTTATACACTTTTATCGTTTAAAATATAATTGAGGTGACAACAGCCAAATGAACAATAAGGTGTTCACAGGTAGTAATAAAATTGTCTATGTTGCCGGTGACCTGCACGGTGATTATAAAAGCCTCAAAAAAATACTTGGCATATATGAAAAATCCGGGAAAGATTCTTTGCTGCTCTTTCTGGGTGATTACGCTGACAGGGGTTGCAATGGTGTAGAAATCATAATGGAACTCGATAAACTCCTGGACAAAAGAGAGGACATAGTTTCCCTCAAAGGTAATCACGAAATGTACATAAATGGAAGGCCCACTTTTTCTCCCTGTGACCTGGTTTATGAAGCACAAAATAAGTATATTTCCTGGAAAAAATTTTATCATAATGTTTTTAAAGGCTTTTTAGAAAAATTGTATATCGCAGCAATAATAAACAAAGTGCTTTTTGTCCATGCCGGAATATCTTCAAGGATAAATACCGTGAAGGATTTATCAAACCACGAAAATGAGATAAATTTAATCTGGAGCGACCCCTCTTCAGAGTCAGGAGAACATCCAAATATAAGAGGAGCCGGCATATTATTTGGAGAAGATATTACGAATCAGGTAATTTCCTCCCTGGGTTTAAAAATGATTATAAGAAGTCATGAACCGGATAAGGCTGCTTACGGACCCTGTGTTGAGCATGGAGGAAAGATAATTACTATTAATTCTTGTGCATCATATGGAGGGAACCGGAAACCGTTTATTTTAAAAATCAACACAAGGAATCTTAATTACATGCCAATCTTCTTCTAGTACCATAGTGTTTAAGTACCATAGCACCGTCATTCAATTATAAGCAAATTATTCATTCAAACTTACCCATTATCCCTTACCCCTGATTGCTTAGTGATGAATAAACAACTATATTCTCTTTATCATCCTTCGGATTGGAGCCTGTCTGCCGTCAGGCAGGCCCGGAATGACAAAGGAAGTACTTGCTGACTTATACAAAACATTGACTTGCCTTTTTTTTCTGATATAATTGATTTTAGGACAAGTAAATTGTATATCAAATAGGAGGTGAACAGTATGTGTTATACGTGTGGATGTACTCCATGCAAATGCGGGGCCAAGATTGTAGGTGGTGTCTGTGAAGGATGCGGCAAGGAATATAATGAGTGCGATTGTGAACCAAAAAAATAACTTAATATCCTTAACCCAGATAATGTATTATCTGGATTAAAAAGACATTTGAACATACTATATAAATCAAAGATAAACTACTGTTACAGCTTCTCCCCCCTCATCTTCATTCCCCTTTCTTAATTTTTCAACGAGAGGATGGTCTTCCAAATAATCCCTTATTGCCCGGGAGAGTTTCCCCGCTCCTATTCCATGAATTATCTTCACTTGTTCAAGGTCTGATAATGACGCATCATTGAGATATCGCTCGATCAGAGAAATTGCCGGGTCGACACGCTGGCCTATTACGTTCAGTTCTCCCTGAAGATTAATATCTTCAGTATGAACGTATTTCGATACACCCATACCTTGTTCTGAAGGCTCGGGAGTTCTATGATCAAAAGAATCTACAGCCGGCTCTGAAAGATCGGAAAAAGAAATGATAATTTCCTTTCCGTTAACCAAGACGTTACACCTTCGGGCATCTTCATTTACTGAGTGGACTAGGCCATGCATTCCCAGGTTATTAATAAACACACGTTGTCCTTTCTTGATTTCCTTAAGCTGCTGAGTTTTTTCAGGTGAATGTATTTTCCGGATTCTTCTCAATTCAACAATCTTCCTATCGAAACCTTTTACAACCTCTCCCGTTTCTGAGTGGCGCGACTGTTTCAGAGTCTTGATGATATCACGGGCCTCTCTTTTTGCATTCCTTACAATCTCTTCAGCATCATTCAGCGCCCGTGACAAGGCATCCTGTTTCAATGATGTGACCTTTGAGAGTTCCACCTTCAAATACGAACGAAGATACTCAACTTCCTGTTTCAACTTTTCAGTATCTTTAAGTCTGCTGTCGAGTTCTCTAGTTTTATGTTTCAGCTCTGAAATTAATGCATCAACCGAAACACCTTCACGCGTCATGAATTTTTTTGCCTCTCTGATGACATCTTTATGTAGGCCCAACGATGCTGCAATTTCGAATGCATGTGATGTGCCGGGCTCTCCAGTGATAAGTTTGTAAGTCGGTTTATACGTTGAAACACCATTAACAGTAATTTCTTCCATTTCCATTGCACTGTTTATCATGCTGGTTTCGGAATGAGCAAAAGCCTTAAGCAT
>CAYFXR010000170.1:0-9962 GCA_964347155.1 uncultured Nitrospiraceae bacterium | reverse complement strand
AATGAAAAGAACTTTAAGAAGAAATATGCGTATTCTCTTGGGCATTTTAGTAGTGATTTTGTTTAGTGTAATGAGCATTGGAGTTCATGATGTTGAAGCAAAGTCCAAAAAGAAGCCTAGAGCCGAAGATGATATAGGAAAAGATGGTAAAATCTATGCCTGCTATAAAAAGAACAACGGACAATTACGTGTTGTAAAAAATCACAATAAATGCAAGAAATCGGAAAAGACAATTACTTTTAATAACACACCTTCATATCTAACCGGTCAATTAGCTTGCGTTACCGGAATGATGACAAATCCGACTGAGAATTCTGCTGATATAATGATTAGCAATCAAAAAAATATCGATGTAAGTAATTGGTCAAACGTATTTAATGCTATTTATGTGCAAGAGAATCCTTATTCAGAAGACCCATATCCAGAAAATCTATATTGGGGGTTACAATGTAAGGATGAGTGGGTAAATACCGGGTGTAGTCAATCTAATGATAGTAGTCTCCCTAATGAAGACAGAGACATTCCCCAATATGATAATGGCTGCTTTTCAGGTAAAGAGGAAATTGAGAATGTCGACATATGGACAACCTGTTGTAAGACCGTTACGGATGTGAATGGATACTTAAATAAACAACAAGTTGCCTTTTCTGCAACCGGTGAAGGCCATCTATCCGAAGACTCTGAGGTGCTTCTGTCTTATAACACAACCTTTACAAACGAAGGTGGAGGTTGGAATGGGAGCCAGTTTACTGCACCTGTAGATGGCTTATACTTTTTTTATATATCTTTCGTAAGAGATACTGAGAATAACGGAACAAACAACGATGTGTGGATTGAAATCAAAAAGAATGGCATTTCCTATGGCGTTGCTTGGAGTAGAGAGGCGGCTGTTGATGGAAGCACGGGAACCTACGCAGTGGTGATTCAAATGGCCGAAGGCGATTACGTTGAGACTTTCGTCAATACTGAATTAGGGAGAAAACGTCACCTTGCTTATTACAGCCTTACGGGATACAGATTGTAAACAATGGCAACTTCGGCAGCAGGACCATGAAGATAATTTACGTTAATCATCATAAACACATGCGTGATTTGGAAATATAGATTTTTGTAACATACAAAACTATTTATTATTAGACAATTGAGTCAATTTGAGTTATATTATATAGAAGGAAACAGGCTATATTTTACCTCACTTATTTAATAAAATTATGCTTTCATCTGTTACATAACTGTTTTTATGAACAGACTTTTCCATATTAGGGGATGAAAAGCCATGCATGTTTATTAATGAGCAGTTGCCGAATTGCCAATAAATAAGCCGTTGGTGAGTTCGGCTTTTTTGTTTGAAAATCTTATGTCAAAAAGGAGATGAAAAAGTGAGAAAGTTACATGTAATACTTGTGACGATTCTTGCCATCTTGTTAGTTCCAGGAGTTACAAAGCACGGAGAGGCTGCCAAAATCTATGGCTGCTATCACAAGAAAAAAGGAAATCTGCGTATTATAAAGCAAAGAGGAATGTGCAAAAAAACAGAGAAACTAATTGTCTGGAATACATCAGGACCGCAGGGATCTCCGGGAACCGATGGAGCTGATGGGCTTAACTGTTGGGATTTAAACGAAAATGGAACATGCGATACTTTATCCGAGGATAAAAACTTAGATGGTATATGTGATGTCGATGACTGTCAGTGTACTCCGGGGGCAGAAGCACCAGGAATTACCAATGCATTGTGTGAATTATACTCAATGTTAGATATTCCATGGCCAATTGAGATATGTGGTGAACCATCAGGGAATATAGTCTTCGTTAGCAGTTCTGTTTATAATGGAGACCTCGGCGGAGTAGAAGGGGCGGATACTATATGTCAAGGGCTTGCAGAAGCAGCCGGATTATCAGGTACATACAAGGCATGGATCAGCGATAGTACATCCAGTCCAGCCACTTCTTTCACGAAATCAACCAATGCATACCGACTGCCAAATGGTTTATACGTAGCAGATAACTGGGTAGACCTCACGGATATGACACTGCGTAATCCTATTAGTTACGACGAGTATGGAGTTCAATTGACTGACGAGCCTTTCTTAGTATGGACCGGCACGCATCGAAGTGGAGTCCTCGTTGACGTTGAGGCAGGTCACTGCAATAACTGGACGCACAGCGGTGGCGAAGAGGAAGGCGAGATATTTGGGGTCTTGGGCAACGTCCAGAAGGGAGTGAATTGGTCATACTACACTTATAATTATTGCAATTTAATGTATCACTTATATTGTTTCGAGCAGTCACTTATATTTCAAGAGATGAGTGATTGAATGTTTTAAACAAGTTAAATATATTTGTTAATGAACGCTGTTTGTAACTATCAGATCCAATTTTGCATGTAGAATCGTTATTTTTTGCATCACTCAAATATATTGGCAAGCAGGTGAACGCGTTAATCGTCAGGCTTCAGTAAACCGACGATTATCAATTATAACTTGCAATGTAAATATCTGATCAATACCTGAGAGGCAGAGGGGTTGGGGCTTGAAAGTGTCCAAAGATAAGGGCGCGGAAACGCGTGAAATGTGGTAAAGCGGGAAAGGGAATAACGGGATAAAAAAACGGGGCAAACTTAAGAATCTATCTAAACCTCGACGGCGATTCTAGTCATAATAAGTCCACATCCGGATTACTTTAACTGTTTTAATCTCCTTGAGAACCTGATAAACCAGACGATGCTGAATATTGATTCGGCGGGAATATGCCCCTGACAGGTCTCCTATCAGTTTTTCAAAAGGAGGCGGTTGTCGGAAAGGATTTCTTTCAAGAATTTCGAGTAGTTCCTCGGCTTTTGCGCGAAGACCCGCTGCTGACAGCTTCCTGGCATCTTTCTGCGCCTGTCTTGTGAAGACAATCTGCCAGCTCAACACTTAATATCTTTGCTGCATTTTTCAACAGGCGTTTTTAGCCCTTTACGTATTGAATCCCTCATGCCAGGGACGGACAGCAGGTAAAGTGTTTCCTGAATTGCACGCCAATCATCCTCGGAAACAAGCACTGCATTGTTTCTTTTTCCCGTAATCTGAATAGGTTCGTGGGATGACGCAGCCTCGTCCAACAGTTTGTAAAGCTTTGCCCTCGCTTCACTTGCTGATAATGTTGTCATATGTGTGACCTCCTTTATTAGCGTACCATATAACGTACGTCATGTCAAGTGCGCGCTCCTTCAGCTCTAAAATTTATCTAGAAGAGGCGGAAAAAACTTCGGCTGAGCTCAGTCGAAATCAGCGAACCTACATGCATATACGTTTTCAACTGTCAAAAAGAAATTCAAAGTCCCTGCAGAAACCTTTTATGTGAATACTGATGCATTCTTTTACTGGTTCAATCGTCCACGATTGAACCAGTAAGAAATTTTTACTGATTTAAATTTATTCCTTTAATCTTGTATTAATTAAATCTCCTATTTCCTGTAATTCGTCACTGTCAAACTTAAGAGAAATCTTTGATTTTTTTTCTTCAACCATTCTATATATCCTGTTAATTACATCAGGGATTTTATCTGCCGAAAGCCGGAGTTTTCTCGTTGTCTTTTCTGTGCCGGTCTTCTGATACATAATATCCAGTAATTCCTCTAGATCATTCAGATTAAGCTTCAACCTGAAAGATTGAAGAGCAGGGGTACCAAGATAGAGACACTTGTCCTGTTGAGAAAAAGTAAAAATCCATGAAGCAATTTCTTTTATGACAATATCTTCGGAAGAATTTTTAGTTTTTAAGTGAGCAGTATTTCTCGGCACTTCAGCTTTTACTTTTTCCTTATCCGTTCTCTCGGATTGTGTGGCAACTGATTCAATGATAAATGAATTGTCAGCATGATAACCACATATGCATGTCTCGGAGGGATTGAATTCTATATAGCCGCATGACGGACATTCTGAAGACATAAATAATATTCCTGCTTTCAGGTTATTTTATTTAGATAATATTACTTAATTCATGGGAAATCTGTAATTCAGATTACATAAATTCAATTTGAGTATTTCCTCCTTTTTTTCCAGCATTGTCTGGTTACAAGTGTCGCTCCTCCGGTAATGAAGAGTATAGAGCTTACCGGTTCAGGAATAACAGGAGGAGGAGAATCACCATCACGGACAGCCCAGGCATAACGTTTATATGTTTTTGAGCTGGTGCCCTTTGAGCCATTCTTAAAATTGAATCGCCATGCCTTGGAGGTATCAAGACCATACTCTGTACCAGACCAGTACATATAAGGCTTTACGTCTGTGAACAATCCTGGCGATTCTGAGGTTACACCATAACTGAAAAATAATTGATCCATTTCGCTTCCTGTGCAGTTGTCACCTGAGCAGGTAAAAGATGGAAGACGCCAATCACCATAATCCTGAAAGACAAGGCTTTCAACCCAGGTGTCAGCTTCTGACCAGGTCATTGTACTCCCTGTATAATTTGCATTTTGAAGCCATGTTATGTTTAAATCATCGTCATATATAAGACCATATCCCCTGTCAAACAACTCTGCATTTGTTGAGGCTACAGAAGCAAATATAAATATTATAAAGATAAAAAAGAAAGAGAATCTTTTCATAATTTTTACCACCTTTCGTTATTAAATATGTTAAAAATTTGTTGTAACTTAACGGTACTACCTCGGTGAAGATGATAAGTTAATAGAATGCAGTAATGCCCATTGTTTTCATGTTCCATGTCCCCCTTTTTTTATATTCGTTACAGTAGGATTATATACTGTAAAATTTTATCTGTGTATATTTAGTAAAACAGTTATGGTTCTTCTCCCATTTAGTTGTGAGAAAGGTTTCAAGGATTCAAGTGTTAAATAAATAATTATCAATGAGTAATGAAGAATTGTATAAATTCCTTTAAAATAATATTCATTCTTAATTGATCATTTATAATTGATAATTCACTCGACCCCTTGAATCCCGAATAGGGACGTTGCCCCAGCGGGAATCATAAATTAGAACGGGATAAATCTGTTAAAAAATTTTTCAGCTATGTACATGTCCCCTTCTCCTTAAAATTCATTAAAGCAATTCCTGTGCCATATATTAACATACATGAAAGGATTAATAATCCTTGAAAAACATAAAAGGTAAATTTTACATAAAAACGATGTAAGACCCTGTAATTAATGATAAAAATAATTGCAGGGATACAAAGCATGTAAATATTTTTAAAGTTTAGTGATTTTTTTCCGAATTAATAAATATAAAGCTTGGCACTGTAACCCTGTGTGCAAACTTTTAAGAGTCACATATATTATGCTATTTTCGAAAAATATTATTTTAGGCTGGATTAATTTGACCCGTCATATTTTTTTCTAAATTTTTTAAGGAAGTAAAATGCATTGCATGGTTAGAGCTTGAGTAGCCAGTTTGACATCAAAACCTTTATCGGGAGAAGTCCTTATGTCATTAATAGTCAGTGCTGTTTCAGATGAGAAGGAAATTAAAGAAATTTACAGATTAAGATACAAAGTATACTGTGAAGAATGGAGCTATGAAAAACCGGAAAACCATGTCAATAGAATTGTAACAGATGTATATGATAAAAGTGCCATGCACTTTGTTGTACAGGACAGCACACAGAAAATTGTTGGTGCCATAAGATTGATCGTCAATTCAAAGGAAGGATTCCCTATTGAGAAAAACTGTCAATTGAATATTAAACCAGATGAACTTCCAAGGGAAAAGTTAGCTGAGATTTCAAGATTAGTAATACATAGAGATTACAGGAGAAGAACTGAGGACAAATACATATATGGCCCTGATGAGGAAAGAAGAATTATTGGCAGTTTTTATACATATAATTATTCAAATTCGGATAATAAATATTACAACAGAAGATTTGAAGACAGATATAGATATAAATATGGTATGCAACGTGCAAATCAATCACCTGCTGAGAGAAGAAAGAGACACGAACTTTTGATAAGTTTGTATAAGGCTGTCTATCGCGAGAGTAAACAAAGACAGTTAACACACTTGTATGTTGCAATGACCAAAGGAATTATGATCATACTGAACAAATTTGGATTTACGTTTCAGGCAATTGGTGATCCTGTTGATTATCACGGTATCCGAACGCCTTATTTAGGAGAAATAGAAAAAATAGAACAGGAAATGTCAATTAAAAACCCGGAATTGTATAAAGAATTTACTGAAGATTTATAAATTCTAAAGGCTTTTTGTTGAGTAAATTGAAACAGCTTGAGGAGAACATTGTAGAGGACATTGTTATGGCTAATACGTGCAATTTTAGCGTTAACAGTGTATTCGTAATAACGTCCTGGAATTCAATTATGGAAAAATTGACTCATAGAACGGCGGATGACGTTATAGGTAATAAAATAAACAAGGTACTTCCGGTGTTATATGATAAAATTGCTCCTGTTTTTCTTGATGGCAAGAAAAGGCGTATAAAATATTTTAAAAACATCTGTTTTATGGGCTCTGATCTTTCCGCTGATATCCAGATAATCCCGGCAAAAAATAAGAAAGGGGAGGTAATAGAGGCGACTGTTGTTTTAAACAATATTTCAGGTGAATGCCCACTTGCTAAAAAACTTATTGATTCGGAGAGAATGGTTGCAATTGGAAAGGTAGCTTCTTCTCTTGCACACGGTGTGAGGAATCCCTTAAATGCAATAAAGGGTGCAGTTGTGTACTTAAGAGAAAAATATGGACATGAAAAAACACTCCTTGAATTCAGTACGATAATCAATGATGAGATTAATAAACTTGATAGTTTTATCTCAAATTTTTTAAGTGCTGCAAAAGGGGAAATAAATATTATACCTGCAAGTATTAATGAGATTTTGAAATCAATTATTACCATGAGTAAACCACGAGCCGAGGTTCAAGGTGTAAAAATTTCACATAGCTTTTCTGTTTTGCCTTTTGTGGCTGCGGATCCATTTCAAATAGAGCAGGCTTTATTTAACATTATCAACAATGCATTAGAGGCAATGCCAAACGGAGGAAAAATAAATATAAAAACCTCTCAAAAATGGGAAAATGACAATGATTATGTAATTATAGAGATATCTGATACAGGCAAAGGCATTCCTGAGAAAGAGCTCCGGAAACTTGGCGAGCTTTCTGATAATCCTCGAAGAAATGATAAAGGATTTGGTATTTTTCTTTCCCGTGAAATCATTAAATCCCATAATGGTAAATTACTTTGGGAAAGCGTCATGGACCGGGGGACAACATTTAAAATCTTTTTACCGGTGAGACAAAGTGGACAGTCAAGATAAAGCAAACGTACTTATAGTTGATGACGAACCAAATGCCCGCAGAGTCTTATCTGCAATCCTCCAAGAGGCTCCATACAATATTTATCAGGCAGATGGGGCAGATAAAGCTGAAAGGATTGTTTCTACAGAAAGGATTGATGCAGTGATAACCGATCTCAAAATGCCAGGGAAGGACGGGTTATATCTATTTGACTATGTAAAATCAAATTACCCAGATATTCCGGTCATTTTTTTAACCGCATTTGGTACAGTCGACTCTGCAGTTACAGCTATGGCAGAAGGAGCTTTTTTCTATTTCATCAAACCACCTGACTATATTAAACTCAAGGCAATATTGGCTAAGGCTGTTGAGCAGAGGAAACTCAAAAGTGAGATTGTTAATCTCAGAAATCAACTTGAATCAACATACAGATTTTCCAGCATAATCGGGAAAAGCCCGAGCATGGAAAATGTATTCAAAATAGTGGAATCGATCAAGGATTCATCTATCAATGTGCTTATTATCGGTGAGACAGGGACGGGTAAAGAGCTGCTTGCGAATGCGATTCATTATACTAGTCACAGGCATTATAGACCATTTGTGCCGGTCAATTGTGCTGCTGTACCACGTGAACTCTTAGAGGCAGAATTTTTCGGATATGAAAAGGGAGCTTTTACAGGCGCTATTTCGAGAAGAATAGGAAAATTCGAGGAAGCAAATACAGGCACTTTGTTTCTTGATGAAATTGGTGAGTTGGAACTGCCCCTCCAGGCAAAAATATTGAGAGCAATCCAAGAAAAAGAGATAGAACGAATTGGGGGGAGCAAGAAGATAAAAATTGATATTCGGTTAATTGCATCAACAAATCGTGATTTAGCAAAAGAGGTTAAATCCAAAAATTTCAGGGCAGATCTTTATTATCGTTTAAATGTAGTGCAAATAAAACTGCCACCGTTAAAAGAAAGAAAGAGTGATATTCCCCTCCTTGTGACACATTTTACCGATAAGTTTTCACAACGGGAGAATAAGAATGTCTGTAGTGCATCTCCGGAAGTAATGAAGGTATTTCTTAATTATTCATGGCCTGGGAATTTAAGGGAACTTGAGAATGTTATAGAGAGGGCAGTTGTCCTTACCAAGAGAGATGTTATTGGTATAAAGGATATTCCGGGTGAAATGAAGAAAGAGGCAAAAAAGAAACATATCAATGCTGATGAGCTCAAGCCGCTTAAGGAATTAGAGCTCGAAACAATAATACGAGCGATTCACGTATTCAATGGAAATAAGTCGAAGGCAGCGCAGGCTCTCGGAATAACCAGAAAAGCCCTTTACAGCTGTCTTAAAAAGGCTGACGGCAAACTCATTTCTTCAAAATAAGAAAATTCGAATTCGCTCCGCAATTGGGATGTTGGAATAGTGGAATGCTGGAATAATGGGTTTATAGAAATTCCGAGACTACATTGTGTATCCTTAGGATACAGTTTTTAAAGATGATTTAATATCTGAATTTTAAAACATTTTTAAAGAATGATTTGGAATTGTTTCTTTTGGATACAGAATATTTGTTTTTCTTTAACTATTTTAAAGCGCGGAATGGAGGATTATGTTATTTCTTAAGAAGCACTAAAAAAACATGGTAATTTAGTTACTTAAAACTGTTTTATTGATAAAAAACATTAAAGAAATCTCTTCCCTGAAATCAATTGAATATCCCTGGCATGACTATTGCACTCTATGATTGATCGTGCCTTCCTCCAAAAAAATATTAATAGTAGATGAAGATGGCTTCTCAAGGGTGTGTTCTGCGATATTGAATGATGAGGGATATCAAACAAAGCTTGCAATCTCAGCAGAAGACGCGACAAGGTGTATTTCCAGAGATGCTATCTCATTAATTGTTTCAAGTTATCCCTATGCCTTATCATTACTGAGATCAAAGATAGTGAAAGATATACCAACAATAGTTCTTTCAGATGAATTTAACTATGATCTCATTGAACTAATGAAGCGTATTAAAAATTCAGTCTGCTTATGTAAACCTCTCGATTTTGAGAGATTTAAATATATAGTTCACGGAATTATAAACGGTTACCTAAACTTATCAGGAGGGAATATCATTGCGTAAGGTACTCATTTCAGTACTTTTACTTATCTCTGTCACAACAGGCTGTAGAAGCCAAAATTTCAGTAAAACAGAATATTACGAAAAAGGAGTTATGTTTCTCGAAAGCGGAAATTCAAGTGGCGCGATCATAGCTTTTAAAAATGCAATTGAAAGGGATCAGAGTTATTTTGAGGCAAGATACCAACTGGCACGTGCATACATGAGAAAAAATAAATATGAATCTGCTGAGAAAGAGTTGATAAAGGTAATGAGGTTAAATCCTTCTTTTGATGAGGCGCATATTTTACTTGCAGAAGCCTATATTAAAACCGGAAGACCGGATGATGCGCTCAAAGAAATTAACATATATTTACAGAAAAAACAGGACAACTCAGAAGTGTATGCCTTAGCAGGGAGTGCCTATGCCGCTAAAGCAGATTATGTAAATGCCAAAGATTTTATAGAAAAATCTCTGCAATTATCACCCGGAAAAGTATCTGCGAAATTAACACTGGCTGCAATATATAAAGAACAGGGCAGATATTCAAAAGCTGTTGATCTTTTAGAAGAAATTATCGAGAGTGACAATA
>CAYFXR010000169.1:0-15835 GCA_964347155.1 uncultured Nitrospiraceae bacterium | reverse complement strand
CATATTTTCCACTGTACCTGTAGCGCGGAGCATTCAGGAATTCGTTTATGAAGTCACCGGCAAGGAATTTTTCACATACGCAGTTCTTTTTGTAGTCAGCACCGGACTGGCAATACTGCTGTACATTCTTGTTTTTAAATTAAAGGTAAATAATATATCTCAATATTTCTGGCTGCTCACATGTGCCGGTCTCTATATATATTTCACACTTCAGCTCAGGGAACATCCTGAGGAAGCAATTCATTTTCTTGAGTACGGCCTGCTTACCTATTTTATATTCAAAGCCCTTAGCAACAGAGTTCATGATAATACGGTTTATATCACTTCTGTTTTATCTGTATTGTTTGCCGGAACAGTGGATGAGTTTATACAGTGGTTGATGCCGTCGAGGTTTTGGGATTTTAGAGATGTGGGCATTAATGCCCTTGCCGGTGCTTTCTTTCTTCTTGCAATCTGGAAAGGAATCAAACCTAAAATTATATGTAAACCCGTAATGAAAATTTCTGTTAAGATGCTGGTGGGGATTACCTCTATTAATCTAATTTTCCTTGGCTTATGTCTTTCCAATACCCCAAAATCGGTAACACATTACACCAATGTTTTTAATAGCTTATCCTGGCTTCGGAGTGAAGAACCCATGACTGAGTTCGGATACAAATATAATGATCCTGAAATCGGAACCTTCTATTCCCGAATGACTTTAACAGAGATGAGAGATATTGACCTTGACAAAGGTGAAGCTTATGGAAAAATCTTTCCGAATGAAATAATTTCAGAGCAACTATACAAAGAATTAATAAAGATATATACTCGATATACAAATCCATTTTTATATGAATTTCTGGTACATACCTTCCGAAGAGATTATAATTTTACAGAATCTACAAAGGCAGATAATAAAGATATAAGAATAGAAAAAAGCAATACGGCGTATAGGGAACATCAGCTTATTGCAAAATATTTCAAAAATACTCTGAAGAACTCGAAATTGGGGTGGTCTGATGAGAAAATAAAAGATTTACAAAATAAGGCTTCAATACATAGAGAAGACTATAAAAGTAAAGTAGGCAAGATAATAACCTCTTTTACCCTTAAAACGGGCCAGGCCATTATTTTCATTACATTAGTTACTGTCTGGATTGGTGGAGGACTCTGGAAAAGACGGCTTAGTGACGATTAACTGCCCGATATGCAAAACTGGCTGCAGTTTCCTTTAAATAACGGAGCCTGGTAGAAAACAGGCAACCTTGCCTGTACTTGGTCTTTACTTCATCAATACTGCTGCCTAAAAGATTGACGTCAGGTTCACCCCACAATTCGAACGCCATCCTGTATGTATCGATAGTATTCAAATTTATCCCCATTATTTCTGCTGCAACGAGATCCACAGCTAATATATTTTCTCCTGCAATAACAGCCCCGGTATATTTAGGGGTGCTTTGCACCTCATCAAACTCGTTACCCCATACACCTTCTACCATGCAGAAATGGCTTGGCACTATCTGGTTCATGTCCATGAGGGCTTTACGGATGAAAGGGTGGTACATAAGTTTCTGTTTCCGCGTGGGGATAAACCCGAATATGTTTTTCAGGCATAATGTAACACCAGCCAACGAATGAGTTTTCATTTTTGCAATATTAATTATGTAATCATGGTTAAAGACAGTGACATTAAAAGGCATTTCTTTCGTGTGATAAGGCCTGGGTATGGGCTTCCATACTATTTCAACTGATCGTATGTCCTCAAGCCGGACATTGGAGAATTCCTCAACTAATTGACGATATCCCAGTTCATCAAATGCCCTGGCAGTATCGCTGCAGGAATCCCCGATTGTGATTTGGGGACAATCATGGAGGCGTTCAAGTACAGCCCTTATCATCCCAATATCAATAGTCAAGCCATCACGGGAAGGCTGTCCGCCGGTAAGGTTGGGCTTAATGTAGACACGTTTCCCCCTGATTTGAAATCCCAGCGCATCAAGCGCTTCGCAGGCGCCTTTGTATGCATTGTCTGTTTTTGCAAGATATATATCTGAACTTCTCATGAATTGCGACCTCACAGCTCCACCTTAAACTCCATTTCTTTCTCAGTCTCTTTTTCCTTTCTCAAAATCCTCACCTCGATTATATCTCCCTTTCTTTTATACAGGAGATGGATTTTTATATCCTCTATATTCCTCATCTCAACTTCATCAATAAACAGTATTATATCACCAACTTTCAAACCTGCCTCTTCAGAAACACTCTCTTCCGGGAAACCTGCAATTTTAAGTCTCCCTTTCTCTTCTTTTAAAAATGTCATGAGTTTTGGAGTAGTAATACCCTCTACCGGCTTGGGGAAAATAACATAATCCGCAATACCCTTTTCTACTTTGGCATCTATCAGGACAATCGCATAATCTTGCCCGTTTCTCCTGAACGTCCTTTTCGGAATACCTGCGCCATATTCAAGATGTCCCTTTCCAGCAAGAACGATCATTTGATAATCTGATCTTTCCCTGAAAAATTCATCTATTGACTGGGACATTGTCTCATCCCACAGAATCTGGGATTGATAAAAATAATCAAAACTCCTGTCTTTTGCATTCTTGTGCATCTTGAAAACTTTTTTAAGCCTCTCCCTGTATTCATTATCCGATAAATCAATCTCGGATGGAATCGCTTCTTTTTCTACCTCTGAAAGTGAATCAATTCCGTTCTTTGAAACCTTATCTATTATTTCACGCCGAATGTTCAGAGCTACAACCGGTACGTTCTCTGTCCTTGCAAAATCAAGTATCGGTTTATAAAGATGGTAATCAAAGCCCCATCTCTGAAAATATTCAGACCTTTTCAGGAAATCATTTTCACCTACCCTGCCTGCAATAAAACTGTTCAGTGTCTCCTGAAATGGTCTCTGAAACATCTCCATCCCGATCGCAGTCTTCTTATTTTTCTCGTACATACCTGTGATAATGTCAAGCTGTACAGCATGATGAGCAAACACATCATGAATTTCACCAACATAAATTACTTTTTTATCTGCTACGCCGTTTATCACATCTGATAATGTCTTTATTTTAGAAACATCAATTGCAGCAGCTTCTTCATTGAGTTCCATCGTTATTCCCTTTTCAGTCTGTTCTATCTCCCTGTGAGTATTTTTCCCCTTATCGAAAATGAGTTTGCTATATTTTCCATAATGGGGTATTTTTTTAAATGCAATATCGACTTCTCTTTTTGATTTTCCATGAAATATTCCAATAACCCTTTGGGAATTCCACGGATTTTCTTTTACAACGATACAGAAACCAGCATCCTCCGGGGGGAGTCTGCCGTAAAGCCTCCCGATTAACGGATTATCAAATCCTAATATTAAAACAGAATAAGATTCAATATCTGACTTTGTTATGTCTTTCGCACTTTTTAATTCAGCCCCTTTTTTTTCAAACTCATCTATTATACTTCGATACGTTTCCTCCCTGGTACGTGGCAAAGCGACAATCAAATTAACATCGCCAATAATCCTTGCGATAACCGGAGGAAATTCATCCTCGGTAAGTTCCCTCGCTATGTCATAATCTTCATCGAGAACAATCTTTTCAGGTCTATCGGGCAACATAAATTCGAAGCTGTTTTTATCATTATGAATGCTTAACACATCAAATATTGCTTTTTCTTTTACATATATCGTTATGGGGAGGTTCAATTTATAAAAATTTTTCTTTTGATCAACATGGAAGTGCAATTCGAATTCACTGCCGATCTGTCTTATTTCGATGCCATATAACTCAAGCTCCGGCAATCCTTCCCTATCAATCCATTGGGCAAAAAACCACTTGAGATCCTGCCCATACACCCGTTCGAATGACTTCTTTATATCATCCCATGAAGTCCTCCTGAAACGGTTTTCTTTTAAAATATCCTTAAGAGACTCAAAAAAAACCTTTTTGCCTAAAATATTCCTAATCATATGAAAAACCATGGCTACTTTTCCGTACCCGATCGCCCTTGACAGGCGGTCAATCCTGCCCGAAAAATACCTGGGTGGGAAATCGCCTTCTACTGTTACATAACTTTTGTAATCCACCAGTATCTGTTTTCTGTACTGCCACCCTTCGCCTTTCTGATCCCTGTAGAGATGATCTGCAAGATACGTTGTCAGACCTTCTGCCCAGTTGCCTTTTTCATAATCAATATAGGAAAGATTTCCAAACCATTGATGCAGTATCTCATGGCCCAATGAAGTCTCCACAATAAATGGCAGCCTTACAACAGTACTCCCCAATAATGTAAAGGTAGGCATCGAATATCCGGTAGGGAGAAAATTTTCAATTACTGAAAACCTTTTATAAGGATATTTACCAATAAGATATTCATACAGCTTCAGATATTTTTTTGTAAACCCGATATAAGTTTTTGCAAGATGGAGATCCTCCTGGAAAAAATAAGTATTAATCTCTATATCTTTATAGTGATCTTTGTTTACTTTGTATCTATGGGATGCAACAAGATTAATGTTGTCAACGGGGTATGGAAAATGAAAATAAAATTCAACTGTATTATTCTTCGTTTCTTTTCTTATTTCTTCCGCCTCTGAAACAGCCTCATACCCTTTAGGGAAAATAGCCTTCAGATCGTGATAGTATAAACCATCCATCTTCGGATACCACCTTCCTGTTAGTGATACACCTCTTTCATCAATCACATTTTGTACAGTCTTTCCATTTCTATCATGAGAAAGCTGGGAATCTTTAAACACGCCTTTATAATTAATTTCTATCACTCCGTCATGTTCGGGAATTAATTTGACTGTCCCGTTATGCTCAATAAAATTTATAAGATGCTCATCAAGTTTTATTTGTATAATTTCAAGCGGGCCTCTATGCAAGAGCAATTCTTTTCCAGATGTGACCCCGATCCTGGCAATCCCGTTAATTTGCGATTTGCTGACTTCGATATCGACTTCAAGACTCATTTTATGGGTTGCATGTGCATGCAAAGCAGGAAGGGAAAATAGCAGGATAATGATAATAAGAACTGTTTCTATTTTTTGATAACGGTTCATTTTTTATAACGTCAAAGCAGAGACAAGTTCGATTTTGATATTCCGGTTGCTTTTAAAAATGAAAATCGTACTTAATTAAAGTATATCAAAAAAGGGGTAAAATTCAGAAAATTTATCTGGTATAATAATTTTATGCCCCGCACTGGCACGGCAACACTTCCCCTTCATTATGGAAAGGCCCCCCACTGGCTTTTCAGCAGGATGACACTCCTTGCAAGAGAAATCATCACAACCCTTGCTTCAGAATTTAATCCTGAAGAAATTTTAAAGAGATTTTCCGATCCCTTCTGGTTTCAGGCCTTCGGCTGCGTGCTTGGCTTTGACTGGCATTCAAGCGGTCTTACCACAACCGTACTGGGTGCTGCAAAAGAAGGTATCAAAGGCCTGGAAAAAGACCTTGGTCTTGTCATTTCCGGAGGCAAAGGGGCAACATCACGAAAAACACCTGATGAAATCGCATCGTTCGGGGAAAAATTCTCCGTTGAAACAAATGACCTTGTGTATGCAAGCAGAATGTCTGCAAAAGTGGACAACACCGCCGTGCAGGACGGCTATCAACTTTATCATCATGTTTTCATTTTTACGACAAAAGGTCACTGGGCAGTCGTCCAGCAGGGAATGAATTCTGACGAAAGGACAGCGAGGCGTTACCACTGGCTTGGCGATGACGTGAAGGATTTCGTAGTTGAGCCGCACAGGGCAATATGCTGTGATAAAAAACAGGCAACGCTTAATATGGTTGCTATTGAAAGCAAAGATGCAAGAGAGGTTTCAGTTGTCCTTGCAAAAGAAAAACCTGAAAAGGTTTTTAAAGAGATGAAAGCAATCAATAATCTTGAACTTGCTCGGAGACACAATATCATGAGCACCGATATAAACCCGAAAAGAATTCAGGCTACCCTGCTCAAAACATATGAACTGCAGCCTGAAAATTTTGAATCCCTTCTAGGCATTCAGGGTGTAGGACCCAAAACGATCAGGGCATTAAGCCTTGTATCGGAACTTATCTACGGAACCCCTCCAAGTTATTCAGACCCTGCAAGATTCAGCTTTGCCCACGGGGGAAAAGACGGAACACCTTTTCCCGTTGACAGAAAAACATACGACAAAACAATCGACATTATCAAAAAGGCGATCCAGTCAGCAAAGCTCGGCAATCAGGATAAGATAAGGGCTGTAAGAAGACTGGCAGCATATTATCATATTTAAAAAATAATGTCTCTTACATTCGTCTGCCTTTGTACTTCCCTGTTCCTTTGCATGTAAAGCTATATTTTCTATCTACCCAGAGATTGCCCTTTCCGCCTTTTAAAACCAGTTTTCCTTTAATAAGTTTATTATTCCCCTTTATTTTAGCCCTTAAGAAGGCTTTCTTAAATTTATTTAAACCTACTTCAGCCCATTCACCGAATTCATCCATAATAAAATTTTGAATGATCGTATTAACAAGACGTTGAACCGAGCTTGTGTCTAACTTTAATATAAGTTTTCTTCCTCTTTGAATCCAATTTCCGGTAAGTCCCGAAACGTCGAACATGGAGCCGTAAAAGCTTTTATCGGGGTTTAAGCAGAACTGTCCGTTCATAGGACCTGCATCCCTAAAAACCCCTTGTCCTTTTACAGTGCTAATGAGAGCGCCTTTTCCATTCAAACTCCAGCAGCCTGTTACATCCGCTGCATCCACACTGGCAGCGGAAATTAAAAAAGAGGCCGCCAATAACAATACGATACTGTACCATGTTAATTTTTTGCTCATAATTCCTCCTTTTTTATTTTATTCATCCTCTGTCAATAATTCGGTTAAACCATCAACTATCCGGTATATTGCTCCTCCTGATTCCTCAGGAGTTTCATCCATTTCAAGGATACCTCCATATATCCCGTTAAGTTGTTGTGCGTTGAGACTGCCCGTGAAATTACCTAGTGCAGAAAATCTAAATCTAAATGTTTTTCCCTGATATCTTATTTTGCCCTTCCCGCCTTTCAGATATACCTTTCCCACGAGATTGCCCTTTTTTATTTTCCCCTTGTAGAAGCACTTTTTAATGTCAACTGTTATACTTGCACGAGGAATAAGACTTTCAAATAATTCTTCAAAATAGTCCTCTATCTGGGTAACATCGTATTTGATTAAAAATTTTCTTCCTTTCTGAGTCCATCTTCCTGTAAATCCACCGGCATCTTGAAAGTCTCCAGAAAAACTTCCGTCAGCGGATAAACACAGTTCATCCAGAAAGCGAATCCTCTCCCTTTCCGTTGAGCCTTGTATTTTTACTATAACTTTACCCTTTCCCTTCAGATTCCAGCATCCATCTATGCGTGCATGTGCGTTACCAGTAGAAAGAATAAAAGACACCGTGAACAACAATAAAACCCAGTACCATCTAATCTTTCTGATCATAATTATTTCCTTCTGGAGTCTTATTTTTTAAAATATGGATAAAATAATTTTTTTAAGATCTTTCGAAATCTATTTGAAACCTTTAAAAGCTGTGGTTATAAGTATAAGGTCTAAATAGTGTCTGTGTATAAATTGCATTTTTACATGAATGTCATTCCCCGACTTGATGGGGGAATCCAGTATTTTCAATATCTTCTGGATTGTCCGGTCAAGCATGCCCTCTGACTTGATCAGGGGGCCGGACAATGACAAATGATTAATTTATACACAGACTCTAAATAGATGGTTATTTGTTATATGAGACTGATGCAGTTCTTCATATTTTACCTTAAAATTACAATTAAAATCCAGAAATAATTGTAACGACTCGATATGAGATGACATTTGTCAGACTGCATATTCCACGGAAGGGGATTAAATGTAAAGGAGGAACATTAAAACGCAAACTATAACTTTTCAATATTCACTGCACTGAATTTATATTCAGGCGTGCCTGTGATCGGGTCTCTATGTTCTGAGGTAAGGATATTTGACAGTGCATTTTGATGATGAAAAGTCAAAAATACATTGCCAGGCTGTGAACGATCTGTTACCTTGACTTTCACCTTTATCTCTCCCCTTCTTGAAGAAACCTTGACCATGTCTCCGGTACTCATTCCCAATTTCTCTGCGTCTTTAGGATTAACCTCAAGCAGTTCCTCAGGGACAAGCTGCACTATTTCCTGTACCCTTCTGGTCATCGAACCATTATTATAATGTTCACGGATCCTTCCTGTAACAAGAACATATGGATATTTTTTATCAGTTTTTTCACCCGGTCCTATATAGTCAAGTGCCATAAACCTGGCTAAACCGTTTGGTCTTGAGAATAAATCCGTATAGAGCGTTGTTGTTCCCGGATGCTCCTTTGTTGGACAGGGCCACTGAAGGCTTTCCCTCTCAAGGCGTTCATAGCTTATTCCTCCGTAAGTCGGTGTAAGGCTTGCGATCTCATCCATAATCTCTGATGGGTGATTGTAATTCATTGGATATCCCATCAGTGTGGCAAGTTTACATATGACCTGCCAATCGGCCATTCCTGACAAAGGCTCTATTGCTTTCCTGACCCGCTGAATCCTGCGTTCACCATTTGTAAATGTGCCGTCCTTTTCAGCAAAGCTGGCGCCGGGAAGTATGACATCGGCAAAACGCGCTGTCTCTGTAAGGAAAATCTCCTGCACTACAAGAAATTCAAGCGACTCCAGAGCACTCCTTACATGGTGGATGTCAGGGTCAGTCTGTGCCGGATCTTCACCCAGAATAAATAACCCCTTGAACTTTTTCTCTTTGCATTTATCCAGCATTTCAACGGATTTGAGTCCGACTGTTGGAGAGAGAGAGACACCCCATGCCTTCTCAAACTTTTCACGAATTTTAGGATCTGTGACCGGCTGATATCCTGGAAAAGCATGAGGCATTGGACCAAGATCAGAAGCGCCCTGTACATTGTTCTGTCCTCTGAGAGCCATAATGCCTGTTGAAGGTCTTCCTATGTGACCACAGACCAGGGCAAGATTGGCAATCGCCATTGCATTTTCAGTACCGGTTCTGTGTTCTGTAACACCAAGGCCGTAAACAATCATCGCCTTGTCTGCATGTGAATATAAACGAGCAGCTTCTCTTATCCTGTCTTTAGAAACACCGGTAATCTTCTCCACTCTGTCAGGATCATATTCGGCAACCTTTTCCCTTAGTTCTTCTATGCCTTCCGTTCTCTTTTCGATAAATTCCCTGTTTTCCCAGCCTTCACTAAGTATTACTTGCACAAGGCCATTTAAGAGCGGTATATTCGTGCCTGGATAGAGATTGAGCCATACATCCGAACGTTTTGCCATCCATGTCTTTCTCGGATCACCTACAATCAGATTGGCACCGTTGCGCAATGCCTTTTTAAGGTAAAGAGAAACTATCGGATGTGCCTCTGTCGGATTTGATCCGAATAGGAAAAGGGTGTCAATATCCGGCATCTGGGCCAATGAATTGGTAGCAGCACCTGCTCCCAGGCTCGTGGCCAGACCAGCCACGGTCGGAGCATGTCAGACGCGGGCACAGTTATCTACATTATTGCTGCCAAACGTAGTTCTGACCCACTTTTGAATGAGATAATTCTCTTCATTAGTACAGCGTGAAGAAGAAAAAGCACCCACTGAATCAGAACCATAGTTCTTAATAAGCTCCTTAAACTTCCTGGCGACAAGACCAAGTGCTTCATTCCATGTACTCTCATGGAATGTGCCTCCCTTCTTGATAAGAGGAGTTTTTATCCTTTCTTCACTATGAATAAAGTCATACCCGTAACGGCCTTTAATACAGAGATTACCGTGATTAACAGGGGCATCGTAATCAGAAGTTACCTTTACTACCTTATTGTCTTTTAAATTCAAGTAGAAATTACAACCGGTTCCACAGTAGGAACAGGTAGTCTTAATCCGTTTCATATCATATGAACGTCCCTTGCCTCTTCCCTTTCTGTCAGTAAGTGCGCCTGTGGGACATGTAGATACGCATTGACCGCAAAACTCGCAATTATCCAGTGAGCGGGGTTTTCTGAAGGCCGTGTCAGGCATGGAGTCAAAGCCTCTTCCAACAAGGTCTATTGTCCCTGCCATGACGACTTCGTTACATATCCTCACGCATCTTCCGCAAAGTATGCATTTGTTAGGTTCATATGTGATAAAAGGATTGTCTTCCCTGATTGGTAGATCCCATTGTTCACCTTCAAAGCGTTTCCCGTCCACTTCATATTTGTATGCCAAGTCCTGAAGTGCACAGTCTCCTGTTTTTTCACATCTCATACAATCGTTCGGATGATTGGACAGAAGAAGTGAAATAATGTTCTTTCTTATCCTTGTAATTGTATCATTTTCAGTACAAATCTCCATATTATTTGTTACCGGAGTTGTACATGCCGGCAGAGGCCTGCCAACACCTTTAACCTGAACTATACATAAACGGCATCCACCGTAAGGTTCAAGACGCTCATCATGGCAAAGTGTTGGTATTTCGAACCCTGCTTTCTTTGCAGCTTGAAGAATCGTTTCTTCCTTTCCGCATTCGGTCTCTATGCCATTTATTGTTACCCGTCTCATCTTCTTGGTCAAAATAAACCTCCCACAAACAATTATCAATTACTAATTGATAATTCGTAATTGGTAAATTTCAGTGATCTCATCCCCATACGTAATTAACCATCTTCATAAATTTATCATTCATTTCACGTAAAATTTCACATATCTCAATTGTCATCTCACGAACAATCTTATAAGCAGTATGGGGATTTTCCTGAAGAATTTTTTCCATGTCTTTCCTTTGAAGAACCATCACTTTTGTATCTTCAACTGCTTCAACAGAAGCTGAATGTGAACGTCCATCCAGGAGAGAAAGCTCACCAAAGAAATTATTCTTTTTTAGCACAGCCAGAACCTGCCTGTGACCTTCTTGAGTTCCTCGGGAAACTCTGACCTTTCCGTAATCAATCATGTAAAGACCCTGCTCAGGGCTCCCTTCTTCCCATATTACATCGCCTTTTTTGTAAAATTCTTCTGAAAGCATAGGTGCAATCATATTAAGTTCTTCTTCCGAAAAACCCTTAAATAGTGTTATTTCTGTCAATCTTTTTCTGCTTACCATAATCCCCCCCTATCACCCATTTTTTTACTTAATAGAATCGAATGGGCACGCATCAAAACATGCGCCGCATTTTATACATTTTGTCTTGTTAATAAAAGCATTTTGCTTTCTCTGCCATATAATAGCTCCTGAAGGACATACCCTTGCACATTTGCCGCACATCTTACAGATTTCAGCATTTACCACATACTGACGTAATGCCTTACAGACCCTTGCCGGGCATATTCCGTCCTTGATGTGCGACTCATATTCATCCTTAAAAAAGTTAATCGTCGAGAGGACAGGGTTCGGCGCTGTCTGACCGAGACCGCATAAGGAAGATAATTTTATGTCAGTCCCAAGTTCAATAAGTAGATCTATATCCCCTTCTCTCCCTTTGCCTTCGATTATTCTCGTTAATATTTCGAGCATTCTTTTTGTTCCTATTCTGCAGGGAACACATTTTCCACAGGATTCGTTCTGGGTGAACGATGTAAAAAATTTAGCCATATCCACCATGCAGGTAGTGTCATCCATAACAACCATTCCGCCTGATCCCATCATCGATCCTATCCGCATCAATGATTCATAATCAACAGGCATGTTAATATGAGATGCTGGGATACAGCCACCTGACGGACCACCTGTCTGAACAGCTTTGAGCGTGCGGTTCTTTTCCATTCCCCCGCCTATGTCATAAATAATCTCTCGCAGAGTGATACCCATTGGAACTTCTATCAGCCCTGTATTTTTTATCTTTCCGGTAAGTGCAAATACTTTGGTGCCTTTACTTTTGTCAGAACCAATTGAGGAAAACCATGAGGCACCGTTTATTATTATTAATGGCAGATTTGATAATGTCTCAACATTGTTTATGACTGTAGGCTTGCCCCACAGACCTTTATTAACAGGGAAAGGGGGTTTCGAACGCGGTAAGCCCCGTTTACCCTCGATTGATGCTATGAGTGCTGTTTCCTCACCGCAAATAAATGCACCCGCACCCTTCTTGATGCGGATTGTAAAATCAAACCCTCTTCTAAAAATGTTCTTTCCAAGAAATCCTTTTTGTGTAGCTTCGGCTATTGCAATTTTCAGCCTCTCAATTGCAAGGGGATACTCCGCACGAATATAAATATAGCCGGTGTTGGCCCCTATTGCGTATCCTCCGATTATCATGCCTTCTATAATAGAATGGGGGTTGCCTTCAATGATAGAGCGGTCCATGAATGCGCCGGGATCACCTTCATCTGCATTACAGATTATATACTTAGGAAAATTTCTGGACATGCTGCAGAATTCCCACTTAAGACCGGTGAGAAAGCCTGCTCCGCCCCTACCGCGAAGACCTGACTTCTTTACTTCTTCTATTACTTCAAATTCGGTTAATGAAAGAGCCTTTTTTGCTCCTTTATACCCGCCTGTTCCGATATACGCATTAATATCTTCGGGGTCTATCTGACCGCACTGTTCTAGAAGAATTTTTGTCTGTTCATCATGAAATGTATGGTATTCCGGACCGACAAGCCATTCCTCAACAGGTTGACCATTTATGATATGTTCCTTAACTATCCGAGTCACTTTTTCAGGATTAATAAATTGATAGGTATATTTATTTCCGTAAACTATTACATCTACAAGAACGTCCTTTGCGCAAAATCCACGGCACCCCGTCTTATTTACACATTTCTTTTCAACAGCAATTTTAAGTCCGTGTGTTTCAAGTTCCGAATGTAACGCATCTATAACTTCCTGACTGCCAGCTGCCAGGCCGCCAGTACCCAAACATACTCTTATGGTTAAACCTTTTATATCCAGCCTTCTTGCTCTTGTTCCGGGTCTGGCTCTGGTTGCCGTTTTAGCTTTAGTTGTCGATCTAGCTTTTCTGGTAGTCTTAGGTTTTGCAGTAGATTTAGTCTTAGTTGCAGGTTTAGCCTTGGATGTAACCTTTTTCTTCTCAGCCATCTATCTGCCTTTACCTTTTTCGAAATCTTTTAGTATCTTGGAAGCCTTATCACGCGACATGCTTCCATATACCTTTTTATTTACAATAAGCACCGGTGCAATACTGCATGCACCAACGCATGCCACACTTTCTAAAGTAAACTGATTGTCAGCCGTTGTATCCTCTCCTTCTGCAATTGCCAGATCCACCCTCACCCTGTCAATTATTGATTCTGCTCCCTTTACATGACAAGCGGTTCCGCGGCATGCTGTTATGATATGTCTGCCACGAGGGTTTAAATAGAACTGTGCATAAAAAGTAGCGACACCAAAGAAATTACTAGCAGGTATATTAAGTCTTTCAGAGAACCAGAATATTACATCCTCTGGTATATATCCAAATGTCTCCTGCACATCCTGAAGTATCGAGATGATACTGCCTTCTTTTTCGTAATATTTCGCAAGAAGCGTTTCACATTTTTTTTGTATCATGAGAATCACCTTTTAAAGGAAATGAACATGAACGTAATATTATTTCAATACGCAGAGTCTGATATACGCAGCAAGTAAATACAAATTTTATCTTAAATGGGCAAGATAAGTCAAAATTGAATAAAATAATAAAAAAAATTAATGTATTATTTTATTCAAATCTGCATCTGGTATTACCTGCTTGCAATTCATAAAAAATCACAATTAAGATATGTGGTGCAGTATCGGAGCTGTCTAAAATAATATCGTATTCTATCAAATCCGTCGATTCATTGTGTATGTAAGGTATTCAGTCTCCTGACATTATCTATTTTGGACAGATATGGTGCAGTATAAAACATTACGGGAGGAGGATTTATGAAATATCGGGTAGGCAAACCGGGGCGAATTATTGTCGCAAAATTTGATGATCACGATGACATACTCCAAAATCTTATTAATATCGTGAAAAAAGAAAATGTCAGAGCAGGAGTTTTTTACGCTGTAGGCGGGATGCGCGAGGGAAGGATTGTTGTTGGACCTGAAAAGGATGAATTGCCACCAAAGCCCGTTTGGAAAGAACTTGGCGAAAGTCATGAAATTCTTGCAATAGGCACAATTTTCTGGCAGAAGGATGAACCAAAGATACACTTTCATGGTGCCTTTGGGAAAAAAGATATGGCAAAAATCGGATGCCTCCGTGAAAAATCGGAAACATTCCTTGTACTTGAAACAATTATCATAGAAATAGAAGGAATCGATGCAAATAGAGAGCTTGATCCCGTTTCAGGGATGGTTTTGTTGAAATTATAATAAATATGTAATAATTTATACGTTATCATACCTGTCCAGGATAAATATCTTTGGAGGCTGAATACCGGGAAAACAGGATTGCGACACCTTAAGTAGAGATATTTGCTGTGCTTTATCATCTATCCTGCTTAAATCAGCTTCATATCTTCATCAGGCAAAATCAGGTTCGTTATTTCAATAATCCGTGGATCAATTATGTTTTCGAGGTGTTCTCCCTGCTGATCAATGCTATATTGGACAGATGTGATAAGTTATATATTATAAGTTAAATGAAAAATGAATCCGAGGCTAATTATTTCAAGTCTTTTCGTATAACATATAAGGAATAACGTTTTTTATTCGGAGGGATAACATGACAATCCTTGACGCCGTCAAAAAAAGAAGAAGCATTAGAGAATTTCAGTCAAAGCAGATTCCAGATGCCATTATCGAGAAACTGAAAGATGCCCTTATCTGGGCACCAAGTGCAGGGAATCTGCAGGCAAGAAAATTTTACTTTGTTTTTAACAACAAAATGAAAGAAAAAATTGCTTCAGCCGCCCTGAACCAGAGATTTATTGCAGAGGCTCCTCTCACCATTGTTGCCTGCACTGACAGTCTAATAAAAATTCATTACGGAGAAAGGGGTGTTAATCTATACACTATTCAGGATGTGGCTGCTAGTCTCATGGGAATGATGTTAGTTGCACATGAATTTGGCCTCGGAAGTGTGTGGATCGGAGCATTTTATGATGATAAGGTCTCAAAAATACTTGATTTGCCATACAATTTAAGACCAATTGCTATCGTACCGATAGGATATCCCGCATCCATTCCTTCAGCCCCATCAAGGGTTTCGAAAGAGTATGCAATAGTAGAAGTATAGTCTAATAATTGTTTAAAGATAGTTCAAAAACGGTTCAATATTGTTCAATATAGCTCAACATAGTAAATTAAAATTTTGAAGAAATTTGAACAACTTTTAAACTATTTTAATTTTATTCCCAGTTTCTTTATCTTGCTTCTTAACGTATTGCGGTTTATACCAAGCAACTTTGCTGCCTTTATCTGATTTCCTTTCGTCTCATTTATTACCATTAATATGAGTGATTTCTCAACTTCCGGAATAACCATATCATACAGATTAAATTTTTCAAAACGCTTTATATTCCGCATAAATCCTTTCAGTCTTGATTCTACAAATTTCCCAATTGATCTCGCTTGCCTATACGTTAGATCAAAATCCTCTACTTGAAGCATTGTCTCTTCTGACAAGATACAAGCCTTCTTGATAACAGTTTCCAGCTCTCTCACATCTCCCGGCCAGTCATACGTTAAAAGATACTCTTCCGCTTCCTTTGATAAATCTTTAATCTCGGTCCCAAGCTGTTCTGCAGACAGTTTAACAAGCTTCCTTGCAAGCGGAAGTATTTCTTCCCTGCGGTCTTTCAATGGAAGGACTCTCACGTCTTGATCTTTATCAGTCATATTATTACTTAAGCAGTTTTTTCGGGGATTTATAAAATAAGGTTCTT
>CAYFXR010000168.1:0-2955 GCA_964347155.1 uncultured Nitrospiraceae bacterium | reverse complement strand
TCAAGTGTTAAATTAACAATTATCAATGAGTAATGAAGAATTGTATAAAATTTCTTAAAAAAATATTCATTGTTAATTGATCATTTATAATCGATAATCCACTTGAACCCTAGAATCCTGGACTCCTGGAATCCTCGAACCCTATTTAGCATTTGATATTAATTGCAAGTTTTATTTGTAATTTGAATATATCAACTAAAACACGAAAGAGGGTTATTTGTTATTTGGTGCTTGGTATTTGGAATTTATTTTTTAAATAGGAGGTACACATGCAAAGAACAGTAACGTACTTTGAAAAGCCCGGTCATGAAAACACAGTACAATGTCTCGACATCGTAAAAAGCACCATAAGTGAATTTGATTATAAGCACATTGTCGTTGCATCAACAACAGGCGATACAGGTCAACTTTTCGCAGAAGGCTTAAAAGACAAAAATGCAAATTTGATTATTGTAACCCACTCATATGGATTTAAAGAGCCCAACACCATAGAGTTATCAGATAAAGCAAGAGAAAAAATACTATCAGCTGGAGCAAAAATATACACCGGGACAATGATTACTCACAGTCTTGAAACAGCTTTAGCTAAAAAATTCAACGGGGTTTACCCTACCCTTCTTGTTGCACAATCACTTAGAAGATTCGGTGAGGGCGCAAAAGTTTGCTGCGAGATGACCATGATGGCTGCTGACGCAGGACTTATTCCGGAGGGAGAAGAGGTGATTACCGCTGCAGGAACCGGCAGAGGTGCCGATACAGTCGCAATCATACGTGCAGCTGCTTCAAAGAGGTTTCTTGATCTCAAGGTTTTAGAAATACTGGCGAAACCGCGCGGGTAATTATTATGAAGATGATTATTGCTTAACCGAAATAATATAATTATCTATGCCTTTATTTTCATGGCTAAATACATTTTTTGGGTTAACATACAATTATTTTCTTGATAGATAAAACAGCAACTTACATTATTTTTAATGAAATATTGCTGAAATAATAATATAATTAAAACCACTGCTGTCCAAAACAATGTCAAACAGCAGGCTGAATGCCGAGAAAACAGAATTGCGACCGTCGATCAATTCTGTTTTCGAGGGGTTCTGCCTGCTGATCAATGCTATATTGGACAGGTGTGAATTAAAACAACTTAAAAACATTCTGCATTCTTTTTACTCAAGAGGAGATTTCTGAATGGTAACGGGTAAGCCCTTTCTTACTGCTCAACAGATCCAGAACAAGGTTGAAGAACTCGCTGCAAAGATTTCGGAAGACTATGATGGGAAGGAAATTCTTGCAGTTGGAATACTGAGAGGTGCCTTTATGTTTTTTTCAGATATCGTAAAACGTATTCAGGTACCGATGGATATCGATTTCCTTATCGCGTCGAGCTATATCAAAACTGAAACTACCGGTGAAGTTAAAATTCACTCAGATTTAAGGGAAGATATAAAAGACATGCACGTGCTTCTGATAGAAGATATCGTTGATACAGGAATGACATTAAAATATATAAAAGATACGCTTCTTAAAAGAAATCCAGCCTCTTTAAAGATATGTGCATTCCTCAATAAGAAAGCCCATAGAAAAGTTGATATATACCTGGATTATGTAGGCTATGAAATACCTGATTATTATGTTGTCGGGTATGGTCTTGACTACGACAATAAATTCAGGAACCTTCCATACATAGCTATCTTCAAGGACCTTACTTAACTGTGATAGCTGCTAAGAGCGTTTACAAGTATTGTAAAGGCTTTTCCTGACTTTTTCTCTCAAGGGTTCGAGGGGTCAAGGGTCCAGGGGTTCAAGTGAAGGAATTAATTTTATTAAATAATCCTTGAACCCTCGAATCCTGGAATCCTCGAATCCTTTTATTATCAAGACAGCAAAACTATTTACAATTTTTGTAAATTTTGACTTATATACTTTAAACCAGTTACTACTTTATTTTATTGAGACCTCCGTCTCCAATTCCTTTATCTTCTTTTTTAGTTCCTTCATTTTGATTTCCCTTACAACAGACATTTCGTAGAATTTTTCAAGCTCTTCGATTCTATCTTTAATTTCTTTTTCCATTTTTTTGCGTTCCGTTATGTCTTCGCACGTTGTGACGATACCTATCGGAGTCCCCTCCTCATTTATGATAAGATCGGACATTAATTGCACAGGAAAGACAGTCCCGTCCTTCCGCTTATTGGTACTTTCCCGTTTCCATCTTTTCATAGATGTTATTTTTTCTTTTGTCAAGGGACTCCAGAGTTTATCAGGAGCAAAGATTCTAACGTTTTGGTCTTTTAATTCATCAGCACGATAACCATGCATTTCCAATTCAGCTGAATTTACATATAAAAATTCTCCCTCAAAATTACTAATCGTAACTCCAAGTTGCATGGTTTCAAGTGCTTTTTTAAACATTTGCAATTTTTCTATAGCCTCCGTGTATTCGACTGATAATGATTCTAACTTTTCAACACGTTTACGGAGCGCTGCCAATTCCTCCAGAAGCTGTTTTTTATTCTTATATTCATCTTTCATGTTGTATATTTTAAATGTGGACTATTATGTTGCATAACCTCTACTAATAACTATCAGTTTCAAGATTTCTCACTATCTTATCGGTATTTATTTCCATCTCCTTAACTAGCATAATGCATTTAACAGAGGCATCTATGCCACTTTTTTGCATAGCTAACTGCATTATTTAAACCAAAAAATGCATTTCTAATAATGCGGGCTTTGTGAAAGAAATTATTCCCTCTTTCGTGTTTTAGTTGATAAATTCAAATTACATATAAAACTTGCAATTAATATCAAATGCTAAATAGGGTTCGAGGATTCTAGGATTCTAGGGTTCAAGTGGATTATCGATTATAAATGATCAATTAACAATGAATATTTTTTTAAGAAATTTTATACAATTCTTCATTACTCATTGATAATTGTTAATTTAACACTTGA
>CAYFXR010000167.1:0-12269 GCA_964347155.1 uncultured Nitrospiraceae bacterium | reverse complement strand
TATCTCACTTGTGAACTCGTGAATATGATTTATATCATATTAGCAAGTGACTATTCTTCCTATTTATTTCCATTAATAATGTTGTGTTCAAAGGAAAGATTTAAAAATGCAGATAACTGTAAGTTATCGTGTTTTTTTAAGCACTTACGCAAAACAACATAATAGAGGATTAGTGGGGGGATAGACTTTATCTAAAAACTGAAGATTTATAAGAGTTATTAAAAAATCAGCCCTTTGGAATCCAAGTCTCTTATTTAATTGATTCCCGCTCAAAAGACTGCGGGAATGACGAAGGTCGGATAAAACAGTATACGATGTTATTAGTGCAACCACCTAACAAATTGGGATAAGAACAAAATATAATAAATATCTTTATAATAAAATTAAAATATCTTTTGACAATTATTCGGTCTTTCTTGCTATACTATCAAACCAAATTTTAAAATAAAATATGAAAGGAGGTGAAATCTTGAAAAAGATTATAGTGGGAATTGTTTCAGTACTATTTGTTATGACCGTTTTTGTAGTGACAAATGCTGATGCAGCAAAATATATTGGGGCAAAAAAATGCAAGACTTGTCATGCGAAGCAGTATAAGGCATGGAAAAAAACACTTATGGCAACAAGTTATGAAAATCTAAAACCGGGGGTAAAGGCAGAAGCAAAGAAAAAGGCGGGGCTTGAACCAGATAAGGACTATACCACTGATGCTGACTGTTTGAGATGTCATACGACAGGTTATGGCCAGGGTGGATTCGTGAGTATGGAAGAGACACCAAAATTGGCAAACGTTCAATGTGAGGCTTGTCATGGACCCGGAAGTGATTTTTCTAAAGTGATGAAGAAAAACAAGAAATTCAAGTTAGACGAGGTCAAAGCCGCAGGGCTTATCATTCCATCTGAAGATGAAAAGGGCTGTATGGTATGTCACGGTGACGACAGTCCATTCACTGAAAAGGTTGATCCTAAATACAAATGGGTTTTTAAGGAAAGACTTGAAAATACTCACAAGCATTTCCCTTTAAAATACGAACATTAATTTTTGGAAAGCCGGCATCCTTTGAAGTAAATTATATGAAAAGGATACCGGCTTTTTGTCTGTAAATAATCTATATCATATCTGTCAAATACAGCATTGATCAGCAATCTGAAATGTGAAATTTATTTGCGATGATGTTTTCCCACGGCAACCATAAGAAGTGAAATTGCTGCAGGTGTGACACCGGGGATTCTGCTTGCTTGCCCGAGGTTGAGAGGCCTTACCTCTTCAAGCTTTTCTACGATCTCTTTTGATAGACCATTAATGCCTTTGTAAATAAAATTTTCCGGTAAGACTTTTTCTTCAATTTTTTTGAACTTCTCTGCCTGTTCTTCCTGTCGTTGAACGTAGCCATGGTATTTGGTCTGGATTTCAACCTGATTTATTAAATCCTGCGACAGTCCGTTACTGGATGGGGAAACTTTTGCTATATCAATGTATTTAACCTCAGGTCTCTTTAGCAACTGGTATAAAGTAGTATCTTCTTGGACAGGAGTTCCTCCAAGTTTTTTCAATACAGGATTTATTATTTCTGGCTTGGAGCGTGTGGATCTGATTCTCTTCAGTTCTGTTTCAATTGCGGTTTTCTTCCTGAGTAATACATTGAGTTGTTTTTTTTGAATAAGGCCGAGGTTATAACCCTTTTCCATAAGCCGCAAATCAGCATTATCCTGTCTTAATAGCAGCCTGTACTCAGCCCTTGACGTAAACATGCGGTAGGGCTCTTTTGTCCCTTTTGTTACCAGATCATCAATTAAAACTCCAATATATGCCTCGTGTCTGCCGAGGATAAAGGGGTCTTTATTTTTAAGCCTTAAGGCAGCATTAATCCCTGCCATTAAACCCTGGGCAGCAGCTTCTTCATAACCGGACGTGCCGTTAATCTGTCCTGCAAGGTAGAGCCCGTGAAAAAGCTTTGTTTCCAAAGTTGGTTTTAACTGGGTTGGATAGACAAAATCATATTCTATCGCATAACCGAACTTGTTTATTACTGCGCATTCAAGCCCCTGTATGCTCTGTACGATTTTGATCTGAACCTCTTTTGGCAAACTTGTTGAAATACCGTTTGCATAATACTCGTTATTATCAATGCCCTCTGGTTCGAGGAATACCTGATGTCTTGACTTATCTTTAAATTTAATAACCTTATCTTCTACAGAAGGGCAGTACCGCGGACCAACCCCGGTGATTATACCGCTGTAAAGCGGAGAGTATTGAAGATTATCATATATTATTTTGTGGGTCTGTTGGTTGGTATAAGTCATGTAGCATGGTAACTGAGGATTTTTAATTTTTTTTGTGAATAAAGACATTGCAGGGGGTGGCGTGTCTCCTTCCTGAATGTGCATAACAGAAAAATCTATGCCCTTTACATCAAGTCTCGGAGGTGTTCCTGTTTTGAGCCTCCCTATTTTAAAACCGATTTTATTGAGACATTTTGACAGATGTATTGAAGGCGGCTCACCTGCCCTGCCTGCAGGGAAGTTTTTCATGCCCATATGAATTAATCCGTTTAAGAATGTACCGGTTGCTATTATTACAGCCTTTGCCTTATAAACAGATTCAGAAGTCTTTAAACCGTAAACACGGTCATGTTCAACCAAAATCTCTTCAACTCTTTCCTGTTTAATGTCAAGACCATGTAGGGTTTCAATGGACTCTCTCATATATTTTCTATAAAGGGCGCGGTCTGCCTGAACCCGTGTTGCCCAGACTGCTGGTCCCTTGCTTTTGTTCAGGATTTTAAATTGTATGCCAGCCTTATCAGTAACCTTTGCCATTTCGCCTCCGAGTGCATCTATTTCTTTAACAAGATGACTTTTCGCGAGTCCGCCAACAGCAGGATTGCATGACATTTGCCCGATGGTCTCAAGACTCATGGTAAAAATAGCGGTGATGAAACCCATTTTTGCCGCAGCAAGTGCTGCCTCGCAGCCTGCATGCCCTGTGCCGATAACAATAATGTCGTAATCAGTGTTTGATTTCATGTTATATGCTTAAAGAGAAAATAATTTTTATGCTCTTGTATAAATATCAGATGAAAAATAGGATTCAAGTATTAAATGAATAATTATCAATGAGTAATGAAGCATTGTATAAAATTTCTTAAAATAATATTCATTCTTAATTGATCATTTATAATTGATAATTCACCTGAATCCCGTAAATGGACTATACGTCCTTGCTCCCTCAGCTCCTAATATATTTACTATAACCTAAATTGAGCGATTTAATTTCATAAAGATGTGCAAGGCAGGTGAAAAAATACATAGCGATACCTTTGTGCAGTTATTGTCTTGCTTTTATAATCTTCACTATTTACGTGAAAGATTAACTATAGCAGTAAGACAATTCCAATATCCAATCGCATTATGAATTTTTGAACCTGCATTGCACATCTATTTATATAAGAATTGCTCAATTAAGGTTATTCAAATGAGGTTCCTTAGAATTTTGCGATTATTTTAATACTTCCGTTAGTTTTACAAAATCCTTAATACTTAAATTTTCCGGTCTGAGTTGAGGATCAATATCTGCTTTTCGCAGGGCTTCTCTTATACCGTTAAAAGATTTCAGACTGTTAAGTATGGTTTTTCTTCTCTGGGTGAATGCTGTTTTGACAACTTTTAAAAAAAAGGCCTGATCATTCTCTTTGATCACGGGCTGAGATAATATCTCGAAATGCACAACTGCAGAATCAATTTCAGGAGGTGGTGAAAAAGCTTTCCTCGAGACAGCAAATTCAAATGTCGGTTTTGTGTGGAGCTGCATTGATATGGAAAGCACTCCATATTCTTTGTTACCTGGAACAGCCGTAATTCTTCTAGCTACTTCTTTCTGCAGGAGCAATGTCATGCTTGGAATTTTATCCTTATATTCAAGCAATCTGAATAAAAGAGGCGTGGTTATGTAATAAGGGATATTGGCGACAACTTTAAATCTGTCTTTGATTGAGTCATAGGGAAACTTCAGGGCGTCGGCTCTGATCAACTCCACATTTTTTATTGTTGTGAATGTTTTTTTCAACTTATCAAAAAGCCTTTTATCTATTTCAATTGCAATAACATTTTTAGCATGTTCTGAAAGAAGCTTTGTCAATGTACCAGGCCCAGGGCCGATCTCGACAACTGAATCGTCAGGATGCAGTTTGCTGCATTTCAAGATTTTTTTGAGTATATTGGGATCGAAAAGAAAGTGTTGTCCAAATCTTTTTTTCATCTGAACATGACCCCCTTAATTCCCCCGCCTAAACTTCTCGTATTTCTCCTATGTGTGTAAAAATAATAAAGGATTTTACATCCTTTGTGTTAAACAATGTACTAACGGCTCTTTTATATAAGTTAAGCTGAACAGAATATTCTTTCAAAAGATACAAAGTCTCTTTTTCAATAACAGGGAATGTTTTGTAGTCATATATTTTATACGTGTTAACGTCTTTAATTATCCTGTCAATCCTGCCTGTATAGACGACATCTTCAGCATTATATATGAACGGCAGCTCTGAAAAAGAATCTTTTCTTGGTAAAATGATTTCCTGCCATATGCCTTTTGCCTTTAAGACAGCTATGTCTTTTTCGATGATTGCTATCATCATGCTGTCTCTTTGTTCATTATAAGTGACTTTAGATTCGATTAATTTTTGAGCTCGTGCTCTTATATCCTTATCCTGTATGATTCCTTTTGATATACCATCAAAAATCCTGTGTAAGATATCGCCGAGGACTACCCATTCTTTGCCATGTCTCCGCTTGATATCTACTGTTTCTGTAACCGTTTTCCAGGAGATGTGTTTTTCCGTTTTAGTCGGAATGACTTTAACGGGAAATTGAGTTGCTGATGCCGCTTTCGGTTTGGGCGCGTGTTCATGAAGCATTTTTACATCTTGTGCTGTCAGTAATGAAAAGCCTTTAATATCGGCTCCAATTCCGTATGTCGAATTCTTTTTTTGAAGTTCAAGCCCTCTCTTTAGAAAACCTAAAAAATTATTGTCTCTGCCGCTCCAGTGGCTAATGAGAATCAGCGCTTCTTCAGCTCTTGTTATTGCAACATAGAAGAGCCTTTTTTGTTCTTCCTCCTCTTTTGCAAGATGCACAAGGAAATCTTCATCCTGTTTTCTGATCGAGGAATCGGGCTCGGATTTAAAGAAGAATTTCCCATTCTTTTCATATATCAGACTGTCACCTGTTTGTGAGGTAAAAGGCTCTTCAAGACCCGGTATAAAAACAATGGGGAATTCAAGTCCTTTAGCTGCATGGATGGTCATTATCTTTACCGCATCCATTCCTTCGGTATTAACATTTGCCTTTGGCTCCTCATTCTTGTTACGTGTTCTTTCAAGAAAGTTCCTTATCTTGAGAAGCGACTTGCCATTTGTCTCCAGATCCTCGACTATTCTTATGAATTTTTTGATATTCGCCCGTGTCTGGGCTTCATGGAAATACCTCCATGCCTCTGTCCTGACAAGTGCATGGTCTATTAATTCAGAGATTGGAGTGTAAGGAATCTGAGATAGCCATTCCCGAAGCATTATCACTGATTCCTTGATCCGGCTTGGCATACCTGTTTTTTCTTCCTTACTTGAACCGCCTTGCAGCTTCGAGAATAGACAATCCCCTTTCCTATTTATTACTTGAATAATAGTGCCTTCATCAATCTGAAAAAGAGGGCTTTTTAAAAGAATATAAAGGCTATAATCGTCTTTTGTATTTGAGAGGAAATACACAAGCGCCCTGAGGGTGGCAATCTCTGGCTCCTGATAAAAACCGATACCTTTCACTGCTACGAAAGGTATCTTGTTATGTCTTAATGATTCTTCATATTTTTTCAGATGAGTCCTTTTTCTTAAAAGAATAGCGATATCCATATATCTGCAGGGTCTCTGGTATGTACCGTCTGGTCCATGCCTCTGGCGTGTACCGTCTGGTTCACAACTCTGGTGTTGTATGCCTTTGTCGGTTATTTGAAAATTTCCAACAAGCCCCTGTATTCTTTGGGCAAGAACTTCTGATTCTTTCCGTTTTGCTTCTGAAATATTTGGAGAATTGTCATCCATCAAAACAAGTTCCACCCGTCCTGAATCAGGGGAACCTGTTCCGCATGCACTGAACGCATTATAATATGTCATCCAGGGAGGACTTACCTCGCCGGTGCTCATGATTCTGGAAAAGACATGGTTTGTAAAATCAATAATAGCAGGGCGGCTTCGGAAATTCTCTTTTGCCTCTTCATAGCAAAATTCATCACCCAGCCATCGTTGCAGCTTTTCTCTGGCTGTGTGGAAAATCTCAACATTGGCTCCCCTGAAGAAATATATAGACTGCTTCTCATCCCCTACAAAAAAAATTGTGGGCTTTATTCCTTCGTCTCTTTTTGCCCCTAAACCCGAACGCCATTCTTCTGTTAATTTGTTGATTATTGCCCATTGAAAGGAGTTGGTATCCTGAAACTCATCTACAAGAATATGATCTGTTTTTTCATCAAACGCATAAAGTATATTTGTCCACTCCGGATTTTCAGTGAGCATTTTATAAGCGATATATTCGAGATCGCTGAAATCAAGAATTCCCTTCGCCCTCTTTTTATCAGTGTATTTATCCAGACATATGTTGAAAATTTCTTTTATCCTTTCCGTCCTCTTTGCATGTTCTCTCATCTTATTATCTCTCCAGAACATATACATCTTGAATGCCCAGTCCTGGTAATCGGCAATATTTCTAAGTGATGGTGGAGGTCTTCTGCGAGGCTCTTTTTTGTCTGTTAAAAAATGCTTTTCCAAAAAGGGCATTTCACGGAAAGAGCCCTTTTTAAAAAATTCATGATAACCCTCTATCACGTCTTTTACCCCTGGCCAGGCTTTAAGCTCATCTACGATGGTATGAGATGATGGAGGAGTATATACACGATCATCAGCTTCAAAAGAAAAAGGACTCTTCTGGAAGAGATAATCAACAGTGCCTTTAAGATAGTCAATGCCTCTGAAACCCTTTTCACTAATACTCTGGATAAGGAACTCGTGTCCTTTATCACCTTTGCCGGCATCCATAAGTGTTTCATAGATTGTTTCTTCCCACGTCATGCTGGAATCAATCGCGTCCTCTATGTTGTAATTGGGATCTGTTGCTGTCTCACAGGAAAAACGCCTAAGGAGGGTCCCGCAGAATGAGTGAATAGTTGATACCCTCATTAACGGCATTTTATCAAGAAGCTTTTTAAATAATTCCCTGTCCTCGTCTCTCAATATTTTTAAGATTCTCTGTTTCATCTCGGCAGCCGCTTTCTCAGTAAAAGTGACAGCGAGTATTTTCTCTGCATCTACTCCTTTTTGAAGGAGGGCAATATACCTCCGTGCAAGCTTCTCGGTCTTGCCGGAGCCTGCTGGAGAAGAAATCATTACACTTTTATTTGTATCAAGATAACTCATAATATTAAACCGTTCCAACCGCTTAAACTGTTTCAGACGTTTGAACCGTTGGAACTGTTGAAGCGGCTCAAACGGTTGGAACTTTCTTTATCACATAACGGGCTGTGGTAGCAGTATCTGCACTCGCCAGCCTTAAACGGCTCCGGAGAAAAAATCCCTTTTTTCATTTTATCAATAAGTTCTTCTGCACTCTGCAGAGTGTCCTTGATAAAGTCTTCTATCCTTTTCCTCCTGGGAAACCAGCTTATACATCCTTCTCGTAAAGAATAAAAGCCGACTTTTTGTACTGTCTCTGAGAAGTTTTTCTGCCATATGCCTGCATACAGCGGCAACTGGAGACTATCTGTATCGATAGTGCCTGTTTTGTAATCTAAGAGTATGACCGTGTTATGTGATACATCGTCCGTCGTATGTCCGCCCACTTTTACTTTTTTATCAATTCTGTCAATTTTCCCCTTGAGCTTCAGACCATGTATCTCTGTTTTTATCTTCTTCTCAACCATATAGGGATAAAAACCCTGCTTCCTGATATCAGTCTCTTGATCTTTCAAGAGCGGTAGCAGTTTCTGAAAGATTTCCTTTGCGACTCTAGACCAGAAGTCTCCTATAGGAAACTGCTTCAAGCTTTGATCGAGCCCTTGAAAGAGCTTTTCATCAATGGTATGTAATTCTATATCACCGTCTCTGAATAGATTTTCCATGGTCTTATGTGCGAGACTACCCCACAGCCTTGATTCAACCTCATATTTCGGCGGCATGTCTATTTCAAGCAGCAGTACTTTTTCAATATAAAAACGTAGAGGGCATTTCCTGTAATAGTCTAAATCGGTCACATTAAGGAATCCTTTCGACATTTTGCTGATTCTCTTAAGCAGCATGCCGGCCGCCTTTTTATTTAGGAACAACTCTTCTCCTGATCGGGTTGCACCGAGATCCCGGAAAATTTTAGATTCTGAAGCAGTTATTTGAATTGCCCCCTCTCTTATAAGGACGTCTTCTTCTGTAAAGATATCAAGGGCTGGCAGACGTATATGCTCTTTCCAGTCAAGAAACGGTGATGGGAGGAATATTTTGTCACTGTCAGCCGAAGGAAAGGAGAAATAAGGGGTATTCGCTGAAACATTAAGAAGACGCCTAAAATAGAGTTGTTGCCTGTTGAGATAGTACTCGAGATAAGGCATTCCTAAGGCCTTTTTTACTTTTTCCGGCAATAGAGGATCTATGTCAGGCCTTGAAGGAAAGTCTCCTTCCAGCATGCCGCCAAAGAATAACGCTGTCGTTTCAAGTCCTGCTGATAATTCATAAGGAATAACCCTTACACCGTCTCTGATTTCATTCGTACATCTTACATTTTGTAGCAGATACCTTAAATAAAATCCAGGCGTATCAGAATTGTACAGGCCGGATTCATATAACCCGCCAAAATGTCTCAATTCGGAGAACAGGTTCGTGATTTTATGAGATATCGTATCTCCATCCACATCAGTCGGGAAGCTATCTATCGACTCAAAGAAACCGAATTTATTGAGAGCAGATTCAAAAGCATCAATAAATGAAAGAAGGCCATTACTGTTTTTTATGTCTTCCATAGTTTCAATAATTGAATTTATTCCCTGCTGAAATTCACCAAGCATCTTCTTGTTGTCCTCTAAGAACTCACCTTTTGGCGAATTCATAAGAATTTCTTTAATGGAAAGCCAGGAATCTTTTCCTTTGACTATTCCTGCCTTGTAAGAATACGTAACCGCCCATACTCTTATAATATCGGGGATGGAAGGGAAATATGGAGATATGAGGAAAGAGAGAAAATCATTCCTTGGATAATCTTCCTCTAGACACGTGATCATTTCCTGTAAAGCAATAAATGGTTGTGTAGTAGATAAATTATGCTCTCTTATGCTTAAGGGTATGTTGTATTTCTTAAAAATTCTTCTCAGCATCGGAAGGTATTTTGAAAGCACAGGAAAGCTTACCGTTATTTCCCATGTCCTGACACCTTCAATAAGGAGCTTCTTTACGCACCTGGCAATTCCTTCGACTTCCTCTTCCATTGACGGATAAGAATAATAGCCTGTATTGTCTCGATGCCAAGCTTGCTTAAGCCTCTTAGTAGTAAACCCTGATTTTGACGTCTGAAAATATCTATGAATTTCCGAATTTTCTTCAACAATCATATATACATTAGCCGCTTTATTTATAAACACTTCAATAATTTTTAATTCCAGTGGTGTCGGATCAAAGAATCCGTCAATAACGAGTACGTTAATATTTGCAAATTCTCCTAACAATGGAATGCAGTTTTTCAGCATATCTTCCGGATCAATAATATCTTTCTTTTTTAATTCGTCTTCGTATAATGCAAGCACTTCTATTGCTCTTTCCGCTCTTTTAGCTGCATTTTCTTCAAACATCAGTAGTTTGATTTCTTCTTTCAGATGAGAAAGATCTTTATCTAAAATGTAATGCTTGATTTTTTTTAGAAGATCAGATAAAAGGCGTGCATATCCTATGTTTTTCTCTTTAAGAATTTCGCACAAGATAAGTGTTCTTATACGATCTGAAAATGTGTTGTTTCTGCCGTACGTGTTATGAAGATGAGCAGCAAACTGTTTTATTGTCGTGGACTGAAAAGGTATATATGCAGATTTTGTAAAAGTTTTTTTTAGATAGGAGAAAAACTGACTTTTGACAGTTGTCTGAACGAAATTATTGGGGCATAGATATAAAACTGACGAATAATCATTCTCAGGGCACAGAGAAAGAATTTCTTTAAAAACAGGTTCTTTTTTATTTTTTGCACCAAGGGGTACGATAAAAATGATTCCTTTTTTCATTGAATATAAAAATACTATAGTTGCGAGGGAATTAATTTGCGATAGCTAATAAAAGCGTTTACAAGCATTTTAAAGGCTTTTCCTGACTTTTTCTCTTAAGGGTTCGAGGGGTCAAGGGTACAGGGGTTCAAGTCTTTAATTAATAATTATCAATGAGTAATGAATAATTGTATAAATCTCTTAAAATACTATTCATTCTTAATTGATCATTTATAATTGATAATTCACCTGAATCCTCGAATCCTTTTATTATCAAGACAGCAAAACTATTTACAATTTATGTAAATGTTGACTTATACAAATTATTGACTTATAACCATATTGGCACTCTCAATCTTCAACCCAGTATTCTTGCTTGTAGATAGTTTTTAAATATTGTGTACTTGACTTAATTACAAGCTTGGCATCTAGTATATCTTTTTTAGCTCTTTATTTATTAATGTGTTCTCCATACGCATAATCGCCAATATGCCTGTCTTTAAAAAGTCTTTCGATAATTCTAGTAAAATTTTTTGGCAATATCCCTGTGTGAATAAAATTTTTATTGAAAGCACCTTTTACCTGAGAGTGTTTTGAAAAGGCCAATCCTTTTGTCAGCAACAATGCTTGAATCGCATGAAATACTGCATAATAAGCCAACGAAGCTGCACTATCATAGCTTCCTTTTTTATTAAGAAGAATCGCATCCTCAAGCGATCGTCTGGATTTATTCATAATTTCTCGAAGTTTCTTGGTTAATTTAGGGTCAGGTTTCATAATATAATTCCTTCCCTCTTTACATTCATAAATAATGGCTCGTATTTTTCTGTTCTAAATTTTGATTCTGAGAAAACTAAAGGCATAATAGAAACTAATTTTTTGTAGTTTATATCCCATGCAATTTTATCTATTTGATTTTCAATGTTCTTGTTTTTTATTGAAACAAAAACTATTATGTCATAATCAGACCACTCTTCAAAATCACCCCTTGCCCGTGAGCCATATAAGATGACTTTTTTTACTTCTGGAATTTTTTTAACTTTTTTTACAAACTCTTCAATAATTGGGTCTTGTAAAGTAGTTCTCATTTTTGTTTCTTTCCTAATATATATTAATAAATTCATAAATGGCACAAGGCTATATTATTATATATCCAGAAATTCTTATTTTTCAGGGGACAGCCTTCACATCTTGGTTTTGGCTTGCAGTAATCCTTGCCCAGCATAACAAATAGGGCATGATATTCGTTGAATAACGTGACATCGGGAAGAAAGTTTTCGTGAAAAAGCTCCTGAAGTTCATGATACGTTGTCTTTTCAGATACAACTTTATGCCTTTGCAGAATTCTCTTTGTATAGGCATCAATAACAAAAACAGGCTTTTCAAGCGCATAAAGCAGAATGGAATCAGCTGTTTCAGGGCCAATTCCTTTTACATTCAAAAGATCTTCTCTCAGTTTGTACGTATCTTCATTTTTCATTCGTTTCATGCTGCCTTCATAATGGTTTGCAAGAAAAGCCACGAAATGTTTAAGCCTTTTGGCCTTAATATTAAAATAACCCGTTGGCCGGATGAGTGAAGCAAGTTTTTTGTGAGACATTTTGTGTAATGCCCACACATTGAGAACATTCTCTTTTTTTAAATTATTTATTGCAATTTCTACATTTGCCCAGTTCGTGTTTTGAGTAAGGATGGCACCCACGGATATTTCAAAAGGGGTCTCACCTGGCCACCAGTACTGTGGACCAAAAGATTTAAAAAGGGTATTGTAGATATTTCTTAGTATCGTTCCATGATTTATTTCTGCTTTTTTCCGCATTTCGGCATAAAGAAAATAAATTCCAAATTACAAGCACCAATTTTCAAATAATAACCAATGACCACATTACAATAACCAAACATTTGGAATTTGGGATTTGGTTATTGTAATTTAATTCTTGCTCACGTAAACATTTTACTTTAGAATAATTTATCTTTGCTGTCCGTCTGTCGATGT
>CAYFXR010000166.1:0-14378 GCA_964347155.1 uncultured Nitrospiraceae bacterium | reverse complement strand
GAGCAACATCTGGGTGTGAGTCTTGAGTTTAGGAAGGTTTATAACAAAATCCGCCTTGACAGCGTCCTCAGCAATGTCTATTTTTTCAAAGGGCTTACCGACATCGACACGTACAGATTTTTTGAATTCTTTGTACTCGACATCTCGTCCCTCAAGTGCGCTGCTTATTCCGCTTTCTTTCAGGATTTTTTCGAAAGAACTAACCGCCGGGCTGTCAGAAATCTGAGGTTTTGCTCCCCTGTCAAGCACATACTCAACTGACGCTTTCACAATCATCGGATGCGTAACAACCGCCTTTTCAGGAGAAGCCGGTGCAAGCAAATTGGGCTTTATTACAACACGGCTTTCCTTCTGAATCAGGTTCCCGACAATCAAGTCCATGATTTCAAACACTATCTGCTTCACGGTGTTGTAATTGTAATCTGCTTTTCTTATAAAAACCTTTGACATAATTCTATATGTTAACAAAATTAGAATAAGGAGTGCCTGCGAAGGTATTTGAATTAACCTAAAAAATGCATTTAAAATAATGCAGATGTTGTGAAAAAATTTATTTTTCGATACCTTAAATGCACTTTTAATCAATGTACCTATGCATATTTTTATTCAAAGTCATATGCATAATTTAATAAAAAATTCATCGAGTTAAATAAATTTTTTCGCAATGTCTGCATTATTTATGTTAACAAAATATTTATGTAGCGATCAGAATGCTTTGTTTCACTCTACAAGATTAAACCAATATGAATCTGATTGCTGGATGCCGACTGCTGAAGCTATTTAATAGAGTTAGACAATAGCATTGATTACATGGTATGTTAATTTCATGAAGGCAGGTTTTTATCAATTTAATCCAGCTTTTGGCAAAAAAGAGGAAAACATAGAAAAAGTTGTATCTGCTGCAAAAGATATAGATTTAGAACTCCTTGTACTGCCTGAATTTTTTGCAACGGGCTATCAATTTGTCTCTCCTGAAGAGGTGGCAGAACTCTCTGAAACCATCCCGGGGGGATATACTACCGAAGTTCTTTCAGAACTTTCAAATAAAAGGGGTATATTTATTGCTGCCGGTCTTCCGGAAAAGAGCGGGAACAAGTTTTATAATTCAGCGGTCTTTATCGGCCCTGATGGATTAATCGGCGTTTACCGCAAGACACACCTCTTTTTTGAGGAGCATTTGTATTTCACCCCAGGAGATACCGGATTCAAAGTATGGGATACAGAGATAGGCCGTATTGGTATAATGATATGCTTTGACTGGCTTTTTCCTGAATCTACGAGAAGTCTTGCATTGTTAGGTGCAGAGGTTATTGTACATCCATCAAATCTTGTCCTCCCTTTCTGCCCGGATGCCATGCCCGTCAGGTGCCTGGAAAATATGGTATATTCTGTAACAGCAAACAGAATCGGAACGGAAAATAGAAAAGAGGGACAATCCCTGACATTCATAGGCAAAAGTGAAATCGTTTCACCAAAAGGGAATATTTTGATAAGGGCTCCAGAAGATAAAGAAGGGCTCATGGTTACAGATATTGATCCGAAAACTGCAAGAAACAAGGCTTTAAATCCTTATAATGATATTCTGAAAGACAGAATGCCTGATAAATACGGGCCGATGTTTGGTAAAGGATTCGAGGAGTCAAATTTCTCATCATAATGTCAAAGTGTTAAATGAATAATTATCAAAGAGTAATGAAGAATTGTATAAATTTTTTAAAATACTATTCATTCTTAATTGATCACTTCTAATTGTTAATTCACCTGAGTCCTTGTCCCCTGGATCCCTTGAATTTTCTAAGATAGTCATCAACTTCTTTCATGATTGCCACGCCCGAACTCGTTCCAATCCTTGTGGCACCGGCATCGACAAACGCCATCACATCTTTCAGAGTGTTAATACCACCAGCAGCTTTTATCCCTATGTCCCCTTTTGTCACTGACCTTATTAATTCAACATCCCCAACTACGGCACCTCCGCATGCAAAACCCGTCGATGTCTTAACAAATGTTGCCCCTGTCTTCGTGACCATTAAAGATGCCTTTTTCTTTTCATCATCCGTAAGGTAACATGTCTCTATTATTACCTTGTGCACTGCTTCAGGAGTAGCTGTAATAATATCTGAAATTTCCTTTTCTGCTAATTTCCAATTATTTGACTTTGCAAAGCTCACATTCATCACTATGTCAAGTTCATCTGCTCCGTGCAATACAGCTTCCATTGCCTCATATGTTTTTATTTGTGAAAATGTCATGCCCATGGGAAAGCCTATCACTGTTGCAATGTTTAATTTGCTCTTCATGAGCATTTCTTTAGCCATTGGTACAAAGACTGGCTGGACACAGACAGCAAAACAACCGATCTTCTCGGCTTCTTTACATAGTTTCATAATGTCTAACCCCGTTGCATCAGGACGCAGAAGACTGTAGTCAATCAATTTGGCAATGTCATGTTTGTCGTTTATTTTCATCATCGAGTATCACATATGCCATCGTGATATGCACTATTTAATCCGAAAATAAGTTTAAATCCCCCCTTGCAACCCTTTAGGAAAGGGGGGATAGGGGGATTTGTAATTTTCATTCTTCGTGTTGCCCCTATTGGCATGAGTGTTTTGGTTTATGTATGCTTTTTTATATAATCAGCAACTTTTTTTTTATACGTTTTATGAAGCATTTTTGTAACTTCACCAGCCCTTGTCCCTATCCTTACATTATCTACTTCTGTTACCGGCATAAGTTCCATAGTAGTGTTAGAAATAAAAACTTCCTGTGCCTGATATAGATCTTCACGTTTAAATCTGCCTTCCTTTGTTTTCATTTTTAACTCCCCTGCGATATCGAGAATTATCCCTCTGGTGATACCATCCAAAACACCCGTTTCCTGTGCCGGCGTGCAAAGAATATTATCCTTTACAAAAAAAATATTGGTTATGGTACCCTCCGCGATATAATCTTTATAATTCATCATTATTGCCTCATAGGCTCTCTTTTCTTTTGCCTCTATCTTCGCAAGGATATTATTTAAAAAATTAAGAGATTTTATTTTAGGATCAAGTGCCCCCCTGAAATTCCGCCTTGTACGAACCAATGCAATCTTAACTCCCTTTTGATAATACTGCCTTGGATAACCTTTTAATTTGTTTGACATGATCACAAAAGTTGGTTGCGGACACAAATCAGGGTCCAAGCCAATATTACCAGCACCTCTTGATACGGTTATCCTTATATATGCCTCATCATGCTTATTTGCCCTTATCGTATCGTAAACGGCTTCCTTGATTTCATCAGGCACCTTTGGAATTTTAAGGCCGATCAAAGATGCAGAACGAAAGAGCCTCTTAATATGCTCATCGATCGTAAAGACAACGCCTTTGTATGCCCTCAAAGTCTCATAAATACCATCTCCATAGAGAAATCCATGGTCGAAAACTGAGATAAGGGCTTTATGCTTTGGAACCAGTTTATCATTCAGATAAAGCATGAAAACAGTTTATCACGTCAACACGGTATTTTCCATTTGTAGTGAGCTTTCAGAAGTCAGCAATCAGCTTTTGCACTGGTTCAATCTTGTAGATTAAACCAACAAAGCACGCCGATCGCTGAGCGCTGATATCTAATATTGACCTATTTGTTATATAATCTCTACAATATCTAAATTCATACGTAACCTTTCAGTGACGGGTGGGGATCGTGATACTCCGGCCCCCGATCGAGTGGGGGGATGACGTACAAGGAATAGGCATCTTACAGACTTTCCACCCATAACTGAATGGTTACGGTCATAAAAAAGTTTCAGTTGAAGCAATTGATAGCATGATTAAAAAGAATTTAGGTACAGTTCTTCTATTAATAGTAGACATTGTCTCAATCTTTATTTCCCTGGAAAGTGCTATATTTCTTAGAAAAAATATTTTGCCACATTTTTTTCAATTCCCTGAATTCCCACAAAGAGCCTTTACCTTTTTTGGATGGGTTTTTCCAGTCTGGCTTGCTTTTTTTGCGTATGAGGGACTGTATAGCAAAAGGTTTTCATTCTGGGACGAGGTAAAGATGTCATGGAAGGTCGTTTTCTTTTCTACTGTTGGCGTGTTTAGTATCCTCTATCTTGGCAAAATTGGAGAGCAAGTATCAAGAACTGTAATAGTTCTCATGGGCATAATCTCTTTTGCAATTTTGCCCATTATAAGAATCAACACAAAAAAGATATTAATGCATATGGGTTTGCTAAAAAGCAAGGTACTCATCCTTGGAGCCGGAAAGACGGGTGAACTTATCTTTAATGCCCTAAAGAGAGATAAAAACCTTGGTCTTAATGTTGTGGGATTCCTTGATGATGATCCTGCAAAGAGGGGGAAAAGGATCGGGGGAATTAAGATTCACGCAGGAGTGGACAAGGCAGAAAAATATATCGGCAGATGCGGTATCGAGGATATTGTCATTGCTATGCCAGGATGCAAAAAGGAAAAGTTTATTTCGCTTATTCACAGGCTTCAACATAAGACTCAGAATATTTTGTTGATTCCAGACCTGTTTGGGATATCAGTCCTGGGGACAAATCTCCAACACTTCTTTCAGGAACAGGCAATTGCCCTTGAGGTAAAAAACAACCTTGCAAAACCGACAAATATCCTCATAAAAAAGATTTTCGACCTTATTGTGAGTTTTGCGATACTGGTTGTCCTTTCGGTACCAATGACCATAATTGCTGTTCTCATCAGGATAGGCTCAAAGGGACCAGCCATATTTTCACAGGAAAGGATAGGGAGAAACGATAAGCCTTTCAGATGCTATAAATTCAGAACGATGTACAATGACGCTGAGACAAGACTTGATAACCTTTTACAAAGTAACACGGATGCAAGAAATGAGTGGAACCACCACTGGAAATTGAAGAATGATCCAAGGATAACAAAGATTGGAATTTTTTTAAGAAAAACTTCACTTGATGAGCTGCCGCAAATATTTAATGTCCTTAAGGGCAATATGAGCCTTGTAGGACCAAGGCCGGTTACAAAGAGAGAAATAAATGAATATTATAAAGATCAGGCAAAGCTCTGCTTTGGCGTACCCCCTGGAGTTACTGGATTGTGGCAGGTAAGCGGCAGAAGTAACACCGGGTATGATTACCGAATTGCCCTTGATTCATGGTATGTGAGAAATTGGAATTTATGGTTGGATATTGTTATTTTATTTAAAACTTTTAAAGTAGTACTGAGCGGGGAAGGAGCGATATAATCCCCCGACATCCCCTTTGAGAACGAGGGAAATAAAGGAGAGTAATTGTGGATAAATGGGAATGTACTGTTTGCGGTTATGTGTATGACCCTGAAGCGGGAGATCCTGATAGTGATGTGCCGCCTCACACTCCTTTTGAAAATCTACCTGATGACTGGGTCTGTCCTGTGTGCGGAGCTACGAAAGATCAATTTGAAAAAGTCAAGTAAGATTCTGACAAATTTAATGACCCCTTGAACCCTTTTTAATTGATTTGACATTTGGTCTACGACTTTTAGAGATTTTAGCAATACCCATGAAATCTTGAAGAATTTATAAGCTCTTTAGCGATTAATACCATAACTGACTCTTCAGCTTCCTGAGATTATTATTCTATATTGAATACCGCTACCTCTTTAACCCCCGGCAAATATTCTCCTACCGGTACCAATTTCTTGCCCTCGTTTACACATCCAATTATTATCGTCCACAACTGGTTAAGCTCCGTCTTTTCTCTATCATTCTCCGGTGTCATTTTAAGAAGAGTGCCTTCAAGTTCGATTTTCATATATCTTCCCCCTTATTTTGTTTTCATTATATAAAACCAGTATATCAGAAATATCGGAAGTGCAAAACCATGCTATCTGTGAAATTCCTCTTCAGCTTCCCGTATCAGCACTTCAGGTTCATTCATATACCGTGGTGAAAAATGAATAGCCTCTAATTTTCCAACGCCTGCCTCTCTCGCGATTCTGCCTGCCTCTTTGGCAGTAAGATGATACCTGTCTATTGCCCTGTCTTTATCTTTATCTAAAAAATATGTCTCTATATAAAGGACATCCGCACCTTTTACCAGCTCAATAATGTTCTCAATATTTTCCTCGCTCCCCAAAGCGTCAACAACATACGAAATTTTCTGCCCTTTGGTTATATTTGCAACATCTCTTAGCTCCGAAAAAGTAAATGTCTTATCTTCAACTGTACAAACGCTATTAAGCTTATTTTCTCTTATCGCTGTTTTAAGCTCTCTGAGCCATGGACCGACCGGGAGATTCAGATTGTTTAATTTTGCCTTATCAATATTTATATGATAGTCCTCCTCAAGACTGAATGCCAAACATGGTACCTGATGATCCAGGATCGTAGTCGAAACCTTGCAGAAGAAATCTTTTGTAAGGATGCCGTTAAATGCTGCTGTCCCTAAATCTTGACGTCTAAAGGCATGCTCTGCCTTAAAAACTGCTTTTTTAATAAATCTTTCTTTTATTTCCGATACATTAAGAATGAGTGGGTAATCCCTTATAAGATTCCACGTATAACTTCTCAGCTTACCCTCAACACAATCAGCAAATCCTTCTGGCCCGTATAGTTCCAAAGGGGTTTCTTTTTTTAAGCAAATTCTTAAAATATTGTCAAAACCAATAAAATGATCAATATGGGTATGTGAGACAAAAATATTCGTTGTTTTAAGAATATCTTTCGGGGAAAGGCTGGTAGTAAATCCAAGGTCAAACATAAAGGCCCGCCTCTCTCGGAGAATTCTTATATAAAGCCCTGGATCATCAAAAGGTCCGTTAAGAAGTCGTGCATGAAAAGATGGTTTCATGGAACAATATAGTTTAATTAATGATATAATACTAACACAATTTGTATATCGTTACTGGTTATTCGTTATTCAATAAACAAACAACAGAATAATGAAGAGCTTTTTTGTGAGAGGTTTGGATGCCTGAATTAAGGAAAGATCCTGTTTCCGGCGGATGGGTAATTATTTCCATCGAAAGAGGCAAGCGACCATCTGATTTCAGTATACGTGTTTCACCCAAAAAAGGTGGTTTCTGCGCTTTTTGTAAAGGGAACGAACATACTACGCCACCGGAGATATTAGCCTTTAGACCTGACGGCAGCAAACCCAATACCCCCGGCTGGACCCTGAGAGTTGTATCGAATAAATTCCCGGCTTTAAACATTGAAGGACAACTCAATAGAGTCGGTGAAGGGATATTTGATAAAATGAACGGGGTTGGTGCTCATGAGGTAATAATTGAGAGCCCAAATCATAATCTTACTCTTTCGACGATGCCACTTAAGTCAGTCGAAGATACTCTCTGGGCATTTCACAATAGAATCAAGGACTTAAAAAAAGACCCTAGATTTAAATATGTCCTTGTCTTTAAAAATGAAGGTGACGATGCCGGTGCATCCCTTGAGCATTCACACTCACAACTCATAGCCCTTCCTATTGTTCCACATTTAGTACAGGAAGAAATTGAACACGCTCGACAATATTACAACTACAAAGAGAGATGTATTTTCTGTGACATAATCCATCAGGAAACAACAAGTAAGATAAGAGTTATTTCTGAAAATGAACATTTTATTGTCGTTGCTCCATTTGCTGCACGATCGCCATTTGAAACAATGATATTACCAAAACAGCACGAAACCAGCTTTATGCCGAACGGCAATTTCAAACTTTTGGCACAAATTATCCAGCAAACATTAAAACAAATAGACAAAGTCCTCGACCTGCCACCTTACAACATGATGATTCACACATCACCCTTTAAAAACGATGAAAATGAATACTATCACTGGCATATTGAAATATTACCAAAGCTCACAAAGATCGCAGGTTTTGAATGGGGCTCAGGTTTTTACATCAACCCCATGCCTCCTGAAGAGGCTGCAAGATTTATGAGGGAAGCAGAAATATAAATATCTATTAAGGTTACTGATATGGCTGAAATAACCGAAAGAAACCAAAAAAGGGAAAAATCCTTAGAGACCGATGTGTTAATAAGGATAGCTCAGATTGCGAGTTCAACACTTGAGCTCAGAGAAATCATCGATACTATTTCACATGTTTTGGTAAATACCCTTGATAAAGATGCCTGCACAATTTGTCTTCTCAAACCAGAAAGAAAAGTCATCTGCATTGAAGCTGCAAAAGGCACAAGTAAAGAGTCATTTCATATGTTCTGCATTCAGGACGATAATGAAATTGTAGATAAATTGTTTAAAGAACAAAAGCCGCTTATGGCGGAAGACATCAGGAAAGAACCTCACATTAAAGCAATTCTTAGACCGGAATCAAATGACCTGCTCTCTCTGCTCGCTGTCCCTATAATAAGAGACCTCGACATAATAGGAATTCTCATGCTCCAAACCAGAGAGCCTTACGTCTACAGTAAGAACGAGGTCAACCTCCTGACCATCATCACTCATAACATCAGTGCTGCCATACGGAATGCAGAGCTTTACAGAAGCGTAAAAACGCAGCTTGATGAACTGAAAGTCATACATGAAATAGGGAAGGCAATAACATCTATTTTAAACATTGATGAACTTCTTCCTTATATATGCAAAGAAGTTTCGAAGTTGTTCAATGTAAAAGGGTGCATCCTTCGGCTTCTTGAGGGGGAAAACCTGCAAATAAAGGCCTCTCATGGATTGCCCGATAATTTCAAACAGGAAATGACACTTCATCTTGGTGAAGGGATATCAGGACATGTCGCTTTAACCGGTGAACCGCTGTTAACGGATGATATCTCCAAGATGCCGGAAAATCTGCGTGTTCCAGGAGTGGAAGCAACCTCTGTAATATGTGTTCCACTTACTATTGGTGATCATATTATCGGCACCTTGGGACTTTACGATAAGAAGGATGAATGGGGGGTTACAATCTTCTCACAAGATGATCTGAATACGTTAATGACTTTCGCTTCTGCTTCATCTATCGCTATTGAAAACGCAAGGCTTTACATGAGAGAGATAGAAAAGGAAAAAGAGGTTACGCAAACAAAAGACTATCTAAAAAGTCTTATAGACGATTCTGCAGATGCCATTATTACGTCAGATACCAAAGGAAAAATCACCTCATGGAACAAAGGGGCTGAAAATATTTATGGTTATATAGAGGATGATGTGATAGGCAAATTTCTTCCCATGGTCCCTTCATTTCTGATAGAAGAGGAAAAAAATCTTATAGATAAGATAAAACAAAAAGAGACTTTAAGGAATTTAGAAACAATAAGGCAAACAAAGAATGGAAGACTTATAGAGGTAAGCCTGACTCTTTCACCAATACTGGACTCATCAGGAAATGTTACCGGCATAAGCGGGATATCCAGAGATATATCAGAAAGAAAAATGGTTGAAAAGGAATTAATAAGAAAAAACCAGGAGCTTTCAAGATTATTTTTTATAAATTCTGTTGTAAGAAGTACCCTTGAGTTAGACAGACTTCTTAAAATGGTGCTCACGGTAGTCACGATGGGTGACGGACTCGGGTTCAACAGGGCAATACTCTTCCTTGTAGATGAATCCCAGAATACACTGAATGGAACGATGGGGGTCGGTCCCGCAAGCCCAGAGGAAGCAAAAGATATATGGCTTTCTATGGAGGGTAAGAGTTTAGGAGCAATTATCGAAGAAATAGAAAGTGGCCCTGTTTATCTGGCCTCCCATCTTGATAAACTCAGCCAGGAATTACGTATAAAACTTGATGGAGATTGCATTCTCTGTCGCTGTATAAGGGAAAAAAGACCCTTTAACATCCAAAATGCCAAAACCGAATCTTCCGTAACTCCCTACCTTATCAAGATGCTCGGAGCTGATGCATTTGGTATTGTCCCTCTTATCGCAAGAGATAAAGTAATAGGATTAATTTGGGTTGACAACTTATTTACTGGCAGGCCTATTAAAGACGAAGACTTGCAATTTTTGATGGGATTTTCAAGCCATATCGCTTCAGCTATAGAGAATGCAAGACTTTTTGAGAATGTATCTATTGCCCGAACCGAACTCAAAAACATATTTGAATCAATATCCGATATGGTCTATTTTACCGATAATGATCTTACGATAAGGCGTATTAACCAGGCAGTAGTTAAGAGAATCGGCAAACCAGAAGAAGAGATCATTGGGAAAAAATGTTATGAGGTATTTCATGGAAAAGAAGAACCCTGGGAACTATGTCCTCACTATAAATCAGTAGATTTAAAAAGGCCATTTGTCGGTGAACTTGAAGATCCTTATCTTGACGGAACATTCGTCGTCTCGAACTCGCCTATTTTTGACTCTACCGGGAATTTTGTCGGAACTGTTCATATATCACGTGATGTCACAGAACTACGTACACTGAGAGAAAGGGTTATCCACTCTGAGAGAATGGCTGCACTCGGAGAATTAGCTGCAAGAGTAGCACATGAGATAAGAAACCCCCTGATTTCTATTGGTGGGTTCGCAAGAAGACTTGAGAAAAAGCTCACAGATGATACGCGAGAATATGCAAGGATTATTGTCAACGAGGTCAGTAGACTTGAAAATATTCTAAAAGAAATTTTAGGGTTTGTAAAAAGCTCAAAGTTCGTAAAACGCAGTGTAAACATCAATGAACTAATAATCGATATAACAGATTTTATTACTCCTGAAGTGAACGAAAAGCAAAACAAAATAGTGAAGGAAATATCAGAAAAACCTTTGATGACGCTCATAGACCATGACCGGATAAAAGAGGCCATATTGAATATAATCACAAATGCCATTCAGGCAACTGACCAAGGCACAATTATTATAAAAACAAGGCAACAAGAAAATGAAGCGGTTATTGAACTTTTTGATTCGGGCTGCGGCATTAAACAGGAAGACATCAAAAATATATTTAATCCCTTTTTTACGACAAAGGCTCAGGGAACAGGTCTTGGCCTTGCCGTAACGCACAAAATTATCCAAGAACATAACGGCAAAATCAAGGTTGAAAGTGCATGGGGTGGCGGTACTGCTTTCAGGATTTATCTGCCTTTAGAGAAAGACGGATATTAATATTATGAGTGAGAGTGTAAACACTGTATGTTAAAATTTTAAAGAAAGGAGAAGGCAACATGAAGCTTCTTATTGTTGATGACGACACAAATATACAGCGTCTTTACAAAGAAGAATTAGAAGAGGAAGGATATGAGGTTATCGTTGCTACCACAGGGAAAGATGCCTTAGAATTGTTTGATAAAGAAAATCCGGATATTGTTACTCTTGATATACTCATGCCTGATATTGACGGAATAAGTCTTTTAAGAAAAATGAAGGAGCAGCGTCCAAACATTCCCATTATCATGTCAACGGCATATGATTACAGGGATGACTTTGCAGTCTGGGCATCCGAAGCATATATTGTAAAGTCTTCTGACCTTAGTGAATTAAAGAAAGTGATTAAAAATCTCATTACTGAATAGCTTTATATAAAATGGTTTTTCTATTATTTATGTTTACACAAAAAGGCCTGACAAAAGCCTAAGCCGATTATCCTCTCTCGTATCTGACTTCAGCAACATAATTCATTATTACGATTAGCCTATTTGTTATATCCCCCCATATTTAATATTTCGTAAGCATCTTATTGACCGTGATAAATAGCCTGAGTAATTTATACATTTGCTCTCTTTACAAATCAAATCTCAATTGGGTAATATTCAAGGAAAATAAGAAAGAATACAGTAACCAATTAAAGACCTTTAGCCATTGCTGTCCAAGGAGAGGTGGCCGAGCGGTTTAAGGCAGCCGCCTGCTAAGCGGTTGTCCCGAGAAATCGGGACCCAGGGTTCAAATCCCTGCCTCTCCGCCATATACCATGCTATATATGGCTCCGTCATTGAACCACGAAGGGGTCAGTGCCATGAACTCAACGTAGTGAATGGCATAAGATCAAAAACAATGTACATAAATCTTTTTAACCTGAATTACCAGGAGGGAATAATATGAAAAAAGCTCTTTTAATATTATTAATAATAACTGTTATCTTTTCATTCATGACCTGCAAGCAAAAGGAAGAACAACCTGCTCCAAAAAGTTCCATGCCACCGGGGCCAATTATAGACACTCCGGCCACATCACCTGGCCATGGAGTGATAGGGCAAAAGGCTGAATTACGGGTAATTGTCCCTCCGGATGTAAAAGAACTCTGGTCTGGTGTCATGTTTATTGTCGAAGACAAAAAGGAAAATAAGAAACAGGAAATAACAGTAAATATAGGGGAAGAGTTTAAAATTCCAGATTCAAAATTAACTGTTAAAGTAGGCCATTTTCTTCCGGATTTTAAAATGAATGCCCAGACTATTACATCAGCTTCAAATAATCCTCGGAATCCTTCTGCCGGAGTAGAAATTTTTGAAAACGGCAAAAAAATATTTCCTCCTTCAGGGAAATGGGGATGGCTTTATAAGCATTTTCCGACCATCCACTCATTTCAGCATAAGCGTTATGGATTGATACTGAAAGAAGGAATCAAAAAACAATAATTAAAAAAACACGTCCTGAGAGAGAACAGAGCAATACTGCAAAAGGCATAAAGGCCTCTGTTAGCGATCAGTTTTCAGACGAGACTATTCTTTTATATCGGAGCTGAAATAATCCCCTAAAAGATCCCTGCTGTGTTCATCGTCATGACAATATACACAAAGATTTTCCCAATTTGATCCGTCAGGGGGATTATTCCTGTGGTTTCCATCCTTATGGTGAACAGTCAGAAGATGCTGATTATTGAAATCAAACTCTCTCCCGCACTTAGCACAGATACGTCCGTGGATTTCGAGCGATTGTTTCCGATAATCACTGGGCAAGGAACCGCCCTTCTTTAGTTCCCTCACAATATCTGCAACAGATCTGGTATCGCTTTCCTTTTGTGATCTCTTTTTTTCGACCTTAAAAGGCCGTCTCTTTCTCATATAGATATCGCTCCGTTATATCATTGGACTCTTTATAATATTATCTGATATTGATCGGAAATACCACATATAAGTGCAAACGTGAGGGCCTCATTGACGAGGTGTGAGAGAACATGCTATCTTAAAGACGAAATTTTAGAAGTTTTTGTCGTTCAGGAAGCCACAAAGATTTTTAATGTTGTGGCCTTTTTTAATGGCTGAGACCTTCTGAGATTTTAATTTATCCAAATAATGCAGACATTGTAAAAAAATTTATTTAATTCGATAACATTATTATGACATAATGCAAATAGCTTAGAATAAAGATATGCCCTTAGATGAGTTATAGGTGAGTTTAAGGTATAGAGAAATAAATTTCTTTCCAACGCCTGCATTATTTTCAATGTATGTTTGAGATTATAGGTAAGGAGGTAAAAGAGGGATTTTTTCATTGAGGAAGCAAGTGAATACAACTAATGTCAACGCATGTGGCAAATTATGGATTAAGGAGATGAGATGGAAAAAATAAAAAATATAGCGCTGGTAGCACATGATAACCGTAAAAAAGACTTGATCGAATGGATTGAATGGAATTACACATCAATCATTGAACACAAATTAATTTGCACCGGAACAACGGGAATGATGGTTGAGCAGGCTCTCAAAAAGAAACTTGAGAAAGAAGACATGGATTTTCATATCACAAAATTAAAATCAGGCCCGCTTGGAGGCGATCAGCAGTTGGGCGCCATGATTGCTGAAGGTAAAATCGATGTGATTATATTCCTCTGGGATCCAATGCAGCCTCATCCCCACGATGTTGATGTGAAAGCCTTATTGCGAATCGCTGTTCTGTACAATGTCCCGATAGCATGTAATCGTGCAACAGCAGATTTCATAATTTCATCACCATTGATAGGTCAGGAATACACCCCTGTATTAAAAAATTATGACGGTTATATTAAAAGAGATGTTAATTTGGATTAAATAATGCAGGCGGCAGGCAGGGCAACCAGGGTTTTATAGAGAATACATCCTATTTCTTTATTCTTTCAATAATTTTTACACAAAATATTTGGTTCTTTCGTAAAAAGTTGAAATGGATCTAAGGATTTAAGCGGTCGAGGAGTCAAGGACGTAAAGTCCCGACGGGGACAACGTCCCTATTCGGGATTCAAGTGTTAAATTAATAATTATCAATGAGTAATGAAGAATTGTATGAAATTTCTTAAAAAAATATTCATTGTTAATTGATCATTTATAATTGATAATTCACTTGAACCCTCGAACCCTATTTAGCATTTGATATTAATTGCAAGTTTTATATTTAATTTGAATATCAGAGCTGTCCAAAATAATATCGCAAAGGAGACTGGATGCCGAACAAACACAATGACGACTCCTCAGGTATTGATCTCAGCTGATCTTCAAGAATATGAACTTTGTACATCCTCTATAATGAGA
>CAYFXR010000165.1:0-20577 GCA_964347155.1 uncultured Nitrospiraceae bacterium | reverse complement strand
CATTTAAAGGATGAAACTTCGCTCCATGGTCCCCAAACACCGTTCGCGTTTTTCGCACGCACTCGCCAGTAATAGTCTGTATCCGGATTCAACAGGCCAATGCATGGAGCAATCCATTCAGCTTTGCCCCGTGATGCCGTTTTTGAAATGAGTTTATCAAAGTTGGGTGACAGAGGCCAGCGCATGTCCTGCGTGCTGCTCAATTGGAAATGATAGTCCGCCACTTCACTGCTGCCCGAATTATCTGGTGGTCTCCAGCTGAACTTGACCAGAGTACCTTCCACCGTGGCACCATTAGATGGAACCATTGGATGCGGTGTAGATGGACTGGACCATGCTGTCCGTTCCATCCAGGAATGGATTATGTGTACTCGTCGCGGTTCTTCGGTCTCGTCAATATACCTTACCTGATTTTCGCCGAGCTCCAGTTCTGGGAGACCAAGAAGAGACATCTGGACATCCGTGATAAACTCGATTCTGTCGATCCCGACATCACCTTTTTCCTTATCGGTTGCCATCTCTATCTGGAGGAAATACTCGTACTGAGGAAATCCACGCGGGGAGAGTTTATCGTCAAAGACCACCTCCTCATAGAAGTCTCCTGTTGTCCGGGCCCTCCACAGAGTATCCCATCTCTTGCCATCTCGTGATAGTTTAATCCGGAGCAGATCTTCGGTACCCGCACGGTGAAAACGCGCTTGTATCTTACCGCCCACGATGACATAAGCGCTAGCGATCCTCCATATCATCCTTGCTGTTTGCCCTGTTTTAGAAGGATGTATCGCCGGACGAATACCATCCTCCCACACAACAGCTATATTACTTTCAGATTCTAATCCCTTGCGATAGATAGAGTCCTCTAGATTTGGCACATAGCGCATTACGCCGTTGCGCATGTTTTCATAGGCACGTTCACCCCATACGGCTAAGTCACCTTCGCCATCCTTGCGCCACTTCCCATCCGGTGCTTCAGTACCTGCTGTGTACTGTTTACCGATATGGTCCCACCTCCATTCCATTGATTCTTTGGGCCTAAGGATATAGGCCATCGTGTGTTTTGTATGCCCACCGAGCTCACCTTTGCGTTTCCCTTCATAACCATAGAGCGATGCCGAAAACTCATCGGTCGCCCGGCTGTCCTGGCGATCAATACCATAAGTATGGGTGCGCTTCACTAGGTCATGATCTCTTACTACTTCAGCCTCGGAAGCGATAGTTAAGTTGTCCCGTCGCAGGTAAATCGCGTGTTCATCACCATCCAACAAGTGATACTCACCACTGTAGAATGCCTCTGCGACGGAATGTCCTACTGGGTATCCTCGTCGTGTCCTCAGGCCAGCCGCTCTCCAAAGATCTGATATGACTTGTGCATCGTTGCCACATAAAGTATAGCCATAGATATTATATACTTTGACAGCATCATTAGACTCTTTACCCCAAGTGGTGGCGTGGAACCGATGATTGCGCTGGAATTCCCAGATCGCTCGTGCTTTATCCCGCTCTGTGGTACTTCCACCAATCGCTTCTTCTGCTATATCGTTCAACGTTCTCCAGTTTCGCTTTCCATTGATTGTAATCCACGGATTCACAACATCCGTATCACCGATATTCTCAAGGCGCATAAACCTGTTCGGTTGCCAGCCTTGATGATAAGCACCATAGCTGATGGGCATGCGCGTCATGACACCATCAATCTCGCCTGCCATCTTTACTATATATGTATGTGAGCCCGAAATTATGATTTCTTCATGTTTTTTCTCATAGTCTCCTTTGATAGAGTCCCATTTTGCCTTTGGAGGACCTTGGTGAGCACCAAAAAGCACTTCTGGGCGCATTACGAGTATTAAGACTGTTAAAATCGAAACAAGAGCTCTTTTCATCATTGACACTTCATTAATCACTTTCATTCGTCTCCTCAGGCGGGTAAGAACCTTCAGGTTAATATGGATTGTAACATATTATAAAGAGTCCCATCAATCTATGCGAGACAAATTAACGGAACATCACAAATGGAATTTCTATCATTCTGATATAGAACGAACATTGACAAATCGAGAGCTTAGGGAAGAAGGAGCATAAGACAGAAGCTGTCTTTTTCCTCTTGAATCGCTATATCGCTGATAGTACACTTATTTTGTGTGTTGAATTCGAAATTGTTATCTTTGAATTTCAGGAAATACATAATGAAATATCAACTTATAAAACCACAACGAATCAATTCCATAATGATCCTGAAAGAATTCAGTGCCCGTTTGCGAAATATTTTATTAGTTTCATTTATCTTCTTACTTCCTGGTACAATTCATAAACTTAATGCCCAGACGATATCAAGGGATTTGAATGTGAGCCTTTTGATAAATCAGGTCGGCTATATACCTAAGGCCGAAAAATTCTGTATTACCAAAGGGGAAGTCAGACGAGACTTTGAGGTTATAGATCTGAATACCCTGGAGGTGGCTTATAAGGGTGTAATGCAGCCAAATCGAGGCGATTTTGGAACCTATTTAAAGGGTGTTTTCAGCCCATTATCCAAGGAAGGCCATTACTTTATTAAATCCGGTACATTAAGGTCTTTCCCTTTTGAAATTTCAACTTCGATCTATCAAAATCCAATGGACCTGATCGTTTCTTATTTTTCACGTCAGCGATGTGGTCCAAGTACAACAGGATACCTGGCTCCTTGCCACGTTGATGATGGGATAAGACTTGATAATGGAAAACATCAGGATGTATCAGGAGGCTGGCACGATGCCAGTGACTTGAGGAAATGGGTGGGCGCTACCATTTATGGCATGATAAGTCTTGCCAAAACCTACGAATTACAGAAAAGACATAACGGCGAACGCATCCTGGATGAATTGATGTGGGGAAATCGATATTTTCTGAATATGCAGGAACCTCAAGGATATATCATGAGTTTTATCGGGGGAGATGTAAAGAAACATTCAGACAGTAATCGTTGGACCGACAATGAAGTGGGGGAAGAAGGCGGTGAAGTTCATTTCGTAAAGCCCACTGCAGGAAAATCTAAGAATGACATGCTCATCTTCGGCTCAAATGACGATCGCGTGATCCGGACAGATCCTCTTGGCATGACCGGCCAGTTTAATTTCATAACCTCTGAGGCTTTGATGGCACGGATTACCAGAGATAAAGACAATGTCTATTCTTCAAAGTGCTTGAAGACCGCTATAAATTGTTTTAACTGGTGTACTCAAACTGATAGGAACACGAATCCTGGTACGATTGGAGCTGGCATACAAGCTTCTATCGAATTGTACAAAACCACAAACGATGCCAGATATAAAGATTATGCTATAGAGCAGGTTGCCAAATTGAAGAAATTACAGGCACCAATTAATGAGGATGGCTTCGGTGGATTTTTTTTCAATTCCCAGACAGGAAAACAACCTTATAAAAACATCTCACGAGGGTGTCTGGAATTCATTTCTTTGTGTGATTTAATTCAGACTTTCCCTGCACATAAAGACGTGGCCAATTGGAAAGATATGATTTCTGACTATGCGTATCACTATCTCCGGTTCATATCAAACAAGAACAATTTTGGGATAATCCCTTTTGGTTTGTACACAGACGAGGATCCTGGAGGAAACCGTAAAGAAGGTAAATATTGGTACCGTTATTTTATGCAGCCCGAGTTATCCTGGTGGGTTGGGATCAATGCAAATATAACATCAGCCGGTGTTGGCCTGGTAAAAGCAGCAAGTATATTGAACGATCAGGAATTGGCAGGCTTAGCACAAAGACAACTGGATTGGGTTCTCGGTGTCAATCCTTTCAACAGTTCCACAATGGTAGGAGTCGGGCATAATCATCTGAAGCATTTTCCTGGAAGCTCATTCCTGCCTCGAACTCCAGTAATACCTGGGGCCGTTCAAAATGGAATTGGCGGAGATCATGAAGATCAACCCATAATTGGAGATGGCTGGTGGCAGATATCCGAGTATTGGACACCCATGGTTGCCTATACTTTGTGGTTGATGGCTGAGATATCCAATGCTGATATGCTCAAACAGCCATAGGATATCACTAAAAAGAATCGTATGATCGACACATCTTTTCTCACCGTATACTTAATCCGATTACACATAAAAAATTATCAAGAAAATCTGTATTTACTCAAAAAATCCACATTTATTCGGACTCGATATAGGCAAAGTCAACGTTCGTGGAGACATTTCGGAGACATGATGTCACTTGAAAATCAGGGTGTTTTTCAGCTCCTGAGAAAGGTGACATATTATTTGACTTTTTCTCCCGTGATTTCGACGCCGTCGACCTCGATGTTCATATGAGTCACCTTAAGGAGCAGTGTGTGTGCAGCTCAATATACTGGTTCTCGAAAGCTGGCAGGATCGTTCACCACACGGCTTGAGAGGCAAGTTAAACAGGAAGCTGACTATAGTCTCCAAACATCTTACGAAAATGGAATCCATAGATGGCGAGTGTAACAGCCAGATGAAAATACCTCGGTCTTCTGAGTGACCAGAAGAGAAGTTTCCAATAGTAGAGCCGGCCTTTACCTATTATTCCAAGACGCCATATAGATTTCAAAAGTGCCTTCATATCACATAAGCGAAATTTAACCTTGTTGTTTTTCCCAGGCTTATAGTCTCTCAGAAATGTCAGAACTCGTTCATAATAGTTCCTGGGTGAATAGATCGTGCTCACAACTTTTCTATAACCATTGAGAAGCTCCTCACTCTTCATCTTGGGAATAAAGTTCATTGAAAAATCTGTGTTATCACCCGTAGCGTCTTTCAACAGCCTGTTCTCAGTCATAAGTCTGCGGTAGAGTTTAGTTCCCCTAGGGGCATTCAGCAGTCCAACCATAGCAGTCACTACTCCACTTTGTTGAATAAATTGAATCAGACTATCGAAAACCGAAGTCTTATCGCTATCAAAACCGAGAATAAAACCGCCCTGAACCTGCATGCCGGACTGTTGGATCTTTTTGACACAGGCAACTAAATCACGGCCTTTGTTCTGAACCTTGTTGCATTCGCTCAGACTATCCTCACTGGGAGTTTCAATCCCAATGAAAACACAGTCAAAGCCGGCCTTAACCATCAATCCCATCAATTCTTCATCATCTGAGAGATTGATGGATGCCTGTGTATTAAAGGGAAAGGGGTAGCATTCGAGGCCACTGTTGACTACTCTGCTTATGTAAGAGCGGATGACCATTCGTCCGCATCTATAGATTCATCTGAAGACTGGTACATGGTGTGGAACGAGTATCGGGGCACGATTCAAGATCAGACATGGATTTCTGGTATAGCCAAGTGTTCTGTTAGTTCCGATTGGAAGATGGTAGAAGAAGTTGTGTTGTTCGAGATCCAAGAAGATGATATATACGTTGAGATGGTGCCTGAAGAAACATATAGGAAAGGTGAAGAGTAAGACTAATCAACACTCTCCAGTGAATCGGAGGTGACCACTACATTCTTGACATCACAGGTAAGACAATCCCAGTTCTTACAGGAAATACACAATCCCAACGCAAGCAAAACCTCTGAAAGTTTGCTAACTGAGTTGCCTGTAGTGAGTTACATAAAAACAACGGCTGTTCAGTAAACCGTCGTCTAAGTAAAATCACTGCATTAAGCGAAAAGAAACCATCAATTTCTCTTGAAGGCGCTGAGACCCTTAATGCGATAAGAGTCGCACGTACAATCCGAGCTCGCCAAGTTGTAATACTCGGCAAAGATACTGGAGACGATTACGTGACGTTGAAGAAGATACAGGCTTAAGTTGAGAGGCTACTGAAAAGCAACCGCTGCCGACGCTTGAGCCAGGACAGGGTGCTGAGTTGCAGGCATGGCTGAATGAGCATGGTGCGGCGCTCCGCTTTTTTCTTCCTACGTAAGACACTAGTCACTAAACTCTCGCAGGAACGGCAAATTCAGTAGACATCCTATTTGCACTTGGCTCCATTACAACATATTGCTCAGTTCAGGCAAATATCCTCTTTGCTTTGCGATATTATTAGGACTTTAATGTTAAATAACTTACAAACATATTCTATGAAATTATCACTTTGCCTGCAGATTATATAAGAGGATATTTTGTCTTTTGGGACAGTATTTGTTTCTGAAAATAGTTCGGCATATCCTATTGCTTGACCCAGTGCAGCCCAATTCAGTTTGACCTTTGCTTCAATAATATCAAAACATCCATTGGGAGCTTTATGAAGGATATCGATTTCCTTCTGTGCAATATAAGAAAATCTTTTAGCAAATTCATCACTACTTTCCTTGGTCGGAATTTTTAAGGGAAAATTTTCTTCAAATCCGCCTCTAAAACCTAAAGCTTTGGCCTTGACAAGAAAATCTCTTATAACCTGTAACTCAGGAGATGCTTTTACCCATTTGTTTTGATTTTCTCTGATTTGTATATGAATATATTATGCTCCATTTTCTAGTAGATTTTCCAGGAATTTATTTCTCTCCCAAGATGGGCGAAAAAATACTGGTTTATTATTTTCGAATATGCATATGGTTCCACCCACAAAAATATTTCCAGACCTGCTTCTTAATTCAGTAATGGAAATGCCTGAATTTTTTCTCAATTTGGTTCTTCTCTTTAAGAAAACTTCGTTGTATACATCTCCGTCATAAAAATTTCTAACAATTTCAAAATCAATTTCCCATTTTGTTTTGATCTCTTCAAGCAGCCTTAATGTTTTTTCATCTTCCTGCTTAGTGTCTTCACTATAAAATTCCTTATCTTCACTCCACCAGATAATTTCCATCGTTCACTCCTATTGTCGATTTTAGATCATCTTTGAAAAACATGATTTCCGTTATATTTGAGCAGGATATTTATGCCTATCTTTATCACTTTTCAGGACATCATCTTATGAATTGGATATCTTTTTTCATTCCCACGATCACTAACCAACCAATAATCAAAATATTTTAATGTATGGCCTCTTAAAATCCAAAAAATTAGTCCGAAAGGATTGGCAGGAATTAAATGAGTTGATTTTGGGTTGAAAAAAGGGTCTGGATTTTGTGGGTCGTAGATTCATAGCGGGGGCGCGTTTCGAACATAAGACCTACCATTATTTTTGTTCTGTAGATTTATGTCGGTAATGGTAGCAAAAATAACTTGCACCTGCAGCAGGAAAATCCTTTAATACGGTTTAAAGCTCGAAATTTAATAAGGAGGGATATTATGCAGCGAAGAAAAAAAATCATAATCGCGACAGCTATCGTTTTGGGGATAACGGTCTACATGTATGTGATGTTAAGTTTTCTGTTGCACGAGGAGCAGAGCAAAGAGGTCGCGCCATCGCGAAGACAGGTAGCAATACCACCCAAGAAAGAGGAGGTTACGGCTGTATCTGCCAAACCCACAGTGCCCGAGGCTACTAAGGCTTCCAAGTTTATCATTCCTGAGAATAATCTGCAGATACCAGAGAAGTTGCAGGTCTGTGCGGCAAATTTCCGAAAGATTCACGCAGCGATCAAGAAATACGAGAAGGACAAAGGCAAGCTGCCCGGTTGGCTCTCGGACTTGGTTCCAGATTACCTGAGCGATGAAATGCTTTTCTGCCCCAATGACACCAGGCACAATTCGCCGTATTCACCCGACCCAAGACTGCCATGCAGCTATGGCTATGAGTTTTCGTCGGCCCGGATTCCGAGCGGCTGGGACCCGACCCGCAGAACGCGATATCGAGATTGGAAAACTCAACAGGTAAAACTTTTTGGCGGTGTCGTGCCTATCGTGCGCTGTCATCATCATGGCTCAAAGAGACTCAATCTATCGGTAGGCGGCCAAATCTACTGGGGTCAACTGAATTGGGAATATATGTTTAAGCGTGACTATCGCTTTGGTGATGAATCATCCAGCCAGCAGCGTGGCGCTGAATTGGACCGGCTAATTGACCGATTGAAGGACGGTGATTCCAAAGTGCGAGCAGAAGCGGCCTCGGCGCTGGGTAGGATGGGCGACCTGCGGGCGGTCGAGCCGCTCATCGTGGCGCTTAAGGATGAAGATCGGTACGTGCGAAGCTCGGTGGCGCAGGCGCTGGGCAGCCTGGGCGATAAGCGTGCCGTCGAGGCTCTCACCGCGGCGATGAAGGATGATGAAGATTCGCGTGTTCGACAGTGGGCGGCCGAGGCGCTGCGGAAGCTGGGCCGGCAGCCTGGCACTGACGTTGATGCAGAAGAGAAAAAAATGACAATTGAGTCTGCAGTAAAAGTCATGCGTGGGATTGAACAGAATAAGCTTTCTCAAGAAGAAATGGATAAGAAAGGAAAAGAGCTTGATGAAGCGTGGAAGTACCTTATTGCAAAAGGGGAAAAATCTGCAATATATCTAAAAAGTGAGTTAAATAAACTTCGTCAAAAAGAAGAAAAGGATGATCATTTTGCTTTAGGAGCAGCTAGTATATTATGGGAAATTCGAGGAGTTAAAGAGGCTAATACAATTGCTCAGATTTGGGAAACAGCTGATCAATTAGTAAACTATAGTTATGTTTTTAAGCCTTCTTTGATGGCCGCCCGTGAACGTAATCCTAAAGTAATACCGATGCTCAAAGCAACCCTAAGAGAAAAACGAGGTACATTCTTTTTGTCAATGCATGCTATGAATTTGGTATGGCCCCTTACACAGGAGTGGATTTGGGGTACTTATGGAAGTCTTGGATTGCCTGAACTTGAAAAAGTATTGTTGAAATCAAATATCCCTGCAGAACTCGAATCTGCAATATATATTCTTTCCAATGCTCAATATGTAAAAGTATTACCTCGAGTCAGAGAACTTATAAATCATAAAAATGATGATGTAAAGGTTCCCGAGACGGGATGACACCCGTAAGCAGGTGGCTCATCGCCAAACGGATCCTGATCGGGGGCATACAGGGCCGCGGTGTAAAGGTCCGATGCGAGTGTATTTTCGTCGGTCTGAAAGGTGTTAATGATGCCTTTAAAGGAAAAGAGCAGGAGCTAAAAACCAAAGTCGCGAGTTTAGAGCAAGATGCAGCGGCACCTCGGCGTATTGCGTACGACAATCTAAAGTGTGCCGTGATCAGAGTCTGCAAACCTTCCTCAGTCCATGGCCAACCAGTTTTATCTTTTGCTGGAGCAGGTAATTCTTTTAAAGTCGGACAACACATAAAGCCCCTATTTGCCTTGTATCGATTCATAGAGTCGGAGATAATGCTTGGCTTGAATTTCAAGAGTATATTCTTGTTCTATTACCTTTCGCGCATTCAATCCCATCTGCTTACGTTCTTTCGAATGATCTATCATCCATTTGATCTGTTCAGCCAATTCCTCGGCATTTCTTGTTTGTGCCAGAAGGCCTGTTTCTCCAGGCCTTACCATATCTGGTATCCCTCCAACATCAAAGCCAACAACAGGAGTTCCGCAAGCAAAAGACTCCAGAACTGTATTTGGAAGATTGTCTTCCAAAGAAGGAATAACAAATATATCAGCTGCACTATAGCAAATAGACAAAAGTAATTCATCTCGTATAGTTCCTAAGGAATAAACAGAAAACTCAACATCTTTCAAAAGAGTAGAAAGGCCCCTGCCGAAAATAATTAAACCGATATTAGAATTACTAACTCTATTACTAAGCAACATTAAAGCTTTTATTAAATAAGATGCACCTTTCCTTGCGTTGGTCGTTGATTGTGCACCAAACAGGATAAGCACTTTATTATTAGGTAGACCTAACAGCTCTCGCGAATATTGCTTCTCACGTTCTGCGAATGTATATATTGACAGACCATTTGCAATAACATCAGCTTGAAACTTCTTAAATAGTTGGCTCTGTCTTACACAATCTGCCAACCACTTACTAGGTGTTACAACGTGAATCCTCTGTCCCTTATAGCATTTTTCTTTTCTATCCCAAATCCTTTTAGATAAATCATTTAAGCTTGCTGATCCTAATTGGGGACATGCATGACAGTTACCCCTATATTTAACACAATCTCCTGCGTAATGGCATCCTCCAGTAAACGGATTCATATCGTGTAAAGTCCAAACTATATGTTTGTCAGTGACTTTTGGGAAGAACTCCATATAATTAACCATTCCCGCAATCCAGTGTAAGTGAATAATGTTAGCTTCTTTGACAAGTCTGTGTTTGCTTATATCATAAACTGACCTGTCATCGGAAAACATCTCTACATCTTCAGGACGAGTATCTCTGTAAGAGTTGAATTCAGATGAAACCCACCTGCGGCGCAGTTTCTTCCACTGGCGTGTAAGAATGTTGTTATCATCTCTAAACTTGACGATGTCCATATCCGACGAGAAGCTGTGCAAAACAAGCACCTTCGATTCCACGCCAATCGACTTTAGCCCAAGATGTAATCGCCAGGCGGCAATACCCGCACCGCCGTAATCTTGCGTACATATGTGTAGTATTTTCATATTATTTAATTTCAACTCCTCTGACTAAATCCATATCAGTAGCCATTGCTTTTTTCATGCAGGAAATATCTACGGTTTAGTTGCTTCCATGTATAGTGAATCAGGCTTATACACGGTCATATCTGGTTCTGTATCAAGGTTGAAGGATACCCAATTGTGGATTTGACTTTCTGATGCCTTCATTTGTATCGGGTTTGTAAAACCAGATTCCTCTAAAATTTTTGCAAGAGAATATCTGTCGTACATCCAAAGATGAATTTCACCACTCCTTCGAAAACGCCCCAATTGCAGCAGTTCATATTCCTTACCAAACAATGTTCGGATTATACTTTCTCGTTTTGTAGGATACCTTATTAATCTGTACAACTTGTAGGTAAGTTTCTTCCGCAATGCTTTGTCTTGTGACTTATTATTCATGCTTTTAGATTTCGTAACATGGCTTTCAATTATTAATCTGCCCTCTACACCGATACGTTCCAATACAAAATCTTTATTGGGGATGAATACCTGATGTAAAAAGGTTTGCATCTCTCCTCCTGATCGTTCACGAACAGTTTGATCGTACATCTCCAATTTCAACCATTCATAGTTATACTGCCACTGTTGGTCACCTTCCAAGGATTTCTCCAATGACTTAAGATACAAGCGTGTTATAGCCTCCAAATCCGGAACAACAACCCGTATAATGCCTCCTGGCTTAAGAACACGAAAGCAGTCTTTCATAAATGTCAATGCTTTGTTTTTAGCAAAATGTTCCAATACATGAGAATGATACACTACATCAAATGTTTCGCCGGGAAATGGGATTCCCTCAAGTACATTGTATTTATTTACTTCAGGGGATGATGGGGTAACATCAAGATTTACCCAATCCATATGGATTCGCCTGCCGCAACCAACATTGAGGAGTTTCATAAAATTATCTTAAGTCGAACTGTGAGGCATAGATGTTCAATTGTAAATCCATGCCCGCAGAGGATTTAACTCTGAATAATGGTTTTTGTGAGAAAACACCTATATGATGTATCCAATACCTGTAACTTTTGTTTTTAAAAATAGCGAGTATCTCATCAAGAGTCTGTGCTTCATGCAGAAAGGAATGATATTCAACAAATATTTTTTGCACATTATTTAGATTATCAACACAATCTCGCAAAACTTCAGTTTCTGCCCCCTCAACATCTAATTTTAAAAAATCAACTGGCTCCCTTAGGTATTCTTTTAATCGAACGCTGGGTACTTCAATAATTTTATCATCACAAGGTTTTGCTATTCGCCCGCCGTCTGCGCCCTCCTGATGGAATTTCAGCATGGTTTCGGAGCTCCAGAGTGCTTTTTGAATCAATTGAACATCTGTAAAGCCAAATGTTGTGACATTCTTTTTTAGTACGCCAAATATAGTTTCATCAGGCTCAAACGCTATTACTCGACTTTCAGGAAATAACTTTTTAAAGTAAATAACACTTAACCCAATGTTGGCACCACAATCAATAATAAGTGGAGATTTTGTATTGGCATTGAAGCGGTAAATTTGTTTTTCAAAAATCTCACTGTACATAAAAAGAAATGATGCTGAATCGACAATATCAATTTTCTTTCCTAGCAACAAGGTTGTAGTGGGCGTGAAACGTGGCATAAATTTCAATCTTTTTAGCTCTCGTTGCTTCAAGCGATACTCTGCTTGCAATATAAATCGGACCCAATGCTTAACTGGTATATCCATAAATCCTCAAATATTTTTAATTTTAGTTTTTCAAATCTATTATTAAGATTGTATATTTACTATTTTCTCTTTCGTAACGTATTCAAATGCTTTAATATATCCATTGATCACAGTATGAATATTAATCTCATCACGAATAATTTTGCTTGAGTTTCTCCCCATTTCTTCCCTTAACTTCTTATTAGAAAATATGTAAAGTATCTTTTCTACAAGGTCATCTTCATCACCTTCACGAAAATATTTACCATTGAAAGCATCTCGCACAAGTTTTTTTTCAGTCCCATCGCACACTGAACATATTATTGGCAAGCCAAAACACATTGCATCATTAATTGTAAGTCCGCCCATGCCTGCTAAAACATAAACCGATGAGGCCATTAAGTAACTCCCTAATAATTTTGGATCATATACTCCGCCTAAAAATTGCACATATTCCTTAACATTCAACTTGGTGCTTAAACTCTTCAATTCTTCTTGTTTAGGGCCATATCCAATTATAAGCAACTCTGCATCATCATAGATTTTTTTAACCTTAGCAAATGCTCTTATAAGCAAATCTACTCTTTTCCATTCTACTAACCTTCCGACATGTATTATTCGATGTTCATTTTTGGGCAATATAGTCTTTTGTGACATAAGAGAATCTTTAATCGCCAAAAGCATATCTGTATCTGGAGAATTATACGTTATAAAGATTTTTTGTTTATCTACACCATAACTCCCAAAAATATCTATTGCGTTTTCAACGTAGCAAACAAGGGCATCCGGCAATTGGTAAAAATACCTCTTTTTTAGAAGTTCATAATGAATGCGTAACTTTCTCCTTAATTTTATTAACTGTGTTAGAACTTTTGCCATTATAAGTACGGCGGGATGTATTAGTTCAGGCAACTTGTTTTGTCCAAATATTTTTTCTAATAATCTAGTTAATTTTAATGTTACTCTTGGCGTTAAGTTACTACCAATCGACTTACTTATAAAATTCTTCTTTATTTCGTCATATTTTGGTAATCTAAAAGGGTGGTCTTTTAAAATGATCTTTATTCCACATGCTTTCATGACAAACAAGTTGTGAATACTATAAACAAAACTGTGTAAATAAGGATAAATGGTGACGACAATATCAGGCTTTTCCTTTACTAATACCGATGCAAACCCCTTAAAAGCTATGTAGCGATTTTGTATTTTATACTCTTCTAATTCGATATGCTTAAATTCTATCCCATTTTTGGTTTGATAAATACCTTCTCCAAACGTCATACTCTTTTTGTTAGGTGTTACAACAATGATCTCCAGATCCGGTATAGCATTTAATCTGTTTAATACTAAATTATAGTAATGCGGCAATCCTCCAAATGTGAATAACACCTTCATATGAAATTCTCTACTGTGGAATATATTGGTAATTTAAACAACTTACAGTTCATCCAAAAGTACTTTTACAATACGCTCAGCTACACGTCCATCCCAGAGACATGGAACCTGAGGCTCGCGCCAACTGCTATCCAACGCCTGTTTGTAGGCTTCAATAATTCTGCGTGTATCAGTACCAACGACCTGATTAGAGCCAATCTCTACGGTGATGGGTCGTTCTGTGTTTTCACGCAAAGTCAAGCAGGGAATCTTCAGAATAGTGGTCTCTTCCTGTATGCCGCCAGAATCGGTAAGTACAATTTTCGCGGAAGACATCAACTTTAGAAAATCAAGATACCCTAACGGATTTAACAGCCGAAGACCCATCATAGCATTAACTCTTTTCCCTAAAGAGGGCGAATTCAAATTCCTCCGGGTTCGCGGGTGGACAGGGAAAATTACAGGCATATCATTCTGAATGACTTCGAGAGCATCAAGGATCCTGCCAAAAACAGTCACATCATCGACATTGGACGGCCGGTGCAAAGTAAGAACAGCAAAGTCATTATCGTTAAGATTAAGCTGATTCAAGACATCAGAATCTTCAGCTTTAGCTTTGTTCCTTAGCAGAGTATCAATCATGACATTTCCAACGAGGAATATCTTCTCTGCGGCAACCCCTTCGCGAATAAGATTGTCAACACCGCTTTGTTCTGTGCAAAAAAGCAAATCGCTAATAGAATCTGTCAGGACACGATTGACTTCTTCCGGCATCGAGCGATCGAAACTACGAAGGCCTGCTTCCACGTGAACAAGTTCTACACCCAATTTGACTGCAACCAATCCACATGCAATCGTACTATTAACATCTCCGACAACAAGGACAACATCAGGTTTATGCTCCAGAACGACCGGCTCAAAGGTTTTCATAATCTCGGCGGCCTGAACTGCGTGAGAGGCCGAACCTACTCCAAGGTTTATGTCTGGCTCAGGGATTCCGAGTTGGCGAAAGAATAATTCGCTCATTCTTTCATCATAGTGCTGGCCGGTATGAACCAGAACCGGTTCGATATCCGGGTAACCATCATATGCCGCCATAATCGGCGCAATTTTCATAAAATTAGGTCGAGCACCGACGATATTGATAACCTTCATATGAAATCCCTTTTGATAAACAATTCTCAACGTAACCCGTCTTTTCAGCAAACCGATCTGAGATTATGACTATCCGCGCTTAACTTTCCTCCAAAAGGCTCACCAATCTGGCCAGCTAAAATCCTTTTTCATATTAACATCTCACACTTAACGCGATCCCCGTACCTATTGGAATAACACCTTCAAAAGTAACATGTTTACATTTATGCAAGTAGCGCATCGATCTGATTTCATCGTCACGTAACCCGTCGTCCATAAGAATCTTACAATCCTTGATTCCGCACTGTAGCCCCTCAATAGTTGCAAGAGCACGGCTAAGGCCGCCAGATGCGGGCCCATCAACAAAAATCATGTCAGCACACCATCCGGATTTAAGATAGGGCATATTCCTAATATGCCACTCGTATCCCTTAAAAACATGCCCATCCAAACTCCTATCTACAAGAGGGCAATGAATTACCACAGCCAGATGACGTAGCTGTAAGTCCGCGAGCAATTGCCGCGTCTTTTCGGCATATTCTGCGTTCTGTTCAATCGAAACGACATATGGTTCCAGAGTAGCGTCCTGATTCTCGATATTACGGCGACATGTAATAGACAACGCAATAGTACTTAATCCGGAACCAAATTCAATCACGTGTTTTACCTTGTTTTCCCTGATGTAACTGACAATCCAATTGAGACTTTCTGCATCAACATTCCACAATGTAAGAACCTGATCCCGTAATGCTATCCTAACCTCATCATCCAATATATCTTCATTATTCAGGTTTTTTTCTTCCATAGGCGGAAGTAACGGAGATGAATTCTCTGTCAATATCCGGCCACTACGGTGAATGACAGATAAAACCCAAGGAGGCACAGGGCTTAATCCATAATGCAACTTCATACATCGTAGAATCTTGAGAAAGACGGTCCTTCGAAGTCTCTTTATAAAATACATTAAGTTCACTTTCCTCAATCTACTTTGATGATCTAACAGTTGGGCAATTTTATCTCGTATAAAATTTCTAGTATCCCGCAGTCCGACATTTCTAACAACCAATCACGTCCCACTCATGGTCAACTACTAATGCCCCATATCCCTCCACCGGTAGCTTGCCGGTTCCAAAGTAATCTCCCTCTGCAACCTTAACACGAGCTCCATCGATGATCCAATCGGCAAGCAATCCATTAACCGTGCAATAAAGGTTGACCGAATACATGCCTGGAATTAGAGGTAGTTTGCTAAACCGACAAATGAAAGTCCCACATTGTGGCAATTCTTTAAACTCTTTCCCTGTCAAGTCGTTACTTAAGTAGGCGACCCCTTCACCTAACAGGTTATAGATACCAACAGAGATATTGACGTTCCGAAGAGGTCTGTCACCTTTATAGTCAATCTCGAAAACCACAGGAGAACCGCACACTACTGAGCTTTGTCCATCAACTCCGTGCAAAGAAAAGGAGATAAATCTTAATCTCCCATTACCTCGACGGTCGATTCTGGTAGCAATATCTTGAACTTGTTTACCTTGCAAGGACTGTACATAATATGCTATGATGGTATTCACTTCTCCAGTAGCTGCTATTCTGCCTTGATCGAGCAGGTAACCCCTACTACACAAGTTTTGCACAGCCGCCATATTATGACTCACAAATAATACCGTTCGGCCTTCCTTCGCAACATTCTGCATCTTCCCCAGGCATTTTTTTTGGAAAGCGGCATCACCCACCGCTAAGACTTCATCAACAATCAATATCTCCGGCTCTAAGTGGGCGGCCACAGCGAAGGCGAGGCGGACATACATACCGCTGGAATAACGTTTTACCGGCGTATCTAAGAATTTTTCCAATTCGGCAAAGGCAATGATTTCATCGAACTTTCGTTTAACCTCCTTCCGGGTCATACCAAGAATGGCGCCATTTAGAAAAATATTTTCCCGTCCCGTAAGCTCTGGGTGAAAGCCGGTTCCCACTTCCAGGAGGCTGGATACACGGCCTTTAATGCGTACTTTTCCAGTGGTCGGCTCGGTAATGCGGCTGAGAACTTTAAGAAGCGTCGATTTGCCTGCTCCGTTGGCGCCTATTATGCCAACCCGCTCTCCCTGTTGAACTTCAAAATCGATGTCCTTGAGTGCCCACAACTCTTCCAAATCAACTGACTCGCGGTTGGGCGAGAGCGGGTGGCGGACTCTTTGCCAAATACCTCTGGCAGTATGTGTCATAGCATCACGCAGGCTATCGCCATACCTCTGTTTTTGATGGCCGATGATGTATTTTTTGCCTAAGTTTTCTGCTTTGATAACGGCGCTCATATTGTGGAGGAGAACCTCATTTTTCTATTAGATAATATCTGCAAATTTGCGCTCGGTTTTTGTAAAGAATAACGCTCCGGTGATGAAGAGTATTATAGCAAGGCCTATGGAGATTAAGAAGCCTGGTGGGTAGAGGTTGAATTCTTTTCCGAGCAGTACCCAGCGAAAGCCGTCGATAACTCCTACCATAGGGTTGAGAGAGTACAGCAACCTCCACTTTTCCGGTACTAAGTTACTGCTGAATCCTACGGGTGAGGCGTACAAACCAAATCGCACAATGAACGGCACAATGTGCTGAAAGTCACGATACTTGACATTCAGAGCACCAATCCAATACCCTGCGCCCAGTGATGTCAGCGCAGCAAGGAGCAACAACACAGGCAGAACAAGAATCTTCCAGTTTGGCCAAAAGCCGTACAAGAGCATCAAACATAGGAGAATAGCAAATGCTATAAGAAAATCAACCAAACTAACCACCATAGACGTACTGGGGATAATGATACGTGGGAAATAGACTTTTGTTATCATATTGCGGTTTAAAATAAGTGAATTACCACTTAGGTTAAGCGTATTACTAAAAAACTGCCAGGGAAGTATCGCCGCACAAACGAGTATCGGATAGGGCGTACCCCCGGACGGCAGCTTGGCAATCCCACCGAAAACTACGGTAAGAATTATCATCGACAATAATGGGCGGAGTACACTCCAGGCAATACCGATCACAGTCTGCTTATATCGTATAAGGATATCTTTCCACGCAAGAAAATAAAAGAGTTCTCGATATGCCCAAAGCTCCTGCCAGAAACGTTTCAAGCTCTTGTTAGGTTCAATTATAATTTCGTCCATTTTTTACCTGAATATTACAAAACAAATCGGTGTCATCCATTCATAGTGCATATTTCCACTTCATTACATCATCATTTCCCAGATAAGCATTTTCATAACAATTATTTTCATTCTAACAAGTCCAGCTATACTCCGTCCCCGTCGGCTGCATTGAAGAAATCAATGTAACTTCCTTTAACAACACAACTTTGGATGCTGTTCCGATGCTGGTTTTCACCGGCATCGGTTTGGTCTATTGCAAAACACTATCTTTGACGTTGCCATATTCAACCACCCGGACCTTGCCGTTTTGGTCCGGGAGATAATCCAAAACCAAATCTGTCACATCCTTCGCCATCGTTCGGACGAAATTCTCCAGCACCGAGCTTATCTGAACCTGTGCCACGTATCGAGCTGGGTCGCCGGCGATATTAGGCCTTCGACCAAGTGGACCGGAAAAGTCGCTTTCGTCGGCGGTAATTTGGCCGTTCAAGATATAGAAGTTCAAGACAACTGTCCGGTTGTGCATTGGAGCGGGCTTATGGAAGTGATGTATTAAACAAGGTACTTGTCGGCCGGCTCGTGAGACAAATCGAAAAGATTCGGTACCATCATGTATCCAGCCATATCCGGGATAGCACACTCGGGGCCGATGACCCAGTATACCTCCGGGTCTGGATGAGCAATATACGATATAAACATCCACCCAAGCCTTGGTTACAGAATCAACATATCGTCGGCTCAAAAAATCGTCCGCAAAGTTCTCCTCCATATATTCCTTAGCGATGCTTGGAATGGGCAAATCGCCGCCGGCCCAGCTCCCGATGTGGGCAGGGAAAGCACTCAGGGATATAGGCAGTACGATGGGGGTATCAACAATGCGCTTCAAACCGGATGCCAGAACACGGTAAGTTATACCAGCGGATATCAACAGCAGAACAGCCAAAACCCAAACGAACCATAGTGGCGTTTTACCTGGTGCTGTTCGCATCGAATATGATACTTTGGGTGCTCTTACCAGATAGTTATGCCCAATCGGATACATCAAAGAGTATAACCTCAAAGTAGTGTTCTAAAGCAAAAAATAATGCTCCTCCTGAGGCAATGATACACCGCTCCTTGCTGGAAAAACTTGAGGACGTCTCCTCCTTGAGTCTACCAATTATGAATCATTCTTTATACATTCTCGGCTTTTTTTTGTCAAGACTATAATTTTGTAAAGAGAAAAAACAACATGTTTACGGATAAACTCCAATAATAACCGAAAAATCAACCAAAATTATGCAAATGCTCCATTTTACCGGTCATGTAGGTACTCACCGACCCCGAAAAATCCCGTAGCGACCAACGACAATGTAGGTTTTTATCGGCAGTTAGTATGCCGGAGAGGTAGCAGTTTTGGCCTTCGGCACTGCCGATAAAACCAATTGAACTAAACAGCGTAGTGGTGGGCCTAAAATATAAAAGGGCTCTAAAGGTCGGCATCTATGGGGATTATATTATTGCTAATGTTGACTAAAGCGTAATGCTCAAGGCTATTATTATGCTCTGAGAACAACCAACTGGCACGAACAAGTAGTGCTGTTAGCGTCACTATCGGTGTAGCCTTCCGCCTCGCTTAACAGCGTCGGCACCCCAAACTGCCTGATTTCGCAGCTCAATACCTGGTCTGCGTGTGCCCCTGTCAACGCTTCGCCTGCCGCCTCACGACGACCGACGCATGACTCGGGGCCAGGATGGCTCGCTAGGCCTTTCCTATACGACTCTTTCATTCGCAACTCCATGCCGGTTTATCCCGGCGCTCTAAGCGCTCGGCAAAGTACACATGCAAAGATATAAAAGAAGGGCTGGCAGTGTTTGGTGTTGCCAGCCCCTCTGATGATATTAGGTGTTCTGTTTCTTTGTGGGAGTGCTTACGGACTCACAACCCGGTTGTAGATGCGGATGTCGTCGATTAGGCCGGAGAAGAAGGTGCCGGCGGCGAGAGTGCTGCTGGCGCCAAAGTGTGGACCACCCTCTGCACTTCGCAGGCCGGACAAGGGTGCGGCGTCAATCGCCACCTCTGCTCCGTCAACGTATAGCTGTTCCTGGAGCGTGATAGTATAGGTGCTAATCAGTGCCTTACTGCCCGTGCGGCAAACTAGCCCGATGGTCGGAATAAGATACGCAAAGCTCTTGCCGACACCAGTACCAGCCTCAACAGCTAAGTGCCGACTGCCCAGGAGTGCTCTCTGAATAGCGCGGGCCATTTCGACTTGTTGAGGACGCACCTCAAATCCAGTTAGGGATCGCGAAATAAAACCCGCTGGAGCAAAAGCTTCTTTTATGTCTAAAGATGTATGAGGTCTTATCATTGTCAGGTGGATAAAAAGGCCGGTCTACACGATTCACTACTGCTACTCCGGATGGCCCACACACGTTGATAAATATTATGATAATAGGTGTTGCAGAACAAACCAAATTTTCTTCTGTTTACCAACTAAGAGGCTAATTAAGAAAATACATCATTAGCTTATCATCTTGGCGATTGCTTTTTTCAATTCGTTCGAAAGCTGTGGCCAAGCCTTAATAAGCCCTACCAATTCAGGATACTCCTCGACGATAGACGCCAAGTAGGACGCCAAGTCAGTTTCGGGGGAGTTCATAAGTGCTTTATTATCAATGAAGTTAGGTGTTTTGTCCTCTGGTTTTGTAAACCAGTGGTTGTCGGTTCGAATCCGACCGTTGGCTTTTTTTAATTCCCCCCACCAGCATCATAAATGTAGTTTATAGCCAAACAGAATTTGATTTCTACCGGACTATGTGA
>CAYFXR010000164.1:0-1593 GCA_964347155.1 uncultured Nitrospiraceae bacterium | reverse complement strand
TTTCTTGCCCCAATCCACCAGGTGAAGCTTCCTACCAATTTCATAGAGGGATTAAGCTGCAAGGAAAGTTTAATGAAAGGAAATTGCTTTCTGTAATCAGTGGGGGTATGTTCTTCCTTATCGTAAGGATAGCCTTCAACAAATGTCTCTCGATATTCGTGAGTGTAATTTCCAAAAAACCACAGCTTGTCTTTAACGATAGGGCCACCTATCTGCAAAGAAGTATCGAAATCGTAATTATAACCCACAAACGCTCCCTCAAACGGAGTTCCTTTTGTGTTGTCGGATTGAAATTCATTATGTCTCAAGTAGAAGTTGGCTTCCCCAGATAATTTGTTTCCTCCGGATTTAGTAATAAGATTGAGCATGGTGCCTCTCACATTTCCATACTCTGCAGAATGCCCGCCTGTCTGAACCTGGTATTCTTCGGCGACCTCATAGCCAAGCTGTATGGAACCAAATAAACCTGTAACGGGATCATTGATGCTGACACCATCCACGTTCCAAGAATTGTCCATGACTGAAGATCCGTGGGATGTGGCCCACCCTTCAGCTAATGTTACTCCGGGAGCCATCTCAAATACAGCTTGATACTGTCTTGCCGCAGGGATATTTCGCAGAATGCCAGTGTCTACGTTTATCCCCAGAGAAGTATTTTGCTTATCAACGGTAGGCCCTTTGCCAATAACCGTTATGGTCTCCTCGATCGCAGATTGCTCCATGGTGATGTTCAGGGTAGAAGTCATACCCATACTTATTTTTATCTCACTTCTTATAACTGTTTTAAATCCTGTTAATTCAAAAACAACCTTATAATAGCCTACAGGAAGCTGGGGAATCCGGAAATACCCTTTTGTATCGGTAACTGTTGAAACTTGAGGCATCATAAGAGCAGGTGAGCTGGCCGTAACGGTTACTCCAGGAAGAGCCATGGCTTGATCGTCATAAACAGTTCCGTTGAGAGTTCCGGTTTGGGTTGTCCTCTGTGCCCACCCAAACGAGGAGAAACAAACCGTTAAAAATGTGATTAACAAAATTCTCAGTGATTTTTTACTCATTTTTCCTCCTTCCTTATAATATTTTGCCAATTGGCAATCCATAATATGTTAATATGTTCGCATCCCACCCTTCTTACATAATGAGATTAATACAAGAAAATCTTGGAAACATATTTTCCGTATTATCATCAGCAAATCTGATATCTTTAAGGTATTTAATACTTTCTCCATCTCGGACTCATATGAAAAATTCAGTTCTCTTATTTTCTTGGGATTAAAAAATGCACTTTTTTTAGTTTAAAATCAGTCACATTGTATATTATATATCATCTGTTTGGTATATTATATATCATATGCTATTTTAGAATGTCAATATTAAAAGGAAATTTTTTCAAATAATTTTTTTTGAATTTCGATATAAAAAAAACTAGATCTAATCTTAAAGGATTCTCAGCAATATAGGCTAAAAAATCTGCTAATTTCTTGGAGAGGGAAAAGCTGGTTCATAAGGAACAAGCCGTATGGGTTCGAGAGCGAGAAGAAAAGCTCCCACAGTTATGTCCTCTTTTGCATATCCTATATATAAACGCAGAAG
>CAYFXR010000163.1:0-1981 GCA_964347155.1 uncultured Nitrospiraceae bacterium | reverse complement strand
ATCCATTTGGTGAGTATGACTTAGATGAAGATATGCCCTTGTTAAAACAACGGGGTCAGGTCTTCAGGGGCTGTTGCCCAAATAAACTTGGACACCTATTTAAGCCAAATAATGTAAGTTATAGTAATATAAAGAATAATAATATTATATAATATGATATTTAAATGTATTTAATAAAGTTTTTTCTTGCAATTATAATGTATATATGATATACTCATGGCAACCTCTTACAAGGAGTCTTGCCATGATGGGTCGTCAGGCTGACTATCAGCACAAACTGTTCATATCCGGTTTTAATCTTGATAAACGCATTCACAAAAATCACATTCTGAGAAAGATATCAGAAAAGATCGACTTTGATTTTATCTATGAAGAAGTGGAAGACACCTATGGGACAAATGGCAATGTCTCTGTGCCTCCTCCGATTATTCTCAAGATGATGCTTCTCTTGGTCCTCTACGATGTAATCTCCGAACGGGAACTGATGGCTACTTTACCTTTACGTCTAGACTGGCTATGGTTCCTTGGTTACGACCTAGAGGATGATATTCCGGATCATAGTGTATTGAGCAAAGCCAGAGCCCGATGGGGGGTAGAAGTCTTCAAGAGATTCTTCGAACGTGTCCTTTGGCAATGCGTAGAAGAAGGTCTAATTGATGGCAGCAAACTCTTTGTAGATTCCAGTCTCATTGATGCTGATGCTTCAAATAATTCAGTAGTAGATACGAAGCGATTGGAGAAGCACTTAAATAAAAGCTATCAGCTTCTTGAAGAACGTTTGGATAATCTGAAGGAGCATAAGACCACACCTGCTAATAAAAGATTTATATCAACCACTGATCCGGATGCTTCAGTTACTCGTTATGGTAAAGGTGAGTCTAAGTTACGTTACAAGACACACCGCGCAGTAGACGAGAAACATGAAGTTATTACGGCCACTAAAGTCACAGCAGGATCTGTTGATGATGGAAAAGTCCTTGATGATGTGATTGATCTCCATGAACAAAACACACAAAAGAAGATCGATACCGTCGTAGCAGATACCAAGTATGGTACGGTTGATAATTTTCTACATTGCCATGACCAAGGGATTAAAACTCATATCCCTTCTATTGAAGAATCTCATAGAGGCTCAGGTCGGCAAAAGGGCATTTTTTCGAGAGAAGCATTTACGTACAATCCTGATACTGACACCTTTACCTGTCCTGCAGGGAAACTGCTGACAAAAAGAAAATTCAAAAAGAAGAGAAAACATTATGAATACAAGGCCTCCCCTAAAGACTGCAATGATTGCCAATTGAAAAATAAATGTACCCGCTCTAAATCTGGACGAACATTGAAACGGCACTCAAGGCAGGATGAACTGGATGTAATAATAAAGAAAACTAAAACTAGAGAATCAAAGAGGGACCTGAAGACTCGACAACATTTATCGGAACGCTCTTTTGCCAGATCCACTCGATATGGTTACAAACGGGCAAGGTGGCGAAATTTATGGAGAATGGAGATTCAAGATTTTCTCATAGCGGCCATACAAAATATCAAGGTGCTGATTGATCAGCCAAAGGAAAGAATGTCAAAGAGCGATATCATAGAATGCAGGAGGCCCAGCCTCTTGAGCCTTAATAGGCTTGAAAATCGGCTTCATAATTGGATGATTATATTTTTCGACAATTTAATGTTTTCTTTTAAGACAACCTGGCAATTAGTAAAATAGAGTTGAATTTTTACCAAAAAATTATTTCTAAAAAAGGGGTTTAGGCAACAGCCCGTTCATTCTTGACAGAGATTAAATACTTGTCAAGAATGAAGACCTGACCCCGTTGTTTTTTCGGGCAGTAGTTCAAGGAATAAACACATTTCGTGGAATATTAACGCCCATAATATGCACTCCAGAGGAACTTACGGAGGTTTAAAATGATCCAAGATCCAATCGTCAAAGAAGTGCGGGAGATTAGACATCAAATAGATGAGGAATGCG
>CAYFXR010000162.1:0-5935 GCA_964347155.1 uncultured Nitrospiraceae bacterium | reverse complement strand
GAGTTCTTCATCAATGGGAATAGCGCCCAAGCGGGGGATGAGGTAGCTGTATTTGATCCTGGAGGTCAGTTAGTCGGACACTTTGTTGTTGATACAGAAGGACAATACGGAGATATGGCAATCTTTGGAGATTCCTCTCAAACCCCGGATACAGACGAGGGAGCCAGTTCCGGGGATGTGCTCAGCTTTCGCGTATGGGATGCAAGCACGCTTACCGAGTACGAGGGCGAATCAATTCAACTTATTATCCCGGATAGTGGAATAGGGCCTTACAATCCTCCAGATTCTCTCCCCCTTACGTATTCCGTTGGTGCCTTTTATCTTTTAGACATCGAAGCAGGGTCATGTACACCGACCCCGGAGATATGTGATGATGAAATAGACAATGACTGCGATGGTTTTATAGATTCAAACGATCCTGATTGTATTCCTTTAGCCGATTTAGCGGTGACATCAGTAAGCAATCCGCCTAAAAAAATAAAACGTGGAAAAAAATTCATGGTTAAAGATACAACAAAGAATACAGGAGGAAAATTTGCGGGAAAGTCCAGAACGTGTTTTTACCTTTCATTGGATACCAATAAAGATGATGAGGACATACAGCTTAAAAAATGCCGCAATGTTAAAAAGCTTGTAATGGGGAAAAAGTCATCCGGGAAAACCAAGGTGAAGATACCAAAAAACACAGTTCCAGGCAGATATTATCTATTATCTTGCGCAAATGATATAAACCCGATACCCGAGCATAATAGAGAAAATAATTGTAAGGCATCACGTAAAATGGTAAGGGTAAAACGGTAAGCACAATACACATAAACGATCCTCAATAAATCTTTACAAGTGTGGAGTCAGCCTTTCTTTGATGCTTGTCAAAAACCCTGCGCCAAGAGCAAAGGGAGTTCTTGCTAATTCTTAAAAGAATCATTATAACGATTGATATTAAAGGAAAAGTGGACGGTAGGGGATTCGAACCCCCGACTTCCACGTTGCGAACGTGGCGCTCTCCCAACTGAGCTAACCGCCCTTTTGAGTAATAAACCGCAAGCGATAAGCTTTACGTGGACTGACAAATAACCACTTATTATATAATGGCCTTTCAACACGAGTAAATTTTCTATTACCTAAATTGAGCGATTCTCATGTAGCTCGACGTGCAATGCAGGTTCAAAAATTCATAATGCGATTGGATATTGGAATTGTCTTACTGCTATATAAAATCTTTCACCTGCCTCGCACATCTTTATGAAATTAAATAGCTCAAGTCAGGTAATAGCTAAAAGCTTATGGCTTATTGCTTATAGCCTACAGCTAAATTGACGCTTATCTTTTTGTTTATGTATTATAACACTTAGTGTTTTTAAAGCTAAGTATTATAGTTAATAAAGAATGGAGCATCTCCGAAATAATTGCTAATATATTAAGGATTCAAGGGGTCAAGGATTCGAGGATTCTATTGAAATGCTGAAGAACTACAAGGAGTTAAAGATATGGTCTAACATCACAGATAAGAAGGGCTGCAGTGTCAGTTCCAAGTAATATCGCAGAGGGTTATCTCAAGGCGCTTATTAAATCGCTGGGAAATAAACACTTGAACCCTCGAATCCTTGAATCCTAGAACCCTATTTTAGGATTTGATATTAATTGAAAGTTTTATATTTAATTTGAATTTATCAACTAAAACACGAAAGAGGGAAAAATTTTTTTGATTATAATAAAAAGCAGAAAAGCAAGAATAACCACATTATTAAGCCTCATTGTTCTTTTTATTGGTATTCTGTTTTTTCTTCTCAGAGGTCCATACTTATCAAACTCTATAAAGAGGATTATTATCCCTGTTCTCGAGAACGTTACAAGAGAAAGAATAATTATAGACAAGGCTGTTATTAATCTTTTCCCTTTTTATATACAGGCCAAGGGACTTAAGGTCTTTGACAAAGACGGGAACAGGCTTCTCTGGATTACAAAAACTCGGACATATATTGATTTGCTGGGTCTTATTACAAAAGAGATCAGAATCAGAAAGTTAACGATAAAAGAGCCCGACTTGACTGCAAATGAAATGGACCTGAAAAGGATAATGCAAAATATTAAAAAATCTCCCTCTGTCGGTGAAAAGGGAAAATACAAAGTCAGTTTGAAAAACATAAAATTAACAGATGGCAATGTACAATACAGCGATTCGGAAGGAATGGCGGATATTGTAGGAAAAAGTCTATTTTTGGATATTACTAAAAAAGATACATCTGCAACAGTTAATGTATTACTCAAACAGGGAACATTAACACTGCCAAATCATTCAAAATTAAAAGTAGGCTTTGACGGGATAATAATAGTACAGGATAAGAGAATTGAAATTGCAAAATTGAATGTCAACTCTTCAAAATCTGCTTTCAAGACAAGTGGTGAAATACTGCTTACCTCTGAAGGTAAAGTGAAAAACGGTAATTTATCCGTTGAGGCCGAAATATATGCAGCAATTTTAAATAAAGTTTTTAGTTTGAAGCGGAAAAAAGAATGGTTATTGTCTTTTGATGGTTCGGTTAACGTGTTTTCAGACAAGGATTCAAAATGGCCTCATTTCGCAGTTGACTTAAGGACGAATAGCCGGTTTTATCTTGAGTCGTTAATGGAGATACTGAAAGTAGATGAAGATATAAAGGGCAAACTTTTATTAAACGGAAATATTAGTGGCACGTTTCCAGAACTCTTTGGTAAGGGAACGGTAAAACTTGAAAATGCGGTATTTGGCACTCTTTCGATTGATGATGGAGCGGGAGAAATTGAATATAAAGAAAAAAGATTTACATTAAGTGATCTTACAGCCCATATCTATAATGGTGTACTGAAAGGAAATGCATTTATTTTACTGCCTCGGGGAGATTACTCGGTTACTGCCAGTATTGCTGATGTTAGCAGCCCGGAATTCTTTCAATTCATAAGATGGAGACCGCCGGTTCCTGAGGGCAAGATTAGTGGAAGTTTCCAATTACATAGTATACATGGCCAGGATATGAATGTTATTGCAGATGTGAATTATCTGAATACGTCTCAATCTGAAGGTGATGTTCTTAACAGATTAAAATATATGAGGGGAGATATTGAATTAAAAGAAGGTGTTCTCAGACTCAAAGATTCCCATCTTTCGACCTCTCTTTCCGACCTTTTTCTTGACGGAATAGTAAACCTGAAGCAAAAAACGCTCTCTTTGGATCTGGAGTTGGATAGCAGAGATGCTGTTGATTTGACAGCACCTTATTACACCGGGTTTCTCGCACCTGTAAAATTTAAAGGGAAGGCTGAAGGATTAATTGAAGACCCTGAAATAACAGGAATTCTTGAAGCAGGTTCAGGCAGTATTCATGGTGTATTGTTTACAAATGCCTATTCGCATTTAACGTACAGGATTAGTTCTCTATCTGTTGATCTACTAAAGGTTGAACAGGAAAAATCAACATATGATATTTCAGGTTCTATCGATTTTAAAAAGGCAAAAGAACTTTTTTCTTTTAAAGACCCTTTTTACAAGGCAAAAGTTTCGGTGAAAAATGGAGATATAAAACCACTCATTGCAGTGTCATATAAAGAGATTCCTGTAACCGGATTTGTGAGTGGTATATTCTCATTCGAAGGCAACGCAAATGATTTTAAAGGCAGTGGCGATCTGATTATCGATAGGAGTAACGTATTTGGACAGGAGTTAGACAAGGTTGTTGTCAAAACGACCCTGCATCCAAAAGACATAGAATTTCACTCAGTAACAGCATATAAAGGAGAATCAATACTTGCCGCAGAGGGGACACTGTTTTTTAATAAAAAATATGAGGTATCTTTCATGTCCAATAACCTCCGTTTACATGATATTGCAGTGTTACATGATTATCCTGTAGATGCATCTCTCAGTCTAAATGCAAGAGGCTCAGGCACAATCGATAGTCCGGATATAGAGTTTACCATGAATGTGATAGAGAGTGAATTCAGGGGAACAAAAATAGGGAGTGGAGAGATAAACGGAAGGTTGAAGGATAGGGAGCTTTTTGCAAAGGGGAGCTTTTTTGATGAAAATGTTACTGCTGATGTCAAAGCCGCTTTTTCCAAAACCACTTCATGGACTGTAGATCTTGATTTTAGAAAGGGGGAATATGATTTTCTTTTATCGGGTTTTCTGAGCGAAGTCCCGAAGGATCTTTCAGTTTCTTTAGAAGGAAATATCAGATTTAACATTTATGGGAGCAATGTTTCCATGCAATCGAAATTTGGCTCTGTGGATTTTGGTCTTTACGGATACAATTTCAGAAACAATCAAGATATTATGTTAGAGCTCGTGAATAAAAAACTTATGATAAAATCTTTCTCCTTTTCAGGGGATAACGCTGACATATTTGCATCAGGCGTTCTGAAATTCAATGAAAATTATGATGTCACCTTAAAAGGAACCGTTCATATTGATCCTTTAAAGGCTGTTACTGATAAAATTGCATCAATAAAAGGTCAGAGTAATTTTATTATTGATATTTCAGGACCTTGGGACAACCCGGAAGTGATAGGAGAGATAAATATCAAAGATGCTTCCGCGACATTAGCAGCGTTTCCTTACAAAATAGGGCCCCTGAATGGCAGTTTTTTCCTGAACAAAGACAGGATTATGTTTGACTCTATCAGGACTGATTTTGCAGGTGGTACCATGGTTATTTCAGGAAGTGGATATTTTAAAAAACTTGCATTGAAAAGACTGTTTGTCTACTCAATTCTTAACGAAGTCAAGATGAGGCCCTTGGAAAGAGTAAGTGTCGTCCTTGACGGGAGGCTTTTTTATGAAGTTTTATCAGAAGGCTCAAGTTTAACTGGAAATATAGATATCAGGAAAGCTAAATATGAGAAGAATGTTGTTTTTCAAAATTGGTTGTTTGGACTTAAAGAGATCAATAAAAGTACGGTGGAATATCCTGCGTTTTTGGGTGAAACTGCATTGAATATACGAATCAGCGGAACTGAAAATATTTTCATCGATAATAACATAGCAAGAACACCTGTACATATGGATCTTAATGTTATGGGAACTGTGGCCAAGTATGGGCTCCTGGGTAGAATGGAAGCAAATGAAGGATATATCTATTTTCGAAACAATGAATTTACAATTCTTGAAGGCAGCAGTGTGGAATTTGTAGATCCCGGTACTATTATCCCTGTTTTTCATATTCTGGCAGAGACATTTAAGAGTGATTACTATATAAAACTGTCTCTTGACGGTACGATGGATCAGTTTACCCTATCTCTTTTCTCAGATCCCCCTTTATCTGAAATGGATATTCTTACGTTGCTTACTTTCGGTCAGATCAAGAGCGGTGTAAAGGGTTTTGAAAGTGGTCTCGCCGCAGGTGAAGCTGCTTCAGTTCTTACAGGAGACATTAAGGATGCAGTTGAAGAAAAATTTAAGCATATTACCGGTTTTGAACGCTTTGATATTGAGCCTCATACTACTGTAACAGGGGCATTTAGCCCAAAGATTACCATTGGAAAGCGATTAATTGAGGATAAACTGTCAGTAATATATTCAACTTCGATTGGCACAACGGAAGAACATGTTGTGAGTCTGAAATACAACTTAGACAAGAATGTTTCCATTGTTGGATCAAGGGATGAGATAGGCAGTACCGGTGTAGATTTAAAATACAGATTTGAATTTAAGTAAAACACAGACAATCACAGATGATCAAATTCACTCTTTTTTTGATTTTCGTTTTTCATTTCTCATTTCCTGTCTTTACGTATGCTTTAAATTCAAGTGATCCACCCAAAATAATCAGAGCAATAGAAGTTGAAGGTCTTACACGAATAAAACAGGAAGAACTCATTGACCTGATCTGTTTTGATGTTGGCAATACGTTTGATATAAATGAATTAAGCTCTGGTATCAGGAGGGCATTTAAAAAGGGGA
>CAYFXR010000161.1:0-58356 GCA_964347155.1 uncultured Nitrospiraceae bacterium | reverse complement strand
TGCAAATATGAGATTTTTATAGCATTTATAAATATTTCAAATTGGACAACTCGGGTATTGAGTGGTATAATTTTTAAAGATTTCCCCGCTTTAACAAATTTAAAAGATACTTTAGTAATGTAATAAATACAGCTGTTTTCTTATAAGCAAACTTTCTCTGGGGAAGAATGTGTACAGTCTTTTAAAGATAGCCGAATTGCTAGTGATAAACCTTTGGTGGATTCGGCTTTTTTTTGTTTCAAAATCGACTTATGAAAGGAGGTGAGATATGATGAGAGAAGTAAATATATTTCTTGTTTGTATTCTCGCCATTGCCTTTTTCGTTGGATCCTCACTCGCTCTTGCCTCAAGCCAAGCGGTACTGGTGATTAACGGCATCAATGATAAACCTGGACCAGTAGACGTTGTCGTTGAGGGCTGGGATGTGAGAGGGAACCTGACAATTGATACGATACTTTCCTGGGATGCTGACGATAATTCTTTTTCCGATCAGACTGTTGAAATCCCCAAGACAACTCGAATCTTACGCTTGACTTTTATTAACGATTTTTTTATACCAGGCAACCCCGATACGGACAGAAACGCATTTATTGACTATTTCATGGTGAATAACGTTCTCTACGAGGCTGAGGATTTTGATCGGACGGGAGGAATAGACCCTGTTTTTCCTGGATGTGGTGTTGCTATCATTGCACAAACTAGTGTGGCAGACTGTGGCAACGAAGGTGACTGGGTTGAATACGATTTGCACCCAGGCAATCCTGTAGGTCCATCTGATGGCCCTGGAGGGCGAGTAGGACCTAAACCCTAGATGTATATAGATACTTCGTAATCACTTGAAAAGGTGAAGGGGGCCTGGTTATTCCAGGCCCTTCGTTCATGCTTGCTTTCAATCACTAATCAACAATATTTTAACCTCTGCACATCATTGACTTAATAGGAGTTTTCAATAACCGTGCACTTCTCTAAATCTGAGGGTTAGCAGGTGTAATTTGCAGAACAAAATTAATGCCTTTCTTTTATTATTGTGATTTTGAATAATTTTTCTGAAAGCAATATGTCTTGCCGTTATCATTAATTTTAAATCTTTACTTCAAATGTAAGATGAGAGATGGGGATAATTTGTATTTGATTTTTTCATATAAAAGATGTCATCATTAAAATGAAGTTTCTGGAGTTTTTGTTGATAAGACCACAAGGGCTTTAAACTTTGTGGTATTTTTTTGTTAACCCAAATAATGCAGACATTGCTCAATAAATTATTTAACTCGATGAATTTATTATTAAATTATGCATGTATCTTTAAATAAAAATATTTACACTACATCAATTAATATTGCGTTTAAGGTATCGAAAAATAATTTCTTTCACAAAGCCTGCATTATTTGAAATGCATTTTTTGGGTTAATAGATGAATTCTCCTTTTTAGTAAGGAGATAAAAGAAATCGAAAGCAGCACTTGAAGAAATGGTATCCGATGAAAATATCGGGTATGTAAAAAACAACCAAGATTCAAATGGAGGTAGACATGAAATCACTCATTGAACAAATGGCAAAGTCTCTGGTAGACAGGCCGGATGAAGTTTCAGTTGCCGAGGTAGACGGAGAAAGAACCGCTGTTTTAGAATTGCGCGTTGCTCCAAGTGATATTGGAAAGGTTATCGGAAAGCGTGGAAATACTGCACGAGCAATGAGAACAATACTCAGTGCTGCCGGTAATAAACTCGGCAAGCGTTGTGTTCTTGAAATATTGGAATAAGCTAAATACTACATAAAAATGAATCTTAAAGAAGCATAGCAGTCAGGCAACATCAGGCTGTGAAAAAGTCCTTTTAAGATATTTATTTATCTTTTACCGTCATTGACCCGAAGATAGACCGTCATTCCCAACCCCGATCGGGAATCCAGACCTTTGTTACTGGATACCCGCTTTAAACAGGAAAAAAATTCCTGTTAAAGAAAAAAATTCTTTTATTGCAACCTGGTATCATCACTATCAATCATTCAATATTCAATAAAGACCTGCACTTTGTTTTTTTTTAAACCAAATGGCACGGCTCTTGCTTTCATGATCGACATGAATTTTTCTCTGAGCATAATGAATGAGGGAAATGGCTTCCGGCAACTCAATACAGTGTCTGATCTGAATTCCCATGGTAAAGCCGCCTATGACAGCTTTATGTTTGACTCACTGATCAACAATTTCAGATCAGAGACAATCGCCAGGGAATCAGAAAAATATAATAATTTAAGATCAGAGGGAAAAAACGAAAGACCGGAACAAATAGACAGAGACACAGAGATTGACGTTCAAAACAGGAATGACAGATCAAGAGAAGTCAAAAGAAGATCAGATCAATCAGAAAGATTGAAAGAGGATGATAATCAAAACAAAGATAACAGATCAGAGGAATTTGACGGAAGATCAGAAAAATCAGATAAATGTAAAGAAAATAAAAATCAAAATGATAGCAACAAAGCAGCTTTAACAGATAATGATACTGAAGACTCTAAACAGTCACAGGATTTTTCAGGAACAAAGACAGATTTGAAAACCAGTGACTTATTATTAGCATCGTTAAACGAAAATGCTGAAGAATTGATTGCCGATTCTCTTGTTGATGATAAAGAAATACGAAATAACGAAGAGACTGGTAATGACTTGTTATCTCATTTATTAAACCGTTCTTCTGAAGAATCAAATGATAATTTCCTTACTAATAGCGGGAAGGTATCAGAACCATCAGGGAATCAAACGAGTGAAGGTGAAGAGGATGGTTCTCAAACAGATGTCTCATTATCTCATTTATTAAACGGTAATCTTATAAAATCCGCGGACTCTCAGAGTGACTCAATACATAACAGCGAAAATTCAAGGTGGGTCAAAAGCGGTCTGTCAAAGTCAGAGAACGGTTTGCATATGGGTAGTTTATTGTCTGATATAGCGAATGATTCCGGAAATGAAGAGGGTGACAGTGTTGAAGAAGATTTGATGAACTCTCAGTTAAAATCAGTAAATTTACATTCAAACGATTCTAAAACCGAAACCAGAGAACTATTTAATCAAACAGATAAGAATACCGATGTTAAACAAAATTATTCCAAAGAATCTCAATTTCTTGAAGAAATGGCAGAATTAGATTCCCAGGAAGGCGGCAACAACGAAAAGGCCTTGACAAACAAGATTATGTCAGAATTTGCAGGGAATTTTAACCGTGAAGGGGTTTTAAGGAATTATGGAAATTATCATGTGAGACCGGTAAACGTTAATTCTGACAATAACAATGTTAACCTGTTAAACAATTCTCATATAACACATGAAGGTGTGAGAACAAATGAAGGCCTATTTACCGGAAGTGCTACCAGGGCATCCGGTTTTCAAGAATTACTGGATAACATAGTTTATGTGATAAAGGGAAACAACAGATTGGGTGTCACTGTTGAAAATGAAAACCTTGGAAAACTGAATATTAATCTTAGCATGGATAAAGGTCTGGTAAATGTTCACATTAACACACCGGATAAAGCCATAAGGGAATTTATTGAGAACAATATGCAGTACATAGTCGATTCTCTTTCCAAGAACGGCGTCAGTGTTGGTGGATTTTCTGTAGCGTTGAAGGATCATAAAGATAATCCAGGTAATATTTTCATTGTCAACAACGGCCCGGACAAAGAATTTATTCAGAGTCCGGAAAATGTGAGAGACAACAGAGACAATAGTGGCCTTGTAAATATATTTGTATGATAATTTCAAAAGTTTTATGAAAAGCATATATGAAAAATGAATATTTGCCGATACAGAGAGGACAACCACTGGGTCAATAGTCACTGGTCACTAGTCATTGACTATTGACCAATGACTAATGACTAATATTTTATAAGGAGGTAATATGGATATACTTGATATAAGTAACATGAATGGCGGTAGTACATTTGCTGGAAAACCATCTCTCGGCAAGGAAGATTTCCTGAACCTCCTCCTTAAACAATTAAGTTATCAGGACCCCTTGAATCCCCTGGACAGCACAGAATTTACGGCCCAGCTTGCTCAATTCAGTTCTCTGGAAGAGTTGAATAATATTAACGATACGCTTGAGGAGGTACTTGCATTTCAGCATTCGATGCAGAATGCAGCGGTTACAAATCTGATAGGAAAAACGGTGCAAGTGCCAGGGAATACCACATATCTTGAAGATGCAGCATATATTCATTATGGACTTTTGGAGGAAGCGGCTTCAGTCGAGATATCAATTTTTAATGGAGTGGGAAAGCTTATACGATCAGAAAATCTCGGTCCTCATACAGCGGGTAACAACAGTTATTTATGGGATGGCAAAGACAGCTTTGGTAATAAAATGCCTGAAGGCACATATATTTTCGAGATTGAAGCATTGGATAGCTCGGGTAATCAGATTGAAACAGTGACAAGTAGTTCAGGAGATGTAACAGGTGTTGTTTACAAAAACGGAGATACATATCTTGTGTTAAATGGTAGAAGTAATGTACACCTGAATGATATACAAACTATAGAAGAAAGGAGGAATTAAAATGCTTACGTCCTTATTTACGGCAGTTAGTGGGATGAATTCGAATGGTACGGCTCTCTCAGTAATTGGTGATAATGTAGCTAACATGAACACTACTGCCTTTAAGGTGAGTACCGTTGCATTTGGAGATGTGCTCAGTCAAACAATGGGGTCGGCACAGATTGGAAGAGGTGTAATGGTAAGTAAGGTGTCGCCCCAGTTTACACAGGGAGCATTTGAGAGTACTTCCAGTGTCTTAGACCTGGCTATTGATGGTGACGGTTTTTTCATTTTAAAGGAAGGGACTGATACCTATTATACAAGGGCAGGGCAATTTGGTATTGACAAAACGGGTTATGCAGTCAGTCCCGATGGTAAACGTGTGCAGGGTTATCAATTCTCTGAAACGGGGGTTCCAACGAGTGTGCTCGGTGATATAAATGTTGCTTCGATAAACAGCCAGCCTAATGATACTGATAACGTATATATCAATGTGAATCTTGATTCGAGAGAGACGGTACCTGCTGCTTTTGATGTCAGTGACCCTGATAACACAGCAAATTTTTCAACCTCGATGACAGTCTATGATTCACTCGGAAATGGGCATATTATTAACGTCTATTTCAGGAAGTCTGCCGAAACAGTAACAGGAAATACATGGCAGTGGTTTGCGGTTGTGAATGATGCAGATTCATTAAGCGGGTTGAAAGAGATTCAGGCACAGGGCACATTGGATTTTGATAACAACGGTGCGCTTGATAATGAAAGCGCAATAACGTATCCCCTTGCCTCGGGCGGGTTTGATTTTAACGGTGGAGCTGCGGCAGGTCAGATTATGGTTTTTGATTTTGGTACTTCTATTACAGAAGGTGGAACAGGTTTAGATGGTACCACCCAGTTTGGCTCCACATCAACAACGGCATTCCAGGACCAGGATGGCTATACTGCAGGATCATTAAAGAACATAACTATAGCTGATGATGGTGTAATGACAGGTATTTTTACCAATGGACAGACCAAGAATATTGCAAAGATCGCCCTCTCAAAATTTATTGCTCCAAGTGAGCTTACAAAAATGGGTAGAAACCTTTATGCTGAGTCTTATGAGTCCGGGCAGCCGATTATTACTGCACCGGGAGATACCGGTACTGGAAAATTGTTATCAAATACACTTGAACTGAGTAATGTTGACCTTGCCTCAGAATTTGTCAAGATGATCATATCACAGCGTGGATTTCAGGCGAACTCCAGGATAGTGTCGACGACAGACGAACTTATGATGGAACTGGTAAACTTGAAACGATAAAACTAGATTAATAAAAGGGTAGGGTGGGGGTGAAGTTTTTTCACCCTCCCCTTTGTCCCGTCCTCAATGACTCGTAGACCATCAGGGGATAGACAATCAGGACGCATCATTTATCTTAATCCACGATTATTATACTCTTTACCATGCTCTTCTCAGCTTTGGTTACCATATTCCTGCCTCTTGCCTTGGACTGATAAAGAGCGCTATCTGCTGAATTGATCAAATCATTCATTGAATAGGCCACATTAGGATAATTAGATACCCCCATACTTATTGTTACCCTTTCTATCATATCTTTATCATTTGTAATGTCAAATTGCTCAATGGCCTTTCTGATTTTTTCTGCCAGTAGACATGCAGAGTCAAGATCGGTATTAGGAAGAACCATGATGAATTCCTCTCCCCCGTAACGGGCTACTGTATCTGATTCACGAACACTCATAAGGATAATTTTAGAGATAAGCCTCAGGGCATTATCTCCAAATGCATGCCCATGAGTGTCATTAAATTTCTTGAAATGATCGATATCCGCCATTATTATGCTTAATGACTGTTTATATCTCTCTGCTATAGCGATTTGCCTTTCGAGTATCTCTTCTAAAAACCTGCGATTATAAAGTCCTGTCAGTGGATCAACAACAGACATCTTCCTATGGGCATTAAGGAGGCGTATACTGTTTATAGCAGGGGCAAGTGTATTGATATAGGATTCGATCATAAAGCACCGTTCTTCAGAAAAGTAATCTTTATTCAAATTGACCATGTGAATCCATCCCAGGACTGCACCACCTGTAACCACCGGGAAGCATGCACAACTGCCTTTATCCTGATCTACTTCTTGATAATGGCACCGATAATCTGATTCAATATTATTGACAACAAATTTACGTCCGGACCTTAACGCCCTGCAGAGACTGGGATCTTCAATGACCTTTAAATCAAAGTGGGGGGAGGTATTGAGAATGAGGTTGCCATTTTTCCCCTCGTAAGAGACAATAACTTCAGCGATACTTTTGCTGTTGTTAAAGCTGATTACTATGACTTTATCGAAGTAAAAACTTTTGGACAGGAACCTCATGAGTATTGTGTAACATTCTTTCTCGGAAATTTCTTCTCCTACCAACCTGCTAAATTTTACAAGGTTCTTGAGACGCTGAAATTCTGTATTCAGGCTCATCTTTGTGCAGTATAGACTCTCTGCCATTGTAACAAATGATCGTGTCAGATCACTAAACTCGTCATTTGTTTTTATATTCAGTTCCTCAATACCTTCTGCCTTCTCAAAGCCTTCCATAGCCTTTTTTAACCTGGATATAGAATCAGTAAGTCTCCAGCTGAAAAAGATGATCACAGGGAAGATTATGGCAAAAAATAAAAATGATACTGCAAGCATTACAACCCTTATCGTCATAAGAGTGCCAAGGAGTTCCTTCTTGTTTCCTGATTTGATAAGCACCCAATAATGGGTTTTATCCATTGAATTGAGAAAAATACTTTGATATACAATTAATTTGTCTCCCGGGTTATAAATCCAGTAGAGCCAGGTAGTTACCCATCCTTTACCAGTGTCCACATAACCGGATCGTTTACTCAAAATTTCTCCAGAATGATCAGGATAGTAATTATGTAAATGCTTCCCGCTATTTTCGGGAATATCAAACCCGAATTCAACATTTTCATCAGGATGGACCAGGAAATAACCATCTCTGTTTACAAGCATTAAGTTGCCGGAATTGACATGATCCAGCTTCTTAAGAAGTTCTTCTACAAAGACATCGATTATGAGGATGTCAGATTTTTCGTCTATGCCATTATAGATGGGCTTGGCAAAACATATGATTGGCTCAAGTGGTATCTTTACCTTATTGTTTTTTCTTTTGAGTTTCAATGGCGATATATAGATCATACCCTTGTTAAGTTTCATAGCTTCTATAAACGCCGTGAGATCTTTATCATTATTTGTTTTTCCCGTGTTAATTTTTGCCTTTTTCCCGTCAAAGGCCACATTTATAATCTCTTCTCCCTTGATATTAATATATCTTATATGTGCGTATATCTTCTTTACCTCCATGTATTTAATGAATTTATCCTCCAGCAGCAAACGCCACTTTTCTATCTCATCTTTTTCCCCGGCATCAACAGATCTGATAAAGTTATATGCGGCATTATCCGAAAGGTAATCAATATCTGTTTTAACTTCATTGATAAATGAGTCTATCTTTGAAATTTCATGCTTCAGATCCTCTAAAAAGTCTTTTGAGACACCATAAGTAATATGTTTTTGAATTATATAGTCGCTTACAATACCGATCAGAGTGATCGTAATGGTAACTAGGAGAATGAAAAAAATGACAAATTTGTTCCTGATTGTCTGGAACATTAATGAATACCCGTACAATAATGTTTATTTATTACGTTCATTTTATTGATATTTTATCGGCTTTTTTATGTGTTTCTTTAATTCAAACAATCATGCCCCTATGGGTCACCACGAAAGATGAAAATGTTGTTTCTGTCATTCCCCTTGGATTAGTTGGAGTTGCGTTTACGGTATCGATAAATAAATTTTTTTCCAATCCCGACACATCGGGATATTATATTAAATACATTTTTTGCATTAATAGATTTTTTTCGGATAAAAAAAGGCTATTACTGAAGAAAAAGGATATTACCCAAACCCTGATGCCACTGAGGTACAAAATGAAGAATGAAAATAGCCGGACATCCCGAGGCGGGTTTCCGCTCAGGTCGGTACGACTCGATTACGAGATTGCTTTAACTTGCCTCGTTAAATGACTCGTACCGATTGATCTCCGTGTAAACTCTCTTTGATTTCTCTTACAGGGAGTTTAGCTTTCTAAAATCGTCAGGTTCTTTTATTTAGCAGAAGCGTGATAAACTTGGCCGGGTTTTAACAGGGTGAAGTTTTCTGCACCCTCATCGGCTTTCACCTGCTTGAATACGTCACAGGACATACAGGAAACCGATTTTTGCGCAAAGTCGCCCTGTACCTTGCCTCCGCAGAATGTACCGGCAATAGCCCAGCATATCCGTCCAGCATTTTTACCGTTATTAATACCATCACATGAGGCTTCTGTGGCTGCCGGACAAATTCCAAGTTCTTGATTTTTACTGCCACCTGGTTCCCTGCCGCACTTTTTAATTTCCCAGCAATTCGTTTTATACATTTTACCTCTCCCTCTTTTTGGTTTATTTTTTTACTGCTTACTCATTTTATCCATAAATCACATTTATTAATCGGACATATTTTGTAAAAACTTTAGCGTTTTTTCCTGATTATGAAAAATAGACTCTTTCCTCTCACAAATTTGACTACACCATATTAATAATCTCTCCGGCTATTTTATCAAGTGGCACAATTTTGTCTGCAATACCTGCTTGTATGACTGCTTTGGGCATTCCGTAGACAACACATGTTTCTTCACTCTCAGCGATAGTCTTGCCACCTTTATTCTTGATCTCCTTCATTCCCTTTTCACCGTCATTTCCGAGACCAGTGAGAATTACACCGAGCACATGGCCGGAAAAATTATCAACAGTTGATAGCATAAGCGCATCAACAGACGGTCTATATATATGTTTTCCATTGTCTTCATTTATGATTATTAAGGTCTCTGTAAGTTTTTTTCTAATAATCCCCATATGACCCCTGCCTGGAGCTATAAATGCTACACCTTTCTTTAAAGGTTCCCCGTCTTCCGCCTCTTTAACTTCTATGCTGCTCAATTGATTTAATCTTTCTGCAAAAGGGCCTGTGAAATTTGGGGGCATATGCTGAGCAATAAGGATAGGGACCGGAAAATTTTCTGGAATTTTTGTGATGATATTTTGCAATGCCTTGGGTCCACCTGTAGATGTCCCGATTACAACAATACTTATATTTCTGTGAGGATCATACCCGGCTGTCTTTAGCATCTGAATCGGTGTATGAGATTGGGTTTTCTTGTTTAAAGCGGGTCTGTTTTTGCCAAGGATTTTAATTTTTTCTATTAAAACTTCTTTAATTTTGATTATGTTAAGAGAAAGGGTTTCGAGATTCTTTGGTATAAAGTCAACGGCACCAATGTCAAGGGCGTCAAGTGTAATCTTTGCGCCTTCAGTAGTTAATGAGCTGACCATTAAGACAGGAACGGGATTCTTCGCCATTATATGTTTGAGAGCTTCGATTCCATCCATCTTTGGCATTTCGATATCCATGGTAACAATATCCGGCTTGAGTTCAGCCACTTTTTCAACGGCTTCGATGCCATTTCTTGCAAAACCTATTACCTTAATCTCAGGATCAGCGGAAATCATACTGGAGATTGTATTTCGCATAAAGGCTGAGTCATCAACAATAAGTACCTTAACCATGTAGATTGTCCTGTATCATAGATAGAGGTTTACGTTGAAATTGTTTTCTCAATTTACAGTTGTACTGTCTCTCCCATCAGCTTGTCAATATCTATAAGTATAATGAGTCTGTTTTCCAGCTTTGCTATGCCTTTTATGTACATACTGCTCAAATCTGATGACATTGGCGGCGGTGGTTCAACCACGTTTGAAGGTATCCTTAATACTTCTGAGACAGAATCTACGATAAGCCCATTTGTTATTCCCTTTATATCCATAATGATAATCCTTGAAGTCTCATCAGTATCTTTTTCTTCATATCCGAATTTTTTCCTGAGGTTTATAACAGGGATGACCTTGCCCCTGAGGTTAATCACCCCTTCAACATAGTCTGGTGAATTCGGTACCCTTGTGATCTCAACTATTCTGTTTATCTCTTGTACATTCAGGATGTCCACTGCATATTCCTCGTTTTTAAGGGTAAATGTAACTAATTGCATTATTTGTTCCCCTACTATTGAAGTTTCCATATATCTTACCTCCTTATTTTTTATTCAGGATCTTCAAAAATTCTCAAATCCCTGAAAATCAAGGTCTCGTGAATTTAAACACCATAGTCATTCAAAAGTGCCTCTACAAAGGTGAAATCCTATATTGTTGCATTTGATATCCTTTATTACACAGATGATAAACTTCCCTTATCGCCATTATGCACCTTGAAATTACCAATCAAAGACTTTAGTTCCTGTGAGAGTGTATTTAATTTTTTTGTCGTGTCAAAATAATCATGGGCAATATTTGCGGTTCTCGTGTTCTCGTTAACGATTTCCTGCAAATTTGAAGAAACTTCTTCACCTGTAGAGGTTTGATGCTTGGCAGATTCGGCAATTTGCTGAACCATATCCATTACATTCTGAACCGAAGCCATTATCTGCTTCAGGGATTCGTCGGCCTGATTGGCTGAGTTTGCGCCTTCTTCTACTTCCTTTGTTGCGGATTGCATTGACTCTACTGCATTTCTGGTCTCTTCCTGAATGTTTTTGATCATGTCTTCTATTTCGTTAGTAGCTGATGTGGTTCTCTCTGCTAACTTTCTTACCTCGTCTGCGACTACCGCAAAACCTCTTCCCTGATCTCCTGCCCGGGCGGCTTCAATAGCTGCATTCAGGGCAAGTAAATTGGTTTGGTTGGCAATATCATTGATCACCTGAACAATTTCACCGATTTGTTCAGAACTTTTACCCAGTGCTTCAATGGTATTGGCAGTATTGTTAACGGATTGTGATATCTTATTCATACCGTTAATAGTTTCAGCGACAACGTCTCCACCCTTGATAGCAAGATCTGCTGCTTCCTTTGCAAAGTTGGCAGCATTGCTTGAATTTTTTGTCACGTCAAACACCACGATGCTCATCATTTCAACAGAGCTTGCCACTTTGTTCGTATTAGTAACTTGTGCCTTGGTATCTTCAATAATAGTTTCCGAAGATACCAACAGACTATCTGAAAATGTTGTGAGATTATTAGTTGTTTCTTTTATCTTCGTGATTATTCTCGTTAGTTTATGTTTGACTTTATTCAGGGAATTACTGAATTTTTCAAGTTCATCGTGTGTCCTGACATCAATATCCTTCCGGGTTAAATCACCATCAGAAATCGCCTGAGCAATAAAAACCATATTATCAATTGAGGCGCCGTAGTCTCTATTTGTTAGGTAAATGGCAACAATAACCGATAAAATAGTTAAAATGGTAAATATAAAAATAAAGCTCCTTGAACCAAAAGAAGATTTTCTCACTTTTCCTATATTATCCATCAGAAGATTATGTTCTTTGTGATAGAAATCAGTTATTTTTTCTTCCAGTGCATTTGATATATTCACTAGTTCATTGCGTACAGCGGACATATCTTCTTTTGCTGATAACATTGGTAGAGACTTACCCTTTGCAAAATATCTGAAAAATAGTTCTTGAATTTCCTCTAGATTTTTATCTTTTGAAATATCTTTTAATTTTTCTATCGTTGATTCAATCTGAATTTGATCTTCAAATAATTTCTGTACTTCATCATGAGAAGCATTATTAAGGGCTTTTTTAAAGCCGTACAGGTAGTTAAGTAAAGAATCAGACAGTTCTATTTCAGTGTAGTGATCTGTGAGTTCCAATACATTTTGATTGTAAAAAAAAGTGCCTACGATTATCAGGCACATCAGTAATGAAAAAGGTATGATTCCTATTAAGAGTTTTTTCCGTATATTGATTGTTACATTATCAAATCTTGGAAATTTCATTCTCATCTAGACCTTTGTGATATTAAAAAGATTTTTTGATATTCCTGTGACATCAAGTATAAAAACAACTTTTCCATCACCTGTTATGGTTGCTCCGAGGACGTACGAAGATGTGGTATCTATGCCGTCGAGTGACTTGATCACGACTTCCTCTTGCCCTAGAAGTTTGTCAACGGCGATACAAAACCTTTTATCGCCCATTGCAATAACAACTAAATACTTGTGCTCTGTTTCATTTTCATTGTTTCCATTAAAACCCATCCCCAGAAGGCTATTAAGCTCAAAAAGAGGGCAGACCCTGTCGCGGATAATGATGACATTTTGACCTGTAATGTTATCAATGTCATCTTTTGAAACCTTGAGAGTTTCTTCTATGGGTGATAAGGGTATTGCATATTTGGCTCCGGAGACCTCAACCATTAATGCCTGGATTATTGCAAGTGTTAAAGGTATGCATATCCTGAATGTTGTACCTATATCTTTTTGGGTTACTACTTCGACGTAGCCGTTCAGAAACGATATATTTGTCTTGACCACATCCATTCCTACGCCGCGACCGCTGAGCTCTGTGGCAACTTCTTTCGTAGAGAAACCGGGCATAAATATGATATCAGTTGCAGCCTCGTCAGACATTTTGTCAGCTTCTTCTTCGTTTAACAAGCCCTTCTCAATTGCTTTATTTTTAAGTTTTTCTATATCCAATCCTTTTCCGTCATCAGAAATCTCGATTACAATCTGGTTGCCTTTTTGAAATATGCTTATCACAATCCTGCCTCTTGGCGGCTTGCCCTTGGCAAGCCTTTCTTCTGTAGATTCAAGGCCGTGGTCAATGGAATTTCTTAATATGTGCATTAAAGGATCTCCGATATGTTCTATTACTGATTTATCAACTTCTGTGCCTTCTCCAAAGATCTGTAAATCAACATCTTTATTAACCGAAGCACATGTATCCCTTAAAAATCTCGGGAATTTACTGAGGACCTTTTTAATGGGCTGCATACGGATCTTCATTACAGCTAGCTGCAAATCAGATGTAACGCGATCGAGAAATGAGACGGTTTCCATTAATGTTTCCGTATGGAAGTCACCGGTATACTGTTGTTCAAAATATCGTGATATGTTCAAAAGTCTGTTTCTTATCAGCACTACCTCGCCTGCAAGGTTCATGACCTTGTCTATTCTTTCAACATCTACCCTTAGATTCTGTGCTGTTTCTTTTGGTTTTTGAGGGGCATCTTTAAGTGTCTGTGTTGATTCCCCTTGTTTTTGCACAGGGCTTTCTGCAGCCTGTACGGTTTTAGGTATTTCCTGTATCTGTTCAGAATTTTGTATAATTTCTTCAGCTTTTTGATCAGTATTATCTGCGGGAGAAGGCGAAGGTACATCTTTGTCATCGGACGGCTTTGACATGGCAGTCTTTAAGGCATCTTCCAGTTCCTGCACTAATGGAGTAACGTTTTCTTCTTCATTGTCTTTTCTTTTTAAATGATTCAGGAGTAATCTGAGCATGTCAATGGATTTTAGAATTACATCCATCAGTTGTTTTGAAAAGGGGACTTCTCCGTCACGGAGCTTTTTCATAATATTTTCTGATGAATGTGCTACATCAACTATTGCCTTAAAACCTAAAAAGCCCGCTGCACCCTTGATAGTATGCATTGACCTGAATATATCATTAAGTAGTTCCCTGTCGTGACCATTCTGTTCAAGCTCAACAAAGAGGGGTTCTATCTTGTCAAGCGATTCTTCGGATTCTGTAATAAACTCTGATATTATTTCTTCCATTTCATCGTTCATTTCTTATCTCCATCCACAAATAAAATTTAACCTGCTGCTATGATGAGAGTTTTTCAAGTATCTTGTCCATTTTCTCTTTTAAAACTTCCTGTGTAAAAGGCTTGACGATATAATTATTGACTCCTGATTGTATTGCAGTTACAACTTTTTCCTTCTCTGCCTCAGCAGTAACCATAAGGACAGGTATGTCTTTCAATGAATCATCACTTCGTAGATTTTTTAAAAGCTCAAGCCCGTCCATATTGGGCATATTCCAGTCGCTAATAACAAAACTAAAATCATTGCTTTTTAATTTTGACAAGGCCTGTGCACCGTCCTCAGCTTCTTCTATGTTTTCGTAGCCAAGTTGTTTGAGAAGGTTTTTGATTATTCTTCGCATCGTGGAAAAGTCATCAACAATTAGTATTTTCATTTTATTGTCGGACATTTAATTTCCTCCCTTTTTTAATACCTTATGTAAAATTGTCTTTATATTCTGTTCAATAATGTCCCCTGTTACCGGCTTTACGATATACCCGTTCGCACCGATACTGAAGGCCTTTTCACGCTCCTTTTCATCGTTTTCAGTTGTGACCATAAGGACAGGGATATCTGACAGGTTTGAATCTGACCGCAATGTCTTTACAAATTCCAATCCATCCATATATGGCATGTTCAAATCTGTCATTATGAGGTTGACCGTATCTGTTCCAAGTTTCTCAAGGGCATCAAGACCGTTTTCAGCAAATATAACCGAATATCCCATGGATTTCAGATAATGTCCAAGCAGTTTTCTTGTAGTTTGGCAATCTTCTACAATCAAAATTTTCATGCCGTTCCCCTCCCAAATAAAAAAAACATTTGTGTTTCTTTCATTTTCATGCTTTTTGATATATAATGACTTTGTTTATAACACATGGCCTGAATGCCCTCGTTACATTGTGAAGACTTTCGGAAACCCCTATAAATAAATAACCTCCGGGTTTTAAACTATCGTAAAGATATGAGACTGTTTTCTGTTTTGCCTTGGTATCAAAATAAATAAGTACATTGCGGCAGAAGATAACATCTATTCCCCGGAATGATTTCATTTTTTTTTCATCGATAAGATTTATTTTTATGAATTGAACGGTATTTTTAACAAAGGAGTTAAGATGATAAAGGTGTCCATTGTTTGAAAAATATTTTTTAAGATAAGATTCAGGTATATTTCTCACGGAATAAGAGTTATAAACGGCATTCTGTGCAGAATGTAAAACTCCTTGACTTATGTCTGAAGCATAGATATCAAAATTTCTTGGACTTAACAGTTTCTCTACCATTATCATTGAAATTGTATATGGTTCTTCACCAGTAGAGCATGCTGCAGACCATATTTTCATTCTCTTTTTTTGTCTCGATAATTTAGGTAATATTTCGTCAGCAAATACATCAAGTTGTTGTGGCTCCCTGAAAAAATAAGTTTCATTTGTCGTGACGGCGTCAAAGAGCCTGTTGAGTTCTGAGCCGTTGGAATTACCTTTGATAATGTGCAGGTAATCTTCAAAACTTTTTATATTATTTTCTTGTATTATTCTTGCAAGCCTGTTTTCGATAAGATATTTTTTGGTGTCGGATATATAGATACCACATTTTTCATATATACAGTCCCTTATATTTTTGAATGTTGAATCAGAAAGAGGAATATTTAACATGTAACCTCCGGTTTGAGGAATTCTGCATATCTTCCGGCACTCTCTTTAATATAATCGTTGAACTCGTTGATACGTGATATAAATAATGTAGAATTAATCTTCAGAAGCGATTTAACAAACTCGTCAATTACGTCATTGTATTTTTCGTTGTGTAGCATTTTCATGAGAGGTTCAAAGGCTGCCATATCGTTTATCTTTCCAAGTGCAGTAACAGCTGTCTTCCTGACGTGGCTGTCATGGTCATTAATTGCTTCAATGAAATATTCTTTGGTTTCATCACTGTCAATTTGACTTAGTGATTTTATGCTGGATCTTCTTATATCCCTGTATCCGCTTTTGAGAAGTTTGATGAGAACGGAGACTGCATTTTTGCACTTTAAGTCTCCTACTGTCTCTATCGCAAAGACCTTTCCCCGATATTTAAAGGTTTTGTCATCAAGAATATCTATGAGGGATTTAGTGCAGCCAAAACTTTTAATTGCTTCTCTGAGCACATACAGCTTGTTTTCATTTTCCGGATCTGACAAATCGAGAGAACCTGCGGCGTCGACTATATAATGGATTGACTTTTTTTCTTTCAAATAAGTCAAACCTTTAATGGCAATGAATTTTTCTTCCCAGTCATCATTCTTGAGCATATCAATGAGAACATCAGATATACCCGGTATTGAGGGAATAGTTCCTATCTGTACAAGACTTTTTATCAATGCCATCTTTTGAAGACCGTAAGTTTTTGATATATGTTCAACGAGAGGTTTCTCTGCTTTTAATGAACCGATTTTTCCGAGAGCCTCAATAGCTGCAAAACGAATTGTCTCTGAGGGACTCTTCAAAAGAACTGCAATAGACTCTACTGAGTTTGCATCTCTTAGATTGGTGAGTGCTTCAAGGGCAGAGAAGCATACCCATTCCTCATCTTCTAAGGCACTGAGGAGTTGAGGAATTGCTTCTCTGAATTGTAATATCCCTATAACTTTTGCAGCAGCTGCCCTTACATTTGAATTTGGATCATCTGTGAGCATCTCAGCCAATTTTTCAGGGTAATCACAATATTGGATATCATAAATGAGGTCCAGGGCGAATTTTCTTACATCATCGTCTTTATCACTTAACAGGGCGTGAAGAAGAGGAACAGTGGTTTTCCCTAATTCTCTTAGAATAATAAGTGCAGTGTTTCTTAAAAAAGCGTTTTCCCTGAGAAGAGGGAGTATCATATATGCGGTAGATTCCCTTTTTATCTCCATAAGAGAACGCATTGCAGCATCCTGTACTCCAAAATTGTCATCTCTCAAGGCCTTAATTAAGGGATAAATAGCTCTTTCATCTCCTTCAGAAAGGGCTTCTGCAGCAGATCGCCTTTTTGATGCATCTTCGTGATCGAGATTTCTGATTAGTTTTGTAAACTTAGCCGTATGCATTTTTACCTCGATGTATACTTAATTATTTATGATATTTCTGATTCCTTAAATCAGTGAAATAATTTATAAGTCTATGCATAAGTATCGGTACTTTATAGTTATTACTTTAGCCTTGGTCAATGGCTCGTGAAATATCTTTTTTTTTAAGATTCAACCCTGAACCGCTCCTGGTTCAGGGCAAGTCGGGGAATGACAGTGTAGTTTATACTCAGAGACTTTAATTAAGATTTTATGAACAGTATACTAATCAGATCTCTCATCAAGTGGGTCTTCATGTAAGACTGTTCCTTCTTCGATGACATCTTTTTCAGTTTTTACCGTATTACGGCCAGACCTTTTGGCAAGGTAAAGGGCACTGTCTGCCCTTTCAAAGACTGTGTTGCTATTGTCCCCTTTCATGAAGGAGCTGATTCCCACACTTATTGTAAGAGAGATTGTTTGATTTTTATAAGAAAACTCTGATTTATCAATGTAAGACCTGATGCCTTCACCTGCATTAAAAGCGCCGTCCAGATTTGTATGGGGAAGAATAATGGCAAACTCTTCTCCTCCATATCTTGATATAAAATCATTTTTCCTTAATCTCTCATTTAAAAGAACAGCGAGTTTCTTGAGGGCAAGATCTCCTATTTGATGCCCGAAATTATCATTTATTTTTTTAAAAAAGTCTATATCACATAGCATCAAAGAGGAAGACACATTATACCGTTCAAAATGGGCCAGTGTTTCTATAATTTTCTCGTCATAAGCCTTCCGGTTATAAAGCCTTGTGAGAGCATCACGGACAGATTCAAATTCTATCTCCTGTGATTGCTTCCTTATGTCATCGGCTTCACGTTTAATTTCTGTCATTTTCTTGCTCATTTCTTCCAAAGTTTTTTCTGTTTCTTTTAAATTTAACATATCCTGCTGCCTCTTTTGCTTGATACATTTGTTAATGTTCTCTATCTTGTCCATGAATGCCATCCTGACCCTATTGAAGTCGCCAGAGATATTGATATTATCCTTTATCACATTCATATTTTTAGCTATAATATTTTCGAAGTCCCTGTCATCATAAAATTTTCGCTGCCGGGAAGATAATTCGCCTTTTATGTGTGTCTCTGTATTTGTGAGATACAGCATCGTTTGCTGCATAAATTCCTCAAGTTCTTGGTTACGGCTTGAAAGAGCATATATATATTTTTTAATAATATTGAATGGTGTTTCAAACCACTCTTTAGAACCTCCAATAATTTCTTTATTATGGATCTGTTTCTTCAAATTACTTAACTGTTCTATGACAGGGGTCGGCACAATTTCAGTAACCTTATTAAGAACCATATTAGAAAATTCCTTGAGACACCGCGTCTCCTCGCCATTTTCTGATGTTTCATGGTAACGACTATTTAGGACATTTTTAACAGAATCCTTCCGAAACATCTTATCTGCTATATTCTTACTGCTTATCTGTCTCTTGTTTTCTTGAGATAGTTCCTTGAGTATTTTAAGAATCTCGTCTGCTATTACATAGACTTTCTCTTCAAATTCTGTATCAATTTCTGTGAGTTGAAATTCCTGAGCCATTTATGCTAGCTCCCCTTCTTTAAGTATGTTTGACTGGTTATTCAAAAAATTGAGCCCATAAATCTAATGTATCAATTAAAGAAATATCACTCCTCTCTTAGGCACAGACAATGTCTTATTTAAAGATCTTGTCGGTAATATGAAAAATATCTTTAGTAAAATATTTTTAATAACCTAATGTGCAAATAAAATTGAGCAATTTATTGTTGTTGAAAATAGACTAAAAAGGAAAGACATGTCCTTCTAACGAAGTTTGCTTAGCTGGAGGTAAATTTTAAATATTGTCCCTTGGCCTGGTTTGCTGCTGACATTGATATAGCCATTGTGTTGTTTGATGATCCCGTATACCATGGAGAGCCCAAGACCCGTGCCTTTACCTTGCTCTTTTGTTGTGAAAAAAGGATCGAATATTTTCTCTTTAATCTGATCGTTCATACCGATACCTGTATCCGTAACAGATATCACGGCATATTGACCGGGATCTCCATGACCGGAGAATATGATAAATTGTTTATCCTTATTGACACATTCTGTAGATATTGTGAACGTTCCTCCATGAGGCATTGCATCCCGTGCATTTGTTACAAGGTTTATCAGGACGTGCTCTATTTGGCCTGTATCTGCCATAACAACGAGGTCTTCCTCTGAAAGGTTAGTGCTGATTTCTATATCTTTACTCATAAGACTCACCAGGATTTTCTCTAAATTCCTGATAATATCATTGATATTTACCGGCTCAAGGTTTATCTCTTGTTGTCTGCTCAATGTAAGGAGGCTCTTTGTAAGGTATGATGCCCTTTTTGCCGTAGATAGCAGGTTATCAAGATAGTCTCTTTCAGAATCTTGAGAATTCATTTGTTTCAGTAATAAATTTCCATAACCTATTATTACGTTCAGGATATTATTAAAATCATGAGCAATCCCTCCGGCAAACGTCCCGATTGCCTCCATCTTTTGCGCCTGTCTCAACTGCTCTTCAATCTGTTGTTTTTCAACATCCTTAGTCTTTAATGATTCGACCATATCGTTGAAAGCCTGTGCAAGTTTGCCTATTTCATCCTTTGTTTCAACAGATACCCTTTCCACTGAACTTCCTGTTCCAACTGCTGTAACACCATCTGACAGCCTGTTAAGAGGGCTTGTTATTCCCTTGACTATAAAATATAATATGAACCAGCCGGGTACCATAAAAGTAATCGGGATGAAAATACTCTTTAACAACATGCCTTTCAGATTTTTATTCAGCAATTCTGTCGTAAATATGATCCTGACAAATCCGATTATTGTGTCATCAGTTTGAGATACATTTTCTTCGAAAAATAAACCTTCTTCTTCAGACTTAGTTCTTTTTGAAATAACAGGTGCCCAGAATTCGAATGTATCATTGTCTTCAGAATAATAGGTTGATTTCGATTTTTTTATCATATTCATTATTTTGTCGTGTCTTGTGAAATACTTTTTTGAAGATTTTTCATTCGTTTCTTTCCCGGTTCTCTCTTGCTTTTTCAATTGTCTGCCGTTATCAGTAAATACCTGTACGAGCATTACTTCTTTGTTATGCATAATGCCTTCTATGGGGTCTTTCAGTAAATTTGCATTCTCTGCAAACACGCCGAGTCTTGAGCTATATGAAAGAAGGTCTATAAGCAATTTGCCTTCATTTATAAGATTTTTTTTCAAAGTTTTACTTTGATAATAAATAAAAAATGATGAGAAGGAGATATAGGTGAGTACGATGAAAATAGTAAATACATAAAAAATCTTCGTGCCAAAGCTTATTTTATTGTGTTTCAGAAACCTCATGGTGTTATTGTTGGTTCATTAACCTTTCGTTACCGAACATACGCTCATTCATGGTTATTCCAAGCTTCTTTGCTGTTTTCCGGTTAATATTGATATTTATTTTTCTTGCATCAGTCATTTTCATGTTCTTTACATCCATTCCGGACAGTATGTTATTGGCTGTTTCTCCTGCCTGTTTTCCTATGTCACGGGTATCAATATCAAATGACATCAAGGCACCCATTTCAAGGTATTTGTTTGAGAAAGTAATTACCGGAATTCTGTTTTCGATAGAAAAGAGGAATAACAATTCAACCGTTTCAGGAGTAACAACAGTTAAATCCGGCAGCATCCAATAGGCATTTATCTCTCCCTTCATACCGTTTAAAAGAGCGGAGAAATCTCTTGATTTATGAATTTCCTTTGCAAATAGTTTAATACTTGTTGCTGTGGCAGCACGTTTTGCTTTCTCAACAAAATCTCCTGTTCTTGCCGGATCGTACAGAAGTCCAATGTTTTTTGCTTCGGGCAGTACTTTCCGCAAGAAGGATAACTGTTTTTCGGGAGATATATACAGACTTACGCCGGTGATATTCTTATTGTAGGACGTCACGGATTGCGGATTCAGAATCATCATATGAACAATAGGTATATCTTTAATATTTTTAATCCTTTCAAGTGCATCAATGCCTATGGCGAGAATAATTTCAGGTTTTGCTTTGTGAATCTCGCTTATTATATCTGCTCCTTCTATTTCAGAAACAACAAACTCTTTTACATTACAGTTACAAATACTTTTAAAACCTTCCAGGGCATCATTATAGGGTTTAATAAGAAAGCTCTGGACTGCTACAATTCCATCGGCAGACACTATGGAGTGGCAAGACAGAATGAATAATACAATGAGCCAATTATATAAATTTAAAAGTTGATGATTTTTGTTTATTTTTAACACAGTATCTGTTTCAAATATGTTTTAAGGTGTAGACAAAAAAAATACTTATATTTAATATATCTGAAAATTATATGTGATAATTTTTTGAATATTATTGCACTTACATTATTATTATGGAAAAGATGTACTATTTAAAAGTCCACCTGTCATTTTAGACAGGTAGACTTTTATGACAGGAATAGGTGATTGTAATATGATCAAAATTAAAACAGGAAACGTACATCTACGTTATCTCTTATTTTCACTATGCTTATTACTTAATATAATACTTTATCCTACTTTTACCTCTGCCCAAACTGAAGAAGAAATAAAAATACTAAAGATGTACTTTAAAGAAGATGAACTGGTTGTTACACCCACTAGAACCATTAAGCCTATTTCTCAGGTTGCAGAAAATATTTCCGTTATTACCGCAAAAGATATTAAAGATATGAATGCACATACATTAACAGATGTCCTTAATATCGTCCCTGGCGTACAGATGGATATCAGAGGCGGACCGGGCAGTGAAACAAGGGCACTTATACAGGGATCTGATTTCAAACATGTACTGGTTATGATAGACGGCGTTACATTCAATAATCTTTCAGACAACTTTGCCGACATAAGCGCAATACCTGTTCAAAATATAGAGAGGGTAGAAGTTATAAAAGGTTCTGCCTCATCTTCATGGGGTTCATCTCTTGGTGGAGTGATAAACATAATAACTAAACCTGTAGAAGGAGAGGAAAAGATGAGAGGTGCCATTTTGTCATCTTATGGAGAAAGGGGTACCGGAGATTACAGGGCTGAGGTATCAGGTGGAGAGAATAATTTTGGCTATTATATTTATGCAGGGAATCTCACATCTGGCGGCCTCAGGCCAAATACCAATTTTTTTGAAAATAACCTGTACACAAAATTAAAACTGGATATTAACAACAAGACAGATATCATATTTACCTTTGGATACAATAAGGGTTCAAGGGGGAGAGGTGAAGACCCTGAGTTTGACCTTTCATTCAGCAATGATTTTGAGTATCTCTTTTCCACTTTATCTATGAATTATTCAATAACCGATGCGGCAGATTTAAGCCTTTCTCTCAGGACATCAAGACAAAATACAGAGTTTTTCTGGGATCAAATGAGCACAGGTGATAATTTAATGAAAAGTACTTTTGACGATACAGGAAACGGTGGTAGTATGAAGCTTATGTGGAAGCAAGGTATAAATAACATAGTTGTTGGTGCGGATTATGATAATGGCGAATTGGAATCAAATAGCATTACAGATGAGATGCAGCATCTTGAAAAATGGGCAGTTTTTGCCAATGACACGATTACAATTAATGAATTTTCCTTCAACCCCGGCATCAGGTATGACCATACAACAACCAATGGTGATTTCCTGAGCCCTAGCATTGGAGTTACTTATACGTTTGATGAAAGAAGTATTTTAAGAGGATACGTTGCAAGAGGGTTCAATATCCCTTCTCTTTCTGAAACTTTCGGGACAGGATTTTTTTCTGTGCCTAATCCTGATCTTGAAGTTGAAAAGGTCCTGTCAATTCAGGCAGGCATTGAATCTACAGTACTTAAATATCTATGGTTAAGAGCAAGTCTGTTCAGACATTATATATCAGATGCAATTTTTGATGAGGAATTGCCTGATGGTACATTTACATCAGCAAATAAAGAAAAGCAGAGGAGGCAGGGATTTGAATTAGAGGTCAAGACAATTCCTGTTTATAATGTTTCTCTATTAACCGGATTTATATATGTTAATGCAAAAAACAGAGACACAGGAGAGAAACTCCCAGGTATTCCAGAATACACCTATGACTTCGGCACTCAATACAGTGACAATAAATCATTTAAGGCTTTGCTTAAGGGTCACTATATATGGTGGAATTCTACGCCTTTTGTCAAGGGAAAATACAACTCGTTTATATGGGACATTCATTTGACAAAGAGTACTTTCAAAAATGATGATAAAGCAATTGAACTCTATTTCAGTGCTCATAATATCTTTAATGGCTCTCAATATCTGATGGAGGTGTTTAAGAATCCAGGGAGATGGATAGAAGGAGGGGTAAGATTAACATTTTGATTAACATATTAAATTTTATATAGTAAAGTGAATATCTCCTTTGGAGATCAAATCTCAATTTATTTAAAGAGGGGGGCAAATGAGCAAGGAAAAAATTATAATTCTCGATAAGGGAATCAAAGATTCAATCGGTCCCTTGGGGCCTTGCTGCCATGGAGCTTTTACAGTGTATAGAGCATAAATATTACCTAAATTGAGCGATTTAATTTCATAAAGATGTGCGAGGCAGGTGAAAAAATACATAGCGATACCTTAGTACAGTTATTGTCTTGCTTTTATGATCTTCACTCTTTAAGTGGAAGACTAAATATAGCAGTAAGACAATTACAAATATCCAATCGCATTATAAATTTTTGAACCTGCATTGAACATCTAGTCATATTAGAATCGCTCAATTTAGGCAATAATAAACTAACATTTATTTAAAGAGAAGCTAACTATCCTGAATTTTATTAATTGAGGCATTTGTACAAGTTCAAAAATTCAGCTCAATGTAATACAGGTTCAAGCGGAGTTGCGGCCTAGGAATTTTTTGAATCAATAGCTTATAAGATCCTTAGCTTCGTTCAGGATGACATGTACCCGTTTTGCGTGCAAGTGTGCTCTCAAGTCTTTTTTGTATTTACTCTCTAAAAAATGCAATTATCCAGATATATTAAATTCTATCATTATAATGAGAATCCTGATTATCTCCTCTTTTATTCTACTAAGAGGGCATCTAAAATCCTTCTTCATAAATCCATTTTAAAATCAATAAGGCAAGGTAACATTTCAAGTTCGGATGAGAAAACACTAGCTAGTCTCGGCTTTTTAGTGCCCAACGAAAATGAAGAAAATAAAGAAATATTTGAGTCTCTTAAGGAGGCTGACAGAAAGAGACATTTTAATGCTATTGTTGTCTTGAACCTTGACTGCAATCTTGCCTGTAAATACTGTTTTGAAGGAAAGATGAAGGGCAAACATTATATGTCTTCGGAAACAGTAGACCTGTTAATAGATTTTATTACAAAATACCTTATCAGAGGGAAATATGTTAATGTCGACTTTTATGGCGGAGAGCCTCTTCTTAGTTTTGATACTATCAAATACATTTCTAGAAAGTTGAAGACATCTGCTGAAGGAAAAGGTCTAAACTACAAATTCGGTCTGATAACTAATGGTACGCTTCTTACGAAAAAAAGGGCAGAGGAACTTCTACCTTATGGATTAAAAGATGCAAAAATCACAATAGACGGATTAAAAGAAAATCATGATGAATATAGGCCTTTTAAAACAGGTTCAGGCACATTTGATATCATCATTCGCAACGTGAAGGATGTTTGTAAGCTAATAAAAGTTCAGATAGGAGGTAACTATACTAAAGAAAATTATAAAGACTTTCCTTTTCTCCTCGATTACTTGATTGAGAGGGGAATCACACCTGATAAGATCTCTACTTTAAAATTTGATCCGGTTACGAAGGTTTTAGAGGAGTTTGCACTGCCTGATTTCAGGGATGGTGCAGAGTCTATAAATGAACCATGGATTATAGAAGCAAGCATTTATCTCAGAGAAGAGATATTAAAGAGAGGTTTTAATACCCATAAAATTATTCCGTTACCATGTGCAATAGAATTCAAGGATGATATTATCGTCAACTATAATGGAACGTTTTATAAATGCCCTGCGTTCGTTGGTTGGAAAGGTTTTGAAGTTGGTGATTTGGTGACAGGCATAAAAGACTATAGAGAGTCCCATAATATCGACCTGTGGAAAAAAGACAAGTGTCTTGACTGCGAGTATCTTCCGCTCTGTTTTGGTGGATGCAGATTTATGAGACTATTGAGGGACGGTAATATTGATGACGTTGATTGCAAAAAGCCTTATCTCGATGCTACATTAGAGTCATTTATCACACAGGATATAAAGTATCAGATGAAAGCCTAAGACTATTGAGCTCATCAAACGCCAGAAACCTCAAAGTATTTACCACGGTAAGCTCGATATGGGCAATTGTTTTGGGATTTATCGGGCCTTTTTACGTGTTGCAGGTTGAGAAATTGAGCGGCGGGATGGAAAAACTTGGTTTGGCTTTCAGCATTATGGTGCTCGTTCAATCAGCAACTACTTATCTTGCAGGCCGTTTCTCTGATAAATTGGGAAGAAAATTCTTTTTATTTCTTACTGCATATACAGACGCAGTTGTTCTCTTTCTTTATACAATTATAAACAATGTCTATCAATTATATATTCTTCAGGCCATGCTTGGAATAACAAACGGTATGGCAAGTACCATAAGTACATCATTACTAGGAGATTTGACAGTAAAGGCAAAAAGAGGAAGGAGTATAGGTAAGTTTAATGCAATAGTTGGTCTTTCTTCGGCAGCGGGTCTTTTTTTAGGCGGTTATTTGGTTAAACTCTATGGCCTTAAATCCTTGTTTTATCTTGCCTCAATAGTCGTAGCTTTTTCAACTATACTGTTATTTTTTATAAAGGAAGATGGTGGCGGATTTATAGAGAAAAGTTGATTAAATTCAATGATTTTTTTAATAATAAGTATCATTTGCAAAAAAGAGTTCTTGGGACATGAATAAAATTCTGATCGTTGATGATGATAAGGACATGCGGTTGATTCTCTCAAAATCTCTAAGATTAGAGGGATACAAAACCATTGTTGCTGGCAATGGTAAAGAGGCTCTAAGAAAAGTAAAGAAAGAATTGCCCAATCTGATTTTATTGGATGTCAAGCTTCCCGGAATGAACGGGCTTAACGTTCTTGAAGAAATTAAGAAGATAAATAAAGATTTAATTGTAGTCATGCTTACAGGCTATGGAGATATTAAAGATGCTGTCAAAGCGATAAAGTTGGGAGCATTTGATTATATCACCAAGCCTTTTGAGGATAGAGAAATAATTTCAAATATTAATGAAGCCCTGCAGAGCCATTATCTCAGTAAAAAAATGAATATTTCTCCACTCTCTTTGAGAGAAAAAGAAGTGTTGAAGTGGCTAAAAAAAGGCAAAAGCTCTTGGGATATATCAATAATTCTTGAAATAAGTGAAAGGACGGTAAATTTCCATATTAATAATATTATGCAGAAACTTGATGCGATAACCAGAACCCAGGCTGTCGCTATCGCAATTGAAAAGGGATTGATTGATACTGGATAATGTAAGGTTATTTCTATTCTGACTGCTTTCCTTAATTATTTACCCTGTTATAAAACCATACCGTTAACCCAAATAATGCAGACATTATAACAAGATTTATAAAAATTTTGCCAGAATATCCCTTGCTGTGCAAGGGGATGAATGGCATCCTTTCAAATCTCCTCTCCCCTGGCGGGAGAGGGAAAGGGTGAGGGGGAACAAACATATTTCCAATAGATTAGTTGGAATTGCGTCTAAGGTATCGAAAAATAATTTCTTTCACAAAGCCTGCATTATTTGAAATGCATTTTTTGATTAAAGCGGGGCAGGGAGGGATTAAAACCCATTTTCGTTTTAAACAGGGAAAATATATAAACATATGAAAAAAGATAAAATACCAATTTTAAAATGTAAAATATATTGACATTTATGATAAAATAATTTACACTTAATATAAGGTTTTATATTTAAAAAGGGACAATCTTATTTAAAAATATTTAAATAAATAATTTTTTATATTAAGCAACTTCTCATACTTGGGCTAATTTTAAGTGGGGGTTTAAAAATGAAAAAGGGCCTTATCTTATCAGTTACTTTTATCATGCTATTTCTTTACACGTGTGTGCATGCTGTCGAATATCAATTTAACAATAAATGGGGCTCAAAAGGTACAGGTAACGGTCAATTTAATAATCCATATAAATTAGCATTAGATATATCCGGCAATGTTTATGTGGTTGATTCGAATAATAACAGAATCCAGAAGTTCAGTGCTAACGGTAATTTTGTCACTTCATGGGGCTTATACGGTACAGGTGACGGCCAATTTAGTTATCCATATGGGATAGCTGTAGATGCATCAGGTAATGTGTATGTTGCTGATTGGGGAAATAATAGGGTCCAAAAATTCAGTTCTCTTGGCGATTTTATTACAGAATGGGGTTCATATGGTACAGGTAGCGGACAGTTTATCTATCCACAGGGAATAACCGTGGATGCATCTGGAAATGTGTATGTTACTGATTCAGGTCTTCACAGGGTTCAGAAGTTCAATTCAAATGGTGTATTTATTACCGCATGGGGCTCAAACGGTACAGGCGACGGTCAGTTTAGTTATCCATATGGGATAGCAGTAGAAGATGCATCAGGTAATGTGTATGTTGCTGATACAGGAAACCATAGAATCCAGAAGTTCAGTGCTAACGGTGATTTTGTCGCATCATGGGGTTCTAACGGCGCAGGCGATGGTCAGTTTAATTATCCATATGGAATATCAGTAGGAACATCCGGAGATCTCTATGTTGCTGATTCGAATAATAACAGGGTACAGAGGTTGAAATCTGATGGCAGTTTTGTCGTTAAGTGGGGTTCATATGGAACAGCAGACGGTCAGTTGAATTATCCTCATGGAGTAGTAGTAGACTCATCAGGAAATGTCTATATCGCTGATACAAAAAACAATCAAATAAAGCAGTTCATCCCGGTTGATATTGACGGAGACGGATATCTTCCTGATGTTGACTGCAATGATAATGATGACACTGTCCATCCAAGCGCAGATGATAGCAATTGTGATGGCATTGACAATGACTGTGATGGTAGTGCTGATGAAGATTATGTACCAACACAAACCAGTTGTGGAACAGGTGCATGTAATAACAATACCGGCCAGCTTGAGTGCCAGAGCGGAAGCTTGATAGACACATGCGACCCTTTTGCAGGAGCTGCTCCAGATGATGCAACTTGTGACGGTATGGATGATGACTGTGACGGATTTGATGATGAGGATTATGTAATAACAGATACTGAATGTGGACGAGGAGCATGCACTTCTACAGGTCAGAAAATCTGTGTTAATGGTATAGAAGTTGACTCCTGTACAGAAGGCAGCCCGACAGGAGACGATTCTGACTGTGACGGTGTAGACAGCGACTGTGATGGAACCGCTGATGAACATTATGTCACTTCGACGACAAATTGTGGTTTGGGTGAATGTGTATCAACAGGCATGTTGACTTGTCAGGGAGGTGAGGTAATTAATACATGTTCTCCAGACATAAAGGATGAAAATCAAGAAATTACCTGTAATGACTCTTTAGATAACGACTGCGATGGTTCCACAGACTTAGATGATACTGACTGCTTATCATTAATAAATCTTGTATGGCAGGATGGTATAAAGGATAATTACAGGATATATTTCAGGCGGTCAACCGATGGAGGAGATACATGGGGTGCTACAGTAAGACTGAACACCATGAAAGGCAAGTCAAAGAACCCTGCCATAGCGGTTGAGGGAACAGACATTTACGCAGTATGGCAGTATGGTGAAAGGGATAATTACAGGATATATTTCAGGCGGTCAACCGACAGAGGAGATACCTGGGGTGCTACGGTAAGACTGAACACCATGAAAGGGAAGTCAAAGAACCCTGCCATAGCGGTTGAAGGGACAGACATTTACGCAGTATGGCAGTATGGTAAAAGGGATAATTACAGGATATATTTCAGGCGGTCAACTGACGGTGGAAATACCTGGGGTGCTACAGTAAGACTGAACACCATGAAAGGGGAGTCAAAGAACCCTGTTATTACGATTGCTGGAACAGAGATTTACGTAGTGTGGCAGTATGCTGCAACGGATAATTATGAGATATATTTCAGGCGGTCAACTGACGGTGGAAATACCTGGGAGGATACAGTAAATCTTTCAAATAATATCAGGAAATCTGTGACCCCTGCATTGTCTAGGTAGATTGGAGCCCTTTCTTGTTTCATTTTGTGATTATTAATAGTTTGTAAAAGAGATTCTTCGCTTAGCCATATACCCTATGATACGTGGCTTCACTTGCTTTTCCTTCCATACTACTTTCTTAAAAACATGAGCTGTTAATCAATAATCATTCTCTAAAATTGTCGATTACCATCAAACTTCGCCGCATAGCCAATAAAATATCGAAAAGTCATTATTTTGACATATTCTAAATAATATAAATCATTATTTTTCAATAAATTATATCAGGCATGATATTTGAATATTAAAACTAAATCGGTGTTCATTAATGATCAGAGGTAATTGAGATAAATAACTAAAAAAATAATAACGTTTTAAAAGGGAGGATTTAAAAAATGGCAGATGAAAGAGATGAACCTCAGGATGAAACACCTGAGGAATCGAAGAAAAAAAGTGGAAATAAAAAACTACTAATAATTATTATTGCAGCTTCCATTGTTATCGGTGCTGGAGGATTTATTGGTTACAAACTACTGGCTGCCAAAGGGGACAAAGAAATTACAAATGAAGCAGAGGTCAGTCGTGAGACTGAAATTTTTGCACTTGCCCCTTTTGTTTTAAATCTCGCGGATCAAGGGAGATACCTTAAAGTAACTATACAATTTGAAATAGCCGATAAATCCTTACAAGATACTGTAAAGGCAAAAACACCTCAATTGAGAGATACAATCATAACACTTGTAAGCAGTAAATCTTTAAATTCAATAGCAAGTCCAGAGGGAAAGTTTCAGCTCAAAGATGAGGTGCTTTTTAGAGTCAATCAAATAATGGGTAAGGATAAGGATGTTTTCAAAAATCTATTTTTTACTGAATTTGTAATGCAATGACAGAAAAAATACTTTCACAGGATGAAGTTGATGCTCTCCTGAAAGGCGTAGCATCAGGAGAGATAGATACAGAAGAAGCAAAAGAAAAAATAGTAGGGGATGAACTCCCATATGACTTTGCAAACCAGGAACGCATTATCCGTGGCAAGATGCCCGGTCTCGAAAGGGTAAATGACACATTTTCAAGATTGCTGAGAGGTTCTATTTCTAAACTAATCATGAAGTACATTGATATAAATATTCAAGGTATCGAGACAATAAAATATAGTGATTTTATAAAGACCATCCCCATGCCATCCAGTATAAATATCTTTACGATGGAACCACTCAAGGGTTATTCGCTGCTTGTATTAGAGGCGCCACTTGTTTTTGCGTTTATCGAGTTTTTCTTTGGAGCAGCTAATGCACAGCATATAAAAACAGAGGGGAGGGCATTTACGCCGATTGAGCAGAGGGTCATTAATAAGGTAGTAAATATAATATTGAAAGATGTACAAACAGCCTGGAAAATAATAGTACCTGTCCAGCCGAAGTACATTAACTCCGAGATAAATCCGCAGTTTGTTTCTATTGTTACACCTGGTGAAATCATAATTAACATAGAAATCAACATAGAGATAGAAGATTTTACAGGCAGGTTGTTCTTTTGTGTCCCGTATTCAATGGTGGAGCCAATAAAAGAAAAACTTTATTCAGGTATACATGGTGACAAATTCGAAACAGACCACAGATGGGCGCTCATGATGAAAGAGGTTTTAAAGGAGACTCGCTTAAATGTAGTAGCAGAGATAGGGAAGTTAGTTGTTACATTTGGGGAATTGATACATTTTGAGGTTGGTAACGTGTTAAATCTTGGGAAATCTGTATCAGATGAACTTATTGTTAAAGTAGAAGGTTCTCCAAAGTTTAAAGGTGTACCGGGATACAGCAAGGGGAATCAGGCGATAAAGGTAACAAATATTTTTGAGTGACAAAATAAGAAAATTATAAGGAAAGGGGTGTTTATGGAAGAAGATATTAAGCAAGAGGAAGATGTGAAGCAAGAAGAAGATGTGAAGCAAGAAGAAGAGTTTAAGCAGCATGAGTTTGAAGACTTGAGAGAGGACAATAAGCAAACAGCTTCAAGGGATATAGATTTTCTGCTCGATATCCCTGTTGAGATTACCGTACAGCTTGGAAATGCAAAGATGCTGATAAAAGAGCTCTTACAGCTTGGTCAGGGATCAGTTATAGAATTAGAAAAACTTGCAGGCGAACCAATGGAGATATTAGCAAACAACAGGCTTATCGCAAGGGGAGAAGTAGTTGTGGTGAATGAAAAATTTGGTATAAGGCTTACGGATGTCGTTAGTCCGTCAGAAAGGTTGACACAGCTGAGATGACAGGGACTTATATACAAATGGCTGTAGCCCTTACCTTTGTAATCTTTTTGATAATTGTTGTCGGATTTCTGCTGAAGAAGAAACAAAACAGATATGGTCTTATGAGTGTAGTCAGCTATCAGCCATTCGGTCCTAAAAAAGGTGTAGCAGCATTAAAGATCGGGAATGAAATATTGATACTGGGCGTTACATCGAATGATATGAGACTATTAAGAATCTTTAAAGACGGCGAACTTGAATTAAAAGAGATTGAAGGGTTTCAGAGTAAATTGGAAAAGTTCAGAAGTATTAGGGTGCAAAGAAATTGGAAATGAAAAATTGTATATTGAAGTTTGTAACGATTACCGCTATTTTATTTTTGCTTCTTGTGATGACCTCTCCTGTGTATGCAATTGACTTCAAGGATATTAATAGTCCTCTCATTGAGGTTTTTCTTTTAATAAGTTTTCTTTCCTTTTTACCGGCAGTGCTGATTATGTTTACCTCTTTTACCCGTATTGTTGTTGTACTGTCTTTTTTGCGCCATGCGTTCGGGGGGCAGCAGGTACCGCCAAACCCGGTAATTATTGGACTTTCACTATTTCTTACATTCTTTATTATGTCACCGACTATTAATGTTATTAATGAAAATGCAGTAACACCATATATTGAAGAAGAAATAAATTTGGGAGATGCTCTTGAGCAGGCAGTGCCGCCGTTAAAAAATTTTATGTTGAAACAAACAAGGAAAAAAGATATTGCGTTGTTTTCCGGCCTGTCAAAAAAGCCGTCTCCGGAAACACCTGCTGAATTAACAATGAGTGTCCTTATTCCGGCCTTTGCAATAAGCGAACTCAAAACTGCGTTTGAAATTGGCTTCTTGTTGTTTTTGCCTTTTCTTGTAGTAGATATGGTTGTTGCGAGCATACTTTTAAGTATGGGAATGATGATGCTTCCCCCGGTTATGATATCACTTCCATTTAAACTGCTTTTGTTTGTGCTTGTTGACGGGTGGAACCTGGTAGTAGGTTCGATGATGAGGAGTTTTTAGTGACTCAAGAGCTTATAAAAGGGATATCCGCAGAGATGTTTAAAACCGTACTGTTAGTAGGAGGGCCGGCACTTTTGATAGGTTTGGTTGTAGGACTGCTTGTCGGCTTGTTTCAGACAGTAACGCAAATACAGGAATTTACACTGACATTTGTACCAAAAATGCTTGTAGTGTTTCTTTGTCTATTTCTTCTTATGCCGTGGATGACAGATAAACTCCTGACGTTTACCAGGAACCTGATTCAACAAATACCGTATTACATAAAATGAAAATTCTTAAATTGTTAAAGGTTGCCCTTATATGTTATTCGTTATCTTTCTTATTTATTTCGAATAGCGATTAAAGTATAACGAGTGAAAAAAAGGAATAAGAATTGAACGATATTATCCTGACAGATAACATTACTACATTCTCTCAATACATAACAAACTTCTTGTTTATTCTGCTCAGGTCAGGGATATTTGTTAGTTTGCTTCCCGTTATTGGAGGTAAACAGTTGCCTGCGCAATTCAGGATAGGCCTAGCGGTGTTAATAGCACTGCTTTTAACACCCGTTGTTAAATTTGAAATTTCGGAGAATAATATCCCCCTGTTAATACTTAAGGAAATATTTATCGGAATTGCTCTCGGACTAACTGTCAGATTTGTTTTTTTGGCCGTGAATATGGCCGGATTATTTATTAGCTATGTAATGGGAATGTCAATTGCCAGGGTCTTTGATCCTGAGATGGGCCAGTCAACCCATATAGCAGAAGCATACGGCATTATGACAATGTTGTTTTTTCTTGTCATGGATGCACATCACGATCTTATATACGTTTTTGTGAAAAGTTTTGAGTTATTGCCGGGCGGCCAACTGAACATTATGCCTATCATCCCCGAGGTACTGTCTATAGGAAGCAAACTTTTTGTTCTTGCATTAAAAATTAGCTCACCGGTTATTGTCGGTTTGTTAATATCCAATCTGTTGACAGGGTTGTTGTCAAAGGCAGCACCACAGATGAATATATTTTTTATTGCCTTACCTCTCAATATTTTTCTGGGTTTTGTCTTGATGGTATTAAGTATTCCTGTTTTTGAGTATGTCATGGATATAAATTTCAGTAATATGCGAGATGAAATAGCACGTCTTGTTATGATGGCAAAAGGATAGATGAAAATAAGGGTTAAGAGTAAAGAGTATGGAGTAAGCAGTAAGGGGTAAAAAGAAAAAAGTAAGCGGTAAAAAGAAAAAATAAAGAGTAAAAAATTAAAAGTTAAGGGTAAATAAGATGGCTGAAGAAGGATATCAGGATAAAACTGAGCGAGCTACCCCGCGAAAGCGGCAAAAGGCTAGAGAAAAGGGACAGGTTTCAAGAAGTCGTGACCTTTCTTCGATAGTGGCTTTGGGTGGAATAATCATGATTTTTTATTTTGGTGGAGAATATTTTTTCTCAAATTTATCTAATATGATAGCAGGAATTCTCAGTCTTCAGCATGGAAGAGATCCTTTACATGTGTCTAAGATTGCAATTCTGCAGGGCGGGAAAATCGTTTCTCCCATTTTTCTTGCTTCAGTCATTTTGGTTTCACTAGCGGCTGTAATGCAGGGAGGTTTCGTAATAAAACCGCTTAAAATTGATCTCAAGAATCTTAATCCTGTTGAAGGAATTAAAAAGATTTTTTCCATGCGTGGTCTTACGGAGATGCTCAAGAGCCTTTTAAAGTTTGCTATTGGAGGTTGGGTTGTTTATTACATCATTAAGAAAGACTTAAAAGTATTTCCTACGCTTTCAGCTATGGAAATAGATGAACTCATAAGAGTTTCAGGTAAATTAGTTATGGATGCTTTGGTAACTGCATTTTTTTATTACCTCGCTGTTGCCCTTGTGAGTGCTGCACTTGAAAAATGGCAGTTTGAGCGTAATTTGCGAATGTCGAAAGAAGAGGTTAAAGAAGAGCATAAGGAAACAGAAGGAGATCCAATAGTAAAGTCGAGAATAAGGAGCATTCAGAGAGAGACAGCTAGGAAACGTATGATGCAAGAGGTTTCGACTGCAACAGTTGTCGTTACAAATCCGCAGCATTTGGCGGTTGCAATTAAATATGAAGAAAAAATGATGCATGCGCCAAAGATTGTAGCAAAAGGTGCGGGTTTCATAGCAGAACGGATAAAAGAGATAGCAACAGAACACGGGATTCCGATTGTCGAAGACAAACCTCTGGCAAGGGCATTATTCAGACTTGAATTAAATACATTTATTCCGGAAGAACTATATGTTGCTGTTGCCAAGATACTTGCATATATTTACAAATTAAAAGGAAAGATATGAGATTATTGGATGTAATGCAACAAAGAGAGGATGTAGTGGTTGCCGTAATGATGGTATCAGTCATTGGAGTGATGATTCTTCCTCTCCCGCCCTTTTTGCTTGATTTACTGTTAACGCTTTCAATTTCACTTTCAATAACAATTCTTATTACATCTATCTACATTAAAAAGCCACTTGATTTTTCGGTGCTGCCCTCGGTACTCCTCATAGCCACACTTTACAGGCTTTCGCTTAACGTTGCAACTACAAGGCTTATTCTCTTAAAAGGAAATGAGGGAATAGATGCTGCCGGACAGGTTATCAAATCTTTTGGAAACTTTGTGGTTGGTGGAAATTATGCTGTGGGAATAATAATCTTTCTGATACTGGTTGTTGTTAATTTTGTGGTTATCACAAAAGGTGCAGGGAGAATAGCAGAGGTCGCAGCAAGGTTTACTCTCGATGCAATGCCAGGCAAACAGATGGCAATAGATGCTGATTTAAATACCGGCCTTATAGATGAAGCAGAAGCACGTATGCGCAGAGATACTATTGCACGGGAAGCCGACTATTATGGCTCTATGGATGGTGCGAGTAAGTTCGTAAGGGGTGATGCAGTTGCTGGATTAATTATAACCGCAATTAATATAGTTGGAGGACTTATTATTGGAGTACTGCAAAAAGATATGCCAATCGTTGAAGCTGCCACAACATACACGATACTCACTATAGGCGATGGCCTGGTATCCCAGATTCCAGCACTCCTGATATCAACTGCTGCCGGTATTGTAGTAAGCCGCGCAGGCAGAGAAAGCGACATTGGAAAGGATATTACAAATCAGGTACTGATTAATCCCAAATCGCTTATTACAGTTGCTGGTGTCTTAATGGCTTTTGGTTTTGTCCCGGGACTTCCACATATACCTTTTTTCCTTGTATCAGCAATTTCTGGAGGAATCGCATATGTATTGACAAGAGTTACTTCTGAGGAGGAAGATACCACAGTTTCTGAGGTGCCTGTATCCGAGGAACCCAAAATAGAATCCTTACTTGAGCTTGACCCTCTTAGTCTTGAAATAGGTTATGGACTCATACCTCTTGTTGATGAGACCAATGGAGAGCTACTTGGAAAAATAAAGGCTATGAGAAGACAGCTTGCTGCAGAACTTGGATTTGTTGTATCGCCGATTCATATAAAAGACAACCTGCAATTAAGACCTCATGAATATAGTTTTCTCATTCGCGGGATCGAGATTGCTAAAGGTGAGGTGATAATGGGAAGTTGGCTTGCTGTTGCTTCCGGTGAGTCTGAGAGGATTGAAGGTGTTCCAACAAAGGAACCGGCATTCGGTCTTCCGGCTTACTGGATCGATGAAAAAGACGTAGAAAAGGCACAACTCTCTGGTTATATGGTGGTTGAGCCATCCACTGTTATCGGTACACATTTGACTGAACTTATAAGGGAACATTCAAGTGAACTCCTTACAAGAAGCGAGACGCAGAAACTGCTGGATAAGATTTCAAAGTCATATCCTAAGATCGTTGAAGAACTCATTCCTTCACATCTTACACTCGGCGCTGTTCAACGTGTACTTCAGAATCTCTTAAAAGAAAGGGTGCCGATAAAGGATATGGTTAAAATTTTAGATACATTGCTTGATTATTCTCCAAATGTAAAGGATACGGAAATACTTACAGAATATGTCCGCCAGGCTCTCTCAAGGACGATTACCAGGCAGTATGTCATCGACGATGGTAGATTGCCCGTGTTTACTCTGGATCCGACATTTGAAAAGCTTCTCTTGCAGGTTGAAGACGGTGGTATAAATCCTGATATTATTAACAAGCTTGTGAAGAGCATCGAAAGTCTTCTTTCTTCAGGCAAGGTGGAAGGTATACAGCCGATTATTCTCTGTTCTGCTAATGTCAGGAAATATCTGAGAAAGATTGTTGAAAGGATTACCCCATCGCTTGTAGTGCTTTCAAGTGCAGAAATTGTATCTAATACAAATCTGGATATAAAAGGAATGGTGAAGTATGAAGATTAAAAAAATTCGGGCAGGGAGCTTTAGAGAAGCTCTTTCTCTTGTAAAGAGGGAACTTGGAAAAGATGCCGTAATCCTTTCGTCTGAAGATAGAAGGGGAATGAGGTCGTGCGTAGAGGTTACAGCGGCTGTTGATTATGACATTGAAACGATTGATGATGAGTATAAGGACATCGCGAAGTATCAGGACGATACGAGCCATGGTAGTGATCCTGATTCATCCGGGGACATCTCAATGAGATTATTTTCAAGCGGATTTATGGAATTAAAAAATGAGATAAAATGCCTGAGGGATTGTATTGAGAATATGAAAAATAGTGGTTTTGAGTTAAAGCTACCGATAGAAAGGGGAAAAATGTTTCATTTTCTAAAAAAACAATCGGTAAAAGAGGAATTTGCCCTCAGGCTTGTCGAAGGTGCCCATGATTTAGAGGAGCTCAAAATGCGTATGTCGGAAAACATGAGAACCTCAAGCATGTTTGTTAACAATATTACGGGTAAGGGAAGCGAATATTCCCGACAAAGCAGAAGGATCATTATGCTTATTGGACCTACCGGTGTTGGTAAGACAACTACCGTTGCAAAGCTTGCATCAAAGGCAATAAAGGAAGGGAAGAAAGTTGCCATGATGAGTATTGATACATACAAAATAGGTGCAGCGGAACAGATACGAATATATTCAAGGATGATGGGAATTCCACTTGATATAGTTTCAAGTGTTGAGAATTTGAAATGGAGCGTAAACAGATTTTCTGACAGAGATATTTTATTGATAGATACAACAGGACAGAACCCGGGAGAAAAAGAATATATTAAAGGACTTGAGAAGGTCTACAGGATAGGATTACCTATTGAAACACAGCTATTGTTAAGCACATCAAGTGACTGTGATTTTCTTATGCATACCTATCAGCATTACAAGTCTCTCCCTATAGACTATATTGCTTTTACAAAGACTGATGAGGCCGTGAAATTCGGTTCGATTTACAACCTTTGCTGCCTTTATAAAAAACCTGTTGCGTATATAACTACAGGGCAGAAAGTGCCGGGAAATATTGAATTTGTTGACAGCAAAAAATTGGCAAATCTTATTATCAGAACAGGGAGTGCATAATGAATATTGAAGAAAAAACGGTAGTGAGAACAATAGCGATAGCGAGTGGAAAAGGTGGTGTGGGAAAGACAAATATTACAGCAAATCTTGCAATTGGATTTAGCAGACTGAATAAAAAAGTACTGGTATTTGATGCTGATCTTGGCTTAAGCAACATAGACGTTATACTGAATCTTGCAACAAAATACAACATCAAACATCTTTTCAAAGGAGAAAAAAAATTAAAAGATCTTATTGTTGAAGGCCCACAGGGGATAAAAATACTTCCGGCAAGTTCTGGTATTCAGGAGTTGACATCACTCGATGAGTTTCAAAGATTGCGGTTGATTGATGAGTTTGATTCATATGATGGTTATGTGGATTATCTCTTGATAGACACCTCTTCTGGAATCTCCACAAATGTAGGATTTTTCTGCATGGCTGCACAGGATATTATTGTTGTGACATCAGCAGAGCCTACTGCAATGACTGATGCATACGCTCTCATCAAGGTTCTTTTTACAAAGTATCAGGAGAAGAATTTTAAAATTCTTGTCAATTCGGTGAAAAATGCTAAGGAAGCAACAGATGTGTATAAGAGACTTTCGACTGCTGCTGAAAGATTTCTCAGTATATCACTTGATTACATTGGATATGTGCCACATGACAGTTTTGTACAGAAAGCTGTTCGACAACAAAGGGCTTTAATCGATATTTATCCTGATAGTGATGCAGCGAAGAGCTTAATGAAAATTGCTCATAAAATTTGTAATGAAAGCAACAGTAACAATGTTAAAGGAACACTCCAGTTCTTTTTTGGGGGTCTTTTGAAGACAGGATGTTAAAGCATAAAGCGATAATTAAAGAAGAAAAGAAAGAGCAGATAATAAAGGAGTTTCTCCCCTATATCAAATACACTGCTTTCAGACTTTCATGGAAACTTCCCCCTCATCTTAACATAGACGACCTTATCAGCGTTGGCCTTATGGGTTTGATGGATGCGGTTAAAAGATATGAACCAGGAAAGGTTAAGTTGAAGACATATGCGGAGTTGCGGATAAAGGGTGCAATGATTGATGAACTGAGGGCAACAGCGTGGATTCCAAGATCAATGAGGAAAAAGATTGATGATATTAATAAGGCACGGACAAAGCTTGAAAAGAAACTTGGCAGAATGCCTGATGACATTGAAGTAGCAAAATCGCTCAAGATGCATCTTAATGAATTTTACAAAATACAGCAGTATGCAACCTCTTCGATATCATTAAGGATGGAAGATTTCAAGAATAATAAACATGCAGACAGTGATATGAATATATCGGAATGTATAGCGGACCCTAAAGCGAAAACTCCCCTTAACGTTCTTGAGGAAAAAGATATGAAGGACAAACTCGCTCAGTTAATAGATACTTTGCCAGAGAAGGAAAAGCTGGTATTGTCACTTTATTACTGGGAAGAACTTACCATGCAGGAGATTGGTAAAGTACTGAGTATTACGGAATCGAGGGTTTGCCAGATTCATAGTCAGGCACTTGTTAAACTGAAGACAAAGCTTAAACAGTTAAATTAAACCTAAATTGAGGGATTCTCACATGAATAGATATGCAATGCAGGTTCAAAAATTTATAGATGTTTTTTATAAAATACGTTTTAAATGAGAGGCGATCAAAAAAAAGAGGTGTCATTATGGCAATCGAAGGCCTCAGTAGTACATACAGTATACCAGCAGTGAAAAAGGAGCGGGAGACAGAGATGAATCAGAAGAAGAAGCAAAAAAAGGGCTCCAAGAAGGATAAGAAAAAGGAAGCCGACGAGCAGAAGATTAAGGAAGGAAGGATAGATATAAGGATATAGGCAGATATTTTCCCTGTGGGAAAAATTTTCCTCAACCTGAGAAATGAAAAGAGAGAAATGAGAACTAAGAAACAAGAATTAAGAACTGAAAATAAGGCTTTTTATTTTTATTTCCTATTTCTTATTTTTGGTTTTATCTGGCATCTAGCTTGCTAGATTATTTTCAACAATGCATAAGGGAATCTATATAGCACTTTCAGGAGCAATATTAAAACAGAAACATATGGATATCTTTGCCCAGAATATTGCCAATTCAACTACATCGGGTTATAAAAAAGAAAGAATATCTTTCAAGAATTATTTAATTCCGGTTGATAATAAAACAAGCTTTGCAACTGATGGAAGATCGATGAGTACGATTTCCAGTATTATAACTGATTTTTCAAAAGGTACTCTCTTAAAGACGGGGAACCCTCTTGATGTGGCAATAAACGGTGAAGGTTTTTTTGTACTTGAAAATAACAGATATACGAGGAATGGTAACTTTAAGATTAACACTGATGGTTACCTTGTAACACATGATGATATAAAGGTTCTCGGAAGTGGAGGACCTATATCAGTTCGTGGAAGAAAAATTGACATCAACTCATCAGGAGAGGTCTTTGTTGACGATATATCTGTAGGAACAATAAAGATAGTAGATTTTTCTGATAAGGGCTTACTTAAAAAACTGAATGGAGGGATATTTACCACTGATGAACCTGGTGAGGCAATAAAATTTCATATTAGTCAAGGGTATCTGGAGACATCGAATGTTGAGGTAATTAAAGAAATGGTACAGATGTTAACATCTCTCAGGGAGTTTGAGGCTTATCAAAAGATAATTCAGGCATTTGATGATGCGTCGGCAAAGGTAAATAACCAAATGGGAAAATGATAATAGTGGTCACTGGTCATCGGACAATAGTCAAAAGTCACTGGTCATCAGTCAATGGTCACTGGTCAATAACTAATGACTAGTGACTGGTGACTAATGACTAATGACTAATGACTAAAATAAGGAGGGAAAAGGATGCAAAGGTCAATGTTTATCGCAGCAACAGGTATGGAGGCACAGAGACTCAATATTGACGTAGTAGCCAATAACCTTGCAAATGTAAATACAACCGGATTTAAAAAAAGCAGGGCTGATTTTCAGGAACTGTTATATCAGGGATTAAAGACGGCAGGTGCTACTTCAGCGGAGGGAACAGAAATTCCATCGGGTATACAGATAGGCCTCGGTGTAAAACCTGCAGCTGTTCAGAAAATGTTTCAACAGGGAGATTTTGTATCAACTGACAATAGCCTTGATCTGGTAATAGAAGGAGAAGGTTTTTTTCAGATTTCCATGCCGGATGGAGAAATTGCGTATACACGTGCAGGTGCTTTTAAACTTGACAGTGAAGGTCGTATAGTAAACTCGGATGGTTATCCAATAGAGCCATCAATGACTATCCCCTCGAATACGTTGAGTATTACAATCAGTTCGGATGGCACAATTTCAGTGCGGCAGGCCGGAAGCACAACACCTTCAGAGATAGGACAGATAGAATTAGCGCAGTTTATAAATCCCGGTGGTCTTAATGCGATTGGTAAAAATCTATATTTGACGACTGGTTCATCAGGCGAACCCATAACCGGTAACCCTGGATCAGAAGGACTTGGCATGGTTAATCAGGGATTTCTCGAACTCAGTAATGTAAATGTAGTGGAGGAGATGGTAAACATGATTGTGAGCCAGAGGGCTTATGAGCTTAATTCAAAGGTAGTGCAGTCGTCGGATGAGATGCTGCAAATGGCAAATAGAATAAAGAGATAATAATTAACCCAAATAATGCAGACATTGCCCAATAAATTATTTAACTCGATACATTTATTATTAAATCATGCATATGGCTTTGAATAAAAGTATTCACACTCGATCAATTATTATTGCGTTTACGGTATCGAAAAATAATTTCTTTCACAAAGACTGCATTATGTGAAATGCATTTTTTGGGTTAAAGGCAATTGGCAATGGGCATAAGGAGAGGAGATAATGAATGTGATAATGCTTAAAAGGTTACATATATCTTGCACACTGGTAACTATCTCATGCATTGTTCTTGTTTCATGTTTTTTCCTTTTGCCTTCTGATTTAGTAGTGGCTGCTTCATGGAATCCGGAAAGCATCATAAAGATGTATGTAACAAAAAACTACCCCTGGAAAGAAGTGGAAGTTACCGGTGTTCAAGTTATTGGTAAAGTGCCCGTAGAAGTACCCGAGAAGATTAATGTTGAAAAAGGTCCGATTGGAAAGGCTGTTTTTTCTTTTTTATTCAAGACTGACAGAAGGGTAATGGTAAAGGCAAATGTCAGGGCATTTGACAGCGTTGTTAAGAGCAGGAGACCATTCAAAAAGGGTCATGTCCTCCGCTATCAAGATATATATGTTTCCGGAATGGATATTAGAAAAATGCCAAAAAGTTCAGTAAAGAATCCGGAATTAATCATAGGAAAATCTTTAAAGAGATCCATAATTGCCAATATCCCGATAGTAGAAGATATGGTTGAGAAATCTCAGTTGGTAAAAAGAGGAAAGATGGTAATGCTTATGATACGTCATAAAGGGCTTAATATAACGACGGCCGGTAAAACGAAAGAGAAAGGATATGTTGGAACGACGGTAAGGGCAATGAACCTGTCATCAAAAAAAGAGGTCAGCGGAGTATTGATAGATGAAAATACAGTTAAGGTGGAACTTTAAGATGCAAAAAAAAGAACACAACATACAGATAAAAAACATCTGGGTTCTCAGTTCGTGGTTCTGTACGATGTTTTTTGTATATGCTTGTGCTACACCTTCAGCAAAACTCCCGATTCCACCACCGAAATATGTTTATCATATGGAAGAGCCCCGGGATGTCGGGACTGTCAACTCACTCTGGAACAATAAGGAAAATCTGTTTATTGATACAAAAGCAAGAAGAGTGAACGACCTTGTAACCATAAATGTAGTGGAAAGTTTGTCGGGATCAGGTAAGGCTGATACGGAAACAAGTCGTGATTCGTCTGCAGATTTTAATTTAACAAATTTTTTAGGCATGAATAAGGACTTTAATCTTCACAATGCATTCTTATTAAAAGATTTTTACAAGGGTACAAATGTCTTTGAACCGGTAGTGAAAGGGAGTGGAAAATCAGAGTTTAAAGGCGAGGGGGACACAAACAGGGAAGGAGAACTGATAGCGACTATCACAGCAAAAGTTGTAGAAGTTATGCCTAATGGCAATCTCGTTTTGGAGTCGAGAAAGGAATTGACCATAAATGACGAGAAACAGATACTTATATTACGAGGGATGGTAAGACCGGATGATATTTCAACTGATAATACAGTATTAAGCAGCAATATAGCTGATGCACAGATCTATTATGTAGGAGACGGTGTAATTCAAGACAAGCAGAGACCGGGCTGGCTTGTAAGGGCACTGGATAAGGTATGGCCATTCTAATGAAATCAGAAATCAGAAGTCAGAAGTCAGTAAGTAGAGGACTACTTTACCTTTTTCTGCTTACTGCTTACTGCTTACTTATCACTTTCAGTCATGCTGAGCGTATCAAGGATATAGCAAGCTTTGAAGGTGTTAGAGATAATCAACTTATCGGTTACGGACTTGTGGTTGGACTTGATGGCACCGGTGATAAAGGACAGGCAGCTATACAGAGTATTGGGAATATGCTCAGAAGGATGGGGCTTACGTTACATGCAGAAGATATAAAATCAAAAAATATAGCTGCTGTTGTCGTTACTGCGATACTCCCACCTTTTGCGAAACCGGGAAAGAAGGTTGACGTACTTGTTTCAACTATAGGTGATGCGAAAAGTATTCAAGGTGGCACGCTACTTCTTACCCCCCTGAAGGGCCCTGATGGCAAGGTCTATGCCCTTGCCCAGGGTCCTGTATCAATAGGGGGTTTTGCTGCAGAAGGAGAGGCAGCTTCTTTGCAAAAAAATCATCCAACCGCAGGGAAAATCCCTGCGGGTGCAACAATAGAAAGGGAACCATTTTTTACTCTCGGTGATGGCAATGAAATCAGGCTGTTTCTCCATAAGAGTGATTTTGCTACGGCAGATGAAATTTCAAGGCAGATAAACAACGCCTTAAAAGGAACGTATGCATTCCCGATTGATCCGTCATCAGTAAAGTTATTGATACCACCGGTATATAAGGATAGAATCGTTACATTAATTACAAAGGTTGACATGCTGGAGGTGGATGTTGATATGCCGGCTAAGATTATCATTAACGAAAGAACCGGAACGATAATTATTGGAGATAATGTAAAAATATCCCCTGTAGCAATTGCTCACGGCTCCCTTGCAATTGAGATCAAAGAAGAACCCAAAGTTTCTCAACCAGGCCCATTTGCATCTGAAAAGGCAGAGACTATTCTTGTACCTCGAACAGATATTAAAGTTGAAGAGCAAAAGGCTTCTCTTGTTGAGGTATCAGGCGTTACCCTGGGTGAAATAGTAAGGGCATTAAATGCCTTAGGTGTAACACCACGTGACCTCATATCCATACTTCAGGCGCTAAAGTCTGCAGGCGCGTTAAATGCAGAGCTGGAGATAATATGATTGATCTCATCTCAATAATCAGTAATCAGAAGTCCGTAGAAAATCAACTCGCTGATCATAAAAAGGTTGCGAAGGAAATGGAATCTCTCTTTGCTTATCAGTTAATCAAAATAATGAGAGAAACTGCAAATAGTATATCATCCGAAAAAAAAGGATTCGGGCATAATACATATATGAGCATGTTCGATATGGAGATCTCAAGGCTCTTTGCTGAGAGAGGTCTTGGTCTGCAGGATGCGATAGTGAATTGGTTGGAAAGGATGCCAAACAATGGACATAAGAGTAGAGATGGTAATGATATACATGATTAAAGATTTTAATAAAAGTGCCGATAAGAAAATCAAAAGCTGTAAAATAAATTTACACTTTAAAAAAATTTTTTGGATATTAAGAATAATATATCATGCATGAAAATATATAACAAAGTTCTGAAGGGGGGGTATAAGCATGAAGATACAGGGAAATAATCCGGTTGAAGGGAAAAACCTATATGAAAAGGTTCATGATCTAAGCAAAAATCAGGATCTGGAAAAGAATGAAAGTGCTCAAAAGACTGAAAGCGATAAAGATAAAATAAGTTTGTCAGCAAAGGCAAAAAAGATCATTGAGCTTAAAGGTTTGATAGATCAACTTCCTGATATAAGGAGAGATAAGGTTGATGCTATCAAAAAGGCAATTGACTCTGGTAACTATAACATAGATTCACAGAAAACAGCACAGAAGATTTTAGAAGAAATATGACATCTGATCAGGCGATTATAAGCATACTGAAAGAGCAAATCAATACCTACAAGATACTCTATGACATTCTCAAGAAAGAAAGGGCGTGTCTTATAGATATTAATGCAGAAGAGGTTGAAGAGATATCAAAGGAAAAGGATACGGTCATTATGAGGCTTAGACTGCTCGAAGAAGAACGGATGAGGCTTACAAAAAAATTCACTGACGACAACGGCATTACAGGTGACATTAATCTCGAAGAATTAGGAAAGTTGACAAAAAACAATATCTTCCCTGCATTACGTTCCCAGTTACTGTCCCTTCTGCAGAGCTTAGAGGAGATGAACAAATTTAACTCTGTTCTGATAGATCGTTCGATCAGATATATTAGAACATCTACAAATTTTTTTAACTCATTTAATATGGAAAATATCCCTCACACTACGGGGGTTCTTTTATCAAAGGAGACATGAATGTCCCTCTACGGGCTTTTTGATATAGGAAAATCTGCAATCTTTGCAAATCAGGCAGCACTTAATGTAACAAGCAATAATATAGCCAATGTTAATACACCTGGATACACCCGTCAGGAAGTAATCCTTGAAATAGCCGACCCGGTTGTAATAAATGGAAATTATATCGGTAGAGGTATTGGAAATGTCGAAGTAAGAAGACATTATGATAAGTTTATTCACCTTCAGATTATCGGACAAAAGCATAGTTATGGAAGATCATATTCTCTCGAACGAGGATTAAGTTATGTTGAGCAGATTTTTAATGAGGCACAAGACATGGGATTATTTAATCCCTTAGAAGATTATTTTAATGCATGGCAGGAAGTTGCGACCAATCCCGAAGGACAACCCCAAAGGATAGTATTGATACAGAAAGCAGATGCGGTGGTCAAATCGGCAAAACAGATAGAAAATGAGCTTTTGGATACAATAAAAAATATTAATAATGAAATCGGTGATGTAGTGGACCGTGCAAATTTAATAACGTCAAACATTGCTGCAATAAATGAAAAGATTGTTCAGATAGAAGCCGGCCTTAACGTTGATATCGCCAGCAATTTTAGGGATGAGAGGGACATCCTTCTCAATGAGCTTGCCGAACTCATGGACTTTTCGTGGTTTGAAAACAGTAATGGTAGTATCTCGGTTATAGTAGGTGGGGAAACAATTGTAAATCCTGAAAGATCATATGAACTTACTACGGCAGTTGATTTAGAAGGAGACAGGGAAATATACTTTAATGGAAAAAATGTGAACTCTTCCTTTCAACAAGGCCAGATCGGAGGACTACTTGCAGTCAGGGATGATATTAGATCAAATCCTATTTATAGTTTAAGGAAATTGATTGCATCCATAACGAAGGAGACAAATATTCTTCATCGCTCCGGCTACGGTCTTGACGGTTCGACAAACAATAATTTTTTTGATGCATTACAAACATATACACTTGATTATTCGTCAGGTGCATATATAACATCATCAATTATTACTGACCCTTCTTCTCTTACTCTTGATGAATATGACATACAATTCGTTGATGCATCAAATTATGAAGTATACAATCACCAGTCTGGTGCTCTCGTTGCATCAGGAGTTTACGGAGCGGGAAATCCGATTAATTTTGATGGTATCGAAGTTGTTATTGATGGAGCCCCTGCTGCAAATGACAGTTTTTTTATTAGTCCATTAACAGACGCCATCAAGAATTTTAATGTTGCTCTCACGGATTCTCAAGAGGTTGCAGCGGCTACCTCTGATCTGTATTTGCCCGGTGATAATACAAATGCTCTGCAAATTGCCCAGTTACCTCAAAATGGCATTTCAGACCTTAGCAGCGCTTCGTTTCAAGATTACTATCGTGGGATTGTTTCAAATATCGGCATTTTAAGTAGGGCAGCATCAGATAGCCTTACTTATGATGATAATTTGCTCTTTGAATTGCAAAAGAAAAGAGAAGAGGCATCAGGTGTATCTCTGGATGAAGAGGCAGCCAACCTCATAAGATATCAACGTGCATATGAAGCCGGTGCACGAATACTCAAGATAACAGATGAACTTTTACAATTGATAGTAAATTTATGAGAATTACATCATTTATCATATTCGATCAACTTACAAGGTCCCTTCAAAGAAACATGAGGATACTGTCAAAATATAGTGACAGGCTATCTACGGGCAAAAAGATAAATAAGCCGTCAGAAGATGTAGCAGGCGGGGCAAGGGCCCTGGATTACAAAGTAAAATTAAACGAGAATGAACAATATATGAAAAACATAGATGATGCCTATTCGTATCTGGATTTTTCGGATACGGTGATGTCGTCTATTAGTTCTTCGTTAACACGGGCAAAAGAGCTTGCTATTGAAGCAGCTAATGGAACACAGTCTGCTGAGACTCGATATACCATCGCAGCGGAAATAGGAAACTTAAGAGACGAAGTCTTTAATTATTCAAACAGCAGGTTCCGGGACAGATATGTATTCTCAGGATATAGTACTGACACCCCGGCTTTTGATTCCGGATATAACTATCAGGGTGATTCAGGCGAAATAGATGTAATGGTTGGTAGGAATTCCACGATAGCGGCAAATATTCCCGGTAATGCGGCCCTTAGCTACGGAGGGAATACCTTTGCTAAAATCCTTGATAACTTTCGTATAGCTCTTGAAAATAATGATGAGGCAGAAATACAAATGGCTATCACAAATATCGAAGGCATGCTTGAACAGACAGCGAATGTACGTGCGTTGTTTGGTGCGAGACTGGCGTATCTTGAAAAACAAAAGATCAATCTGGAAGACATGAATTATTCATTAAAAATGTTCCTTTCTGATACGGAAGATGCAGATATTGCGGAAACTGTGAGTGAACTCGCAAAAACTGAAGTGACACTTCAGTCACTAAGGGCATCAGGTTCAGAAATGTTATCACAATCTCTGCTCGATTTTCTCGGATAAGTCATTGGTCGCTGGTCATTAGTAATTGATTGAAAGTTTTATGACCAGTGACTGTTGACCAATGATTAAAATGGAGGCAGGATGCTGGTTTTGACAAGGAAGTCAGATGAATCAATAAAGCTTGGAGATAATATCACGATTACCGTTGTTGAGATAAAAGGCAATTCTGTGAGATTAGGGATAGAGGCGCCTTTTAATCTCAGGATATACCGAAAAGAATTATATGACAGGATAAGGGAAGAAAACCTTATGTCTTCAGATCTTTTAATGGAAGAATTTAATAGGATAAACAAGGTATTAAAGTCGAAATGATAAAGTTTCAAACCTCAAGATTTGGAAAATTAGAAGTAGAAGAGGATAAGATTATACATTTTCCTGAAGGTCTCGTGGGTTTTCCAAATATAAATCGTTTTATCCTGATAGACCATAAGGACACACCCCTTAAATGGTTGCAGGCACTGAATGATCCTGATATAGCATTTATTGTTGTATCGCCTGATTTTCTTGTAGCCGAATATTCTATTGACCTGGATAAGAGAGTAAAACAGTTCCTTCAGATTGAAAATAATGAAGATATCGTAATACTTGTAATTATGAGAGTTCATGGAGAAGATGTAATAGCCAATTTTCAAGGACCTCTCATTATAAATGCCAGTGTCATGAAAGGTTTGCAGGTGGTTTTAGACAAGCCCCTTGACTCATATCAGAAGGTTAAGTAACTGTCCTGAATCATTTGAGTCAGATCGACCCTCATAGTATCAGGAGTTCCCACATTTTTTTATAGGTCTCATGGTAGAGCGATACCATCACTTTTGTCATCCTCCGGCTTGCCCTGTACCAGGAGCGGTTCAGGGCTTGCCCTGTTCCATTTGGTTCAGGGCTTGACCGGAGGATCCAGTCTCTCTGCACAGGAATAAAATACACCATAACTCTTCAAATATAAAGAGGTTCCTTTAGTTATGATCTCTGGATTCCCGCTCAAAAGACTGCGGGAATGACAACATTATAGTTCAATTTATTCCATCTTAGAAGATTCTTTCAGCTTTGTTCCGAAAGAACCATAAAATATTTACCTTAAATAGAAACTGAAAATAATTTTTACAGTTTTAGCTAAAGTTTTTATGGAATATGCCGATAAGTAAACTAAAGAAATGAACATAATATGGTCAAGAAAGGGGTGATGAAAGAAAACAGGATTGCGAGAAGCAGTTAAACTGCTTGGACAATTCAAACAATGTGACCTAATTCTTTAAAAGGAAGTAACAGCAAGCTTTGTCTTGCAAAAAGGCACGGAAGCCAATAAGCAAAAATCAAGGAGGAAAAAATGGGTTTAATTGTTAACACAAATATCATGTCTCTGAATGCGCAGAAGAATGTAGGACGCGTTCAGGGAAGGCTTGGAACATCTATTGAAAGATTGTCTTCAGGTCTGAGAGTCAACTCTGCAAAGGACGATGCCGCAGGACTCGCCATTTCAATGAAAATGACTGCACATATCAGGAGTATCAATCAGGCTATAAGAAATGCCCAGGATGGTGTTAGCGTTGTGCAGACAGCTGAAGGCGGCATGAACGAGATCCACAACATACTTACAAGGATGAGGGAACTTGCACAGCAGGCTGCTAGCGGCACATTGGCTAGTTCTGACAGAACGGCACTGAATAATGAGTTCCAGGATCTGAAGAGTGAAATTACCAGGATATCAGATACCACAGAATTTAACGGTCTCAAGCTCTTAGACGGAACCCTGAGTACAAACGGTGTATCCTTGCAGGTTGGAATTCAGAATAGTGCTAATGACAGGATATCAATAAGCGGAGGTTCATTAGGGGATATTGACGCTTCAGCGCTTGGACTAAGTACCGCTCAGTCAAGCATTGAAACAGCGGCTAATGCACAATCCATGTTAACCCTGGTGGATAGCGCTATTTCAACGGTCTCTACAAGAAGAGGTACATTAGGCGGGGTACAGAACAGGCTGGGTAACACCATTGCAAACCTTGAGATAGCATCAGAAAATTTGACAGCAGCTAATTCAAGGATTGCGGATGCAGACTTTGCAATTGAGACTGCAACTCTGACAAGAAACCAGATAATATTGCAGGCTGGAGTTGCGGTTCTCTCACAGGCAAATGTAATGCCTCAGTATGCCCTTCAGCTTTTGGCATAAGATCCCCACAGGGATATTTCAGTCAAGGGCAGGGATTACCCTGCCCTTGACAATGATTGGATGATAGGGAGTGAATACAGGAATGATTAATGGCATTTTTAAAAAAGTAAATTTGGAGAATGTATCAACACCCGAGGTGAAATACAGGGAATTCCTGCATGCTGACAAGCAAAAAACAGAAGCTGTTGAAAAAAAGGGAAGTATTAATAAAGATAGAGATAAAGACAAGAATATCGATGTAAAAGAAGCATTAGACCGTATTGTCAGTGTTGCAAAATTCTTTAACAGGAAGATCCGACTCGAGGTTGAGGAAGAACTCGATATCACTGTAGTAAAGGTTGTAGACAGTGAGACAGATAAAGTTGTGCGACAAATTCCGCCGGAAGAGTTTTTAGAACTTTCAAAAAAAGCGAGGGATTTAAAAGGTCTCCTGATAAATAAGGAGGGATAAAATGTCGACTTTTACCGTAGGTGGTCTAAGCACAGGAATTGACTATAATGATTTAATATCCAAACTCATTGAGGTAAAGCGCCAGCCTATTAAGATATTAGAAAACAAAAAATCTGCATATAAAGAAAAAATCAGCACATATAGTGAACTTTCAACAAAGCTTTCAGCCGTGGAAAGTGCTGTTGATAAACTGAGAACTTCAGCTAATTTTTATGCAAAGTCTGTATCGGTAGGTGACTCAACAGTTTTGAACGCTACAGTGGGCAATACAACTCCCGTGGGTAACTACAACGTAACGGTAACAGACCTTGCTTCAGAAGAAAAAGAAGTACACAGCGGGGTTGCATCATCTGCAACGGTAGTGAACAACAGCGGCAGTGATAAAATTTTTCAATATACATATGCAGGGACACAAAGAACGCTTACCGTAGCGGATGGTACCACATTGGAAGGTCTGAAAAACCTCATTAATGATGACACAAGTAACCCTGGAGTCACAGCAACAATCATTAATGATGGTTCTTCTTACCGGTTGTCAATTACGGGAAATGATATGGGCAGTACAAAAACAATCAGCATTGATGCAGGTACGACACTGGATGGAACCGGCAATACCGAAGATTTTCGGTCGACTACTTTTACTGAAAAGAAGACTGGTGATGATGCCGATTTCACTGTAGACGGTATATCAATTTCAAGAAGTTCAAATACCATCACGGATGTAATAGAGGGAATGACGATAAATCTTTACAAGGAGGGTTCATCAAGTACAGTATCGGTGATCGCAGATGTGGATGCAATAAAGGAACAGATAGAAGATTTTGTCAGTGCTCATAATGAAGTGATATCTTTCCTTTCCACAAACAGGGCATATGATTCTGCCACTGGAGTGAGCGGCATTTTTTCAGGAGAAGGGACTGCGAGGAATATCGAGAGCAAGTTTAGGAGTATCATTTCAGACAGTGTGTCAGGACTTACGGATGATTTAAAGACGCTTGCCCAGATAGGTATTACAACTGACAGCAAAACCGGCAAGCTTGAGATAGACAGCAGTACACTGGATTCCAAACTTTCTTCTAACCTTGATGATGTTGCAAATCTTTTTACAGATGCAACAGAAGGTATTGCAATACAGATACATGACTATATAGACGCAATTACGAGTACTGTTGATGGTTCCATAACTTTAAGGGAAAAAGGTTTAAAGGATATTATTGACAATATAAATGATACTATAAGGAATATGGAATACAGGCTGGATAAAACAGAGGAGGATCTGGTTCGCAAATTTACAGCTCTAGAATCACTTGTAAGTGGATTTCAGACTGCGGGAAATTTATTGAACAACATTTCTTTACAGGCTTAAAAATCTAATATACTGGTGTACAGGTATTAAACTATTCAAGAGGAGGCGTGTACATGGACATTGCGGGTTATAAGAAGACTGTTATTGCATCTACCGATAAAGTGGGAATTGTTTTGATGTTGTATGAAGGGACGCTGAAGCATCTTAAGATCGCTAGACATAAGATTGAAAGGGGAGATACTATATCAAAAGGAACCCATATTGTAAAGGCAACGACAATTGTAAGTGAACTGTCCAATGTACTGGATATGGAAAAAGGGGGGGAGATTGCTAAGAACCTGAGGAGTCTTTATGATTATGCCCTCAGACGTCTTCTCTTTGCTAACATGAATAATGATATCAAGGCGATAGAAGATGTAGAAAGAGTTATTGAAACGATTAAAGACGGTTGGAAAGAAATGATGCAGGAGATGAAACAACCAGTAAACGTCCAGGTGAAAAATCCTGGATTGAAAGAACTCAATACAAAACAAATTCAAAATTCAAATTTGTAAATGTGCAAAACATTCTGTCATTCCATCATCAATGTCATTGAGTTGACATCAATTTATTTAAATATAAAATCATGAATATTGATTTTGGTCGAATTATTTTCTAAACGCAAGCCCCAGCAACAATATAATAATTACAATAAGTTATAGACATTTTATTAATATTTTACTATAACAATTGTTATCTTTTACATATTCTGGCAAGGTAATTGCTTTCCTCTATAAATGTAAAACATAAATGAAATTATTCACATATGACGTGATGTGCAGGCATGTTCAAAGATTCATAATCCCAAATAATGCAGGCATTGCTCAATAAATTATTTAACTCGATAAATTTATTATTAAATTGTGCATATGGCTTTGAATAAAAGAATTCACGCTCGATCAATTAATATTGCGTTTAAGGTATCGAAAAATAATTTCTTTCACAAAGCCTGCATTATTTTAAATGCATTTTTTTGGTAAAGCGATAAGATAAAAAAATAAAAATCTGCTTGTTCAATATTCTAGATAAAACAAGAAAAGTGCTGGAACCGGTAATAAGAAATGATGTGACGGAAAAATTCTCATGAATGCAAAAGGATACTCAGAATGTGAATGGGAAGTAAAAGTCAGTAAAACCGGTGAAAAAATACTTTTGCTCGGCGGTCGGGCAGTATATAGTCTATATGATCCTCTGGAGCAAGTAAACGGTATTGCCCGTAAGCTTATCGCAAAAACAAAGGAAGAAAGATGCGATCATATCATTATCATTGGTCTGGGATTAGGTTATCTTCCAAGGTCAATATATAGTTTAGGGTATGGGAATATAATTGTATGGGAACCGTTCCCCGTTATGCAGCAGTCTTTTCCGGTTTGTAGTGGAGAATGGAAAAAAGCAGTGACTGTTGTCTATAACTATAGCGATTTTAAAAAGAGCGTTTTACATTTTGTAAAGAAAGGGGCAAAGCCTAAGCTGTTCATCCATCCCGGGTATGATATTTTTTGCCGATTGGAATATAGACTTGCTATACAATTTTTGGGAAGGATATATAACAATAATGATCATATAAAACATATTGTTAGCCAGAGATCACTGGAGGCAATGGTGCGATTGCCTTTTTTAGGCAGCATCAAAGATTTTGAAGGACTTTTTAAAGGCAAGAGAGCAGTTCTCACTAATCCAGGCCCGTCACTGAAGCAAAGCATTCCTGTTTTAAAAAAGACTGACACGAGTATAGTCTTTGCATCATTGCAGTCAGCATCTTTTTTACAGAAAAATGGAATTAAGGTACATTTTGTTGTTTGTGCGGACCCAAAAGATATGACATCCTTCCTGGCTGAATGTAGCGATGATTTTGAGGCCTTTTTTGCAGAGACCAGTGTTGATCCCCTTACCCTGGATTGGAGGAGAAAAAAAACATTTCTATTTCATTTCAGATGTGGACAGATACATGAAATGATATGGGAAAAAGCTCGGTTACCGATAATGGAAGATCCGGTTTCTTCGGTCTCTGAGGTTATGCTCTTGTTAGCAGGTTATATGGGATTTAATGAGATATATTGTATTGGTATGGATTTTTGCTGGAAGGACAGTCGTTATTCTTACAGGACTCAATATAAATACGATAATGATTTGAAAGTAAATGATATGATGTCAACGTTTAGGGTATTAACAAGTGACAATCAGATTGCAACTACACAATCGGTCTATTTTCACGCTGCCCGTTATATGCAGCAGAAGACTATAGAATTAAGAAAAACGGGTAAAAAAGTATTTCAAATTGCAGGTGGAATTGATTTTAACACGACGGCTATACTCAGTCAGGATGAATTGGATAAAAAATTGCGTAACAGAAATGAAAAAATTGTTTTTAATGTGAAAAGAACACCATCTCCCGTTACGATTCAACAGGTTGATACATTATTGAAAGATATAAAAAGAGGAAAAGGAGGAAGGCAATATAATAATTCACACATACATCGAATAAATTCAAAAGTTAAGTTATGGTCTTTTTTGCAGGAGATTCCGGCTGCACAACGGATTGATATGTGTAACAGATATATAGAAGAGTTAACTCAAATAATGCAGACATTGTAATAAAATTTATTTTCTTCCAACGCCTGCATTATTTAACTGCATTTTAGATAAGGCGAGAACCAGAGGAACGGGTAAGGGCGGCAAACTTGCGTTTTGATATATTTATGGAAGGCAGGAAAAATAATACCATAGGGGTGAAGATTTTTCCCTGATTTTACCAATCGTATATTGAAATATTTGACAATTATTCTCTTTGTATAAGCTTATCAAAAGTATGCTCATTGCATTAACCTAGATAATGCAGTTAACCATGCAAATACAAGGCATAGATACCTTTAAAATCTTTAAAAATGCAACATGATTATTAAATGCCATTTTGCAATCGATAAAAGTTTTTTGCATTCATTAATACTTTTATGAATGCAAGATGGCATTTTTAAAGGAGTTGCTTTAAACCCCGTACAAATATTATACGGGGTAAAGCTTTTTCAGGTATGTATGCCTCCTCCCAGAGGCATTTAAAGTTAAAGAAAATATAAAAAAATTCCTGTCTTAATCTTTGGCATAGATATTGCTCTATTCCCACCATATTTTATAGAACCTTGAAATGGTCACCTGTTAGAAATGTTGAAAATACAAGTAAGCGGCATAGACGCCTTAAACCAAATAATGCAGACATTGTTCAAAAATTTATTTAACTCGATATTTTTTTATCAAATTATGCATATAGCTTTGAATAAAAATAAGAACAGGTACATTGATTAAAAATGCGTTTAATGTATCGAAAAATAAATTTTTTCACAACATCTGCATTATTTTAAAAGCATTTTTTGGGTCAATAAACAATCAACAAGGAGGAAGAGATGGAAGTATTGAGAACGGATGTACAGACAGAGACAAAAGATACAGACAAAATACAGGCTGTCACTTTGCTCTATGATGGTGCGGTCAACTTTATCAGGATTGCAAAAGAGAAATTAGAGCAGGGTGATTCAACAGGAAAGGCGTTATATATTAAAAAGGCTTCTGCGATTGTGACAGAGCTGTCAAACTCACTTAATATGGATGGCGGAGAGATCGCCCGGAATCTCAAAAATCTCTATGATTTTGTCCTTGTCGGACTCTATCAGGCCAATGCAAATGGAGACATAAAGGCTATAGAAAATGCGGAACGGATTATTGAGATCATCAGGGATGCCTGGAAGGAAATGCAGCAGGTAAGTCAACTGTAACCGAAGATTAACCCAAATAATGCAGACATTGTAAATAAATTTTCTTCCAATCCCGACATATCGGGACATTATTTCAAACGCATTTTTCGGGTTAAACAAAATTCATTCATATCATAATTGTCAATATATTGACTTCTGTACCCTAAAAACAGGTTACAGAAAATTGCTAAAATCCATGTTTCCATTATATCTCATTCTGTATTATTTTTTTATTTCAATATATTATCCTTTTTCCCTTCGTTATAAAAAAATTCTGGCAAGGTAATTGCTTCCTTAAGTTAAAGAACAGCAATGACATCATCACGTGATATTAAAAATATGATTTTTTTATGAAGGTAAGGGTGATATTGAAACAAAAGAACCGCAATCCGACTTCTATTTGCTCATATCTAATAGCAGTTATTTGGTACATATATTGCTTTCAAACTTAGAGTCTTGGAAAAAAGCCATAGGCTGCAGGATCAAAACGATGTGTACGGATTTAAAGCAATAAGAATGTTGGAGGTGTTATGAGCTTCAATATCAAAGAGATTAATAAAAATTATCAGCAAGAAAAGACTTTTTTGAATCTAAAACCAAAACAACATCATAATTATGTTGCCTTTTTCCTGACATTAAACTGTAACCTGCGTTGCCCGTATTGCATAAATTTGCATGGCGGCGGCTCGAGATATACAAAAGCAAAAAGAAAACATTTATCTGTTGATGAGTGGATAACGGCGGCGAACAGGCTAATTTTAAGAGACGATTTGCCTCTTACACTTCAGGGCGGAGAGCCGACACTTTATAAAGGGTTTTACAGATTTGTCAGGGAAGTCAAGGAAGAAATAAGAATGGACCTCCTGACAAACATGTCATTTGATGTAAATAAATTTGTTAAAAATGTTCCTTTGTGGCGGTTTACAAGGGAGGCGCCGTATGCTTCCATACGGGTCAGTTATCATCCCGAACAGAATGATATAGATGAATTAATCAAAAAGACATTTAAAATGCAGGAAGCGGGATTCAGGGTTGGACTGTACGGAATACTGTTTCCTGATAAGAATATGAGAGAGCATATAATGCAAACTATGGAAAAATGTCGGGACATAGGAATCGATTTCAGGACAAAGGAATTTCTTGGCAAATGGGAAGAAGATCTTTACGGCACCTTCAAGTACGATGGCGCCGTATGCGGAAATGAAATGAAATCCTGTGAATGCAGGACAACAGAAATTATTGTGGATCCGGCAGGGTATGTGTATAAATGTCATTCAGACCTTTATAACGGCAGATCACCTTTCGCCAATATCTTGGACAATAATTTTAATGAAAACGAAATCGATAAGTTCAGACCATGTTCGTCTTACGGAGATTGTAATCCCTGTGATGTAAAGGTGAAAACAAATAGGTTTCAAATATTCGGGCATACAACCGTAGAAATGAGGAATATCAGGAAACTAAAGAAAGAAGAAGATGCAGGGAATGTAGCGGTTGGTTAAGAGGATGTATGAGCAAATATATTTTTGATGGACATAAACTCATGTATCACCCTGACAGGGTAAATGAATTTATTGAAAAAAGTGACTGCTTCCCGATGTATATGGAGATCAGCCCCATAGGAAAATGCAGTCATAGATGCATATTCTGTGCATATGATTTCATTGGCTATCCTAACAGAAAACTTGAAGCAGAAAGGCTTATAGCGTTTATCAACGAGATAGCTCGATGCGGTATTAAAAGCCTTTTGTTTGCAGGAGAGGGAGAGCCATTATTGCATCCGGATATTGATAAATTCATTACACATTCAAGAGAACGTAATATCGATGTTGGGATGTTCACAAACGGGCAGTTACTGAAAAAGGAACTGACTGAAAAAATATTACCTGCTCTTACCTTTATGAGATTCAGTTTTAATGGCGGCACGAGAGATAACTATTCCAAAATCCATAGGGTGAAACCGGCTGCGTTTGATACGGTTGTCGGAAATATCGAAAGGGCGGCGAATCTGAAGAAGAAAAACAGATTGTCTCTTGATATCGGCGTACAGTACGTCCTTTTGCCTGAAAATATTAATTGCTTAATCAATGCTGTCCGAACAATGAGGAACGCAGGGGTCGACTATTTAGTAATAAAGCCATTTGTTA
>CAYFXR010000160.1:0-2207 GCA_964347155.1 uncultured Nitrospiraceae bacterium | reverse complement strand
AGCCCGGCCAGCATTTCTTTACACATACCAGCCAAACCGGCATTTTTCAACTTCTCATATCTTTCCTCATTAACCCATAAATTAATCGGATATTTTTCTTCAGCCATACTATCACCTCCCTTTAAGCTTTCAATGGTGGAATTGTAAATACAGGGGTTCTCTTTTCAAGATATTGATCCGTAACAAAAGGCGAACCAAAACCGTATTTTTCAGCACTTTCCATCACCAGATCAAATACCTCTGGCCTGAATATTAAACGGGGTGGCTTTACACCATCCTGAACTATGCTCCTGATAAGGGTACCACTGAATTTTTGCCACTCCTTCTTATGATTGCACAACCCCTCACTTGTGACTTCTCCGCAATGCGGGCAGTATAGCCAGTTCATTGAATACGTTGGGGTAACTCCTATACCATCCTTTACCGATTCCAATAAATGGTGGGCATCGTAAGCACCATAATAGGTACCTACACCCGCATGGTCTCTTCCAAACATGTGATGGGTCAGGCCAAGATTGGTTCTGAGCATCGAATGGAAAATGGCTTCCTTGGGACCGGCATATCGCATATCCCAAAATGTAAGAGATGTCAAATGATTATGGTCACCAAAATAACCTGATTTTCTCAATTCATCCTGAGTTAAAATGATAGCCTCATCAATATAATCCCCTTTTCTCTTGTCTCCAATAATTGCATTTACCAGGACTCCCACAATCGGTTTCTCAATGGTCAGCTCTCCGTAAGCCTGAAGCCATGCTCCCTTCATGAGCCATTCATGGCCTGTGTGGGGGACATTTCTGGTCTGATGAGCCACAATTCTTACCCAGCCTTTCTCTTTGAATTTTCTTCTCATTTCAAGAGGGGGTATAAAATACTCGTCATATGGTGGATTGATTTTTGGCCGATTGACAAGCGTGATTTTGCCACCGACAAATTTTTCTTTATACTGATATGTCCTGGCGCAGCCCGGGTGCTTGTCTTCAGTTGTCCCGTAAACGGCTTGGCACATCTCCTTCAAGTCGTAACCGAATATCTCCTCAACTTCCAAAATAGCCATCGGGTTGCCTTCGTATGTCAGCAAAACCGATTTCCCCTCTTTAATCCCATAATCGGATACTTCTTTTTCAGAAAGGTCAAAAAGTATCGGTATGCTCCATACAGCACCACTCGCAAGTTTCATATTCTTGACTACCGAATCAACATCGGCCTTTCCCATAAATCCTTCAAGGGGAGTAAACCAACCGTAAGAAATGTCTATAATTTCCTTTGCTATCTGCCCTCGAATAGGAACAGATGTGAGACCCTTGATTTTCTCAACAGCATCTTTTGGTTCAAGGATTCTTTCAACGATCTCTTTGCCGCCGTGTCCTATTTCAGCCATATTAATTCTCCTTTCTTATTAAATTGTAAAAATAAATTTCATTTTGCCTCTAATACAGAGCAAACATTATTAAAAATCTCATCGATATTTCCCACACCATCTACGGATTTAAGAATGTTCTTCCTGCCGTAATAATCAATGAGCGGTGCGGTTGATTTATCATATACCTCGAGCCTGTTCTTGATAGTATCTTCTTTATCATCATCCCTCTGATAAAGTTCTCCGCTGCATTTGTCACATACACCATCTTTTTTTGGAGGTGTAAAATGAATATTGTACATTTGCTGGCAGCCTTTGCACGTCCTTCTGCCGGTAAGCCTTTTCATAAGGATGTCCATGTCAACATCCACACTGAGAGCTACATCAAGAGGGGAATTCATTTCACCAAGTACACCGTCAAGGGTCTCTGCCTGGGAGGTATTTCTGGGGAAACCATCCAGGATATATCCTTTTTTGCAGTCATCCTGGCCAAGCCTTTCCTTAACAAGACCGATAACAACCGAATCAGGGACAAGTTCACCTTTATCCATATAAGATTTTGCTTCTTTACCGAGGGGGGTGCCGTCTGCTACAGCCTTTCTGAGGATATCGCCTGTAGAAATTTGTGGAATGTCATATTTGTCTATTAATTTTTTAGCCTGGGTCCCTTTTCCAGCTCCAGGAGCTCCTAATAATACAAGTCTCATATCTTTCTCCTTTTTATCATATTGAGAGATGGTATAACTGTTTATCTCGATGACAAAATAACCCTTGTTTGTGCAGACTAAAGTGGTTTAACCAGTTATTAAAAAAATTAAAAAATTCAAGAAGAAGGACTAATGATCTG
>CAYFXR010000159.1:0-3827 GCA_964347155.1 uncultured Nitrospiraceae bacterium | reverse complement strand
GACCCCTTGAATCCCGAATAGGGACGTTGCCCCAGCGGCGAAAAGCCGCGTTGCGGCCTCGCCGCTTTACGCGGGACTTTACGTCCTTCGGATTTTACCAACTATTTTGGAGATGATCCACATATTATAAATAACTATTATGTTTCACTTATCATAATGGCATTTTTTACACAATTCAAAAATACTCTGAACATTATATGCCCATAAGTTTAGAAAGTCTGAGGCATGCGAATTATGACAGCTTGCACAGGTAAGTTCTTTCCCTATCCTCACAGGATCCGGCCGGCCTCGAGTTGGATGACCTTCTGTAGAAAACGAATCGCCCAGCACATGCCTGCCAGTTCCCTTTTCTAAATGACATGTTACACATAAGTCCCACGTTGGTTTATGAAGATTAAAAGGATTTTCTGATGCATGAGGACTGTGGCATACTGCACATTTGCCATTACTTACCGGCCCATGAATATATTCTTTCACCATCCATATATTTTTTTGTTCAATATGACATTCATAACATACTTCAGTATCAGGCTTCTTAACAGAATATCTAGGCACTGACTCGGGATCATGACAACTGAGACAGCTCCACACAGATGCAGGACCGTGAACGTACTTATATGAAGTTATCTTGTTATGGCATGAATAACACGTAGATGTGGCAGCAATTACTGCCTGTCTGTTAAAATCTTCAGCAATAAAGGAAGCAGGACTAATGGGTTTTTTATCATATATACCCGGGTCTAATGCATGACATTTTTTACATTGCGATCTGTCTTCCATATGAAAATAGTCCTTTTTAAAGTCTGGCGGTAAATTCCTGTATTCACTTAAAAGATCCGATCTTCGAAAGACGCTGAAATTAATATCAAAAACCTTATTGTCTTCTTTTGACGCTGTTATGTTTATTTTATTTATGCCAAGTGCTAAAGGGACGGAAAAACATTCGTATTCATTATCAGGAATAATATTCACCTTTTCTTCATCGTTGATGTCCGCTTTTAGAAGATCAGCGGAACCCTCTGGTATACGTAACGATATATTTAAAATATTAAATTCCATAACCGCCTTATCGGGAGGATAATTAAGAGTGATCATATTTTGGTTAGCTTCACTAGTCAGGCAGAGTACAAACGAAAAAATGACTACATAAAAGAAGATTTTTATTTGCATTGAGACACAAAGGAAGGAATAATCTGCTTTTCAATAATTTTTTCAATTGCCTTTTTATACATCTCTACAGATTTGTCCTTTTCACCTTTCAGCTCGTATGCCTTGCCAAGCTCATAATACGTCATTTGCGGATATGGGTTAGCTACGGCAGCAGAATTGAGAATTTCTATAGCGCTGTCAATGTCGCTCTGTAAAATAAGGGCTCCACCAAGTCCGGTTTTTGCATCTTTTGAATCTGGGTCCAACTCTAAAGCGATAGTAAATTCTTTATGTGCCTTATCAGCCTCTTTCTGTTCAAGATATAAAAAGCCAAGCAGAATATGTGATTTTGCAATTCCGGACTTCGTTGCAATAGATTTATTTGCCGTTTCTATCGCTAGGTCAAACATTCCTGATTTGGTAAATTTCAATGCCAGGTTGTACAATCTTAAGGCTTCAATTGAAGCCTTATCCGTTTCTCCTCTATGCGGAGTAAGGGTATCTTTTAATTCTGCTTCGTCTATCATCCCGAGCACCTTTTTTATGTGTCCTTCAAGAACGTTCTTATACGTAAGCGGGTGGCTTGCAATACCGTGGGCAATTATCCCTTCCCTGTCAATAATTACTGTTGTTGGATATACTCTTATCATATAATTACTAAACAACTGTCTGTTTGAATCTATAAGAGTAAGATGTTCAATTTCATAATCCTTGAGGATAATCTGTGCCTCTTCTTGACTATCATCACCGGCAATTACATTTAAAAAGTTTACCCCTTTCCCCTCAAATTTCTTAAACATATCGTTACTGTCTTTCAAAGCAAGGATCGAACGCTTCTGTTCTGTTCTCCAGTATATAAGGACGACAATCTGACCCTTATATTCACCGAGTGATATGACTTCTCCTTCAATTGAGTTTAAAGTAAAATCAGGAGCAGTTTTGCCTACTAAAAAGCCAAAGGCATAAGGTGCTGGACTGGATAAAAGAACAAAGACAAAAAACAGAATAAGAAAAATCATTCATTGATCTCCTTTTGTACTCTATCGTATTTTTTTAATTTATGGCAACCAGGAGTGCAACTTCCGCCTGTTTCTGTCTTCTGATAGTTGACAGGCAACTCCCAGGCTCCGAAAGGAACAGATTCTCTTATATGCTTTGGAAAATTACTCGCATGTGTTTCATGACATGCACGGCATGTCCTTCCCTTAATCGGCTTATTAACGTGCTTGAAATGGAGGTTTACATTTCCGTTTCGAAAATTCGTCAGTTTTGAGGTCTCATGATCCAGCACTATTGTTTTTTCGTGACAGCTAAAACACAGGTTATAGTTTTCAATACTGAAAGCTGCATAGAACTTAGAAGGATAAGGGCTTCTCAATATCCTGAAATTGTCTGAGCCATGGGGATCATGACATCCGGAACAGTCCTTTAGCCTGATAGGTCCGTGGTGATCTGTGTTCTCCTCCAGCCACTTCTTTATATCCATAATAACCTTATTACTTGGATTCTCATATTCCCTATCGTGACAGCTTAAGCATAGATCCATAGGTTCCGTTATCAAATACTTTGGAATATTCGAATTATGTGCATCATGACAATTAAGACATGTCCTGTCCATCTCGAGCGCTCTGTGCTTAACAGATACACCAACTAATTGTTGTTTTTTGTCTTCATGACAATTCAAGCACAATGTTGGAGAATTAGATTGAAGCATGAATTTTTTTGGTGCAGAGTGGGGATTATGACAACTGTTGCAGTCTTCCAAAACGGGCTTATGTATGAATTCCGCCACTTGAATAACTTCTGCCTTGTCGGTATGACAATTAAAACAAAGGTCAGGTCCTTTGGCATTCAGGTTCTTTTCATAATCGGCCGTGTGAGGATCATGGCATGCCACGCATCCTCCAACTGCTGCTGGACCATGTACGAATTCTTCTTCAACAAGCTCTTTATCATGACATTCGAAACAAACATCTCCGCCTTTCGCCAATAACTGAAACTTGTAGGAAGATCCGTGGGGGCTGTGGCAGGCTGTACATTCTCCTTCTTCAACAGGGGAATGGATAAATTTTTTAGTCTTAAATTTATCATGACAGGTATAACACGCACTGGCAATATCTTTTATTGCTCCAAATTTATATTTGTCCGGATTATCCCCGTGTTGTGGAGATTCTCCGTGACATATGGTACATTCCTTTGCAGCAACAGGACCATGAACGAATTTCTCTTTCCCCATTGTGTCATGACACTGAGATGTGATACATGTATCTTTCGTTTTTTCTGCCGTTTCTTGTTGTGCTAAAATGAATTTTTCCGAGAATCCCGCAGAGATAAAAGCGCAAAATAAAAACAGTGATAGTAAAATTGTCTTTTTCTTATTCATTGTACCTGTATATCCTCAATATATTTTTTATTTTATTCTTAATGTTTACTATATCATAAAATATGTAAATTGATAAGATTTGTTAATACATTTATTAGTTTTATTAAGATATATGACGATGCCGCAACGTGGTTTTTTACCGTGTCATTCACATTTCTTGTTCTTCTCCCATTAAGTTGCTAGAAAGGATTCAAGGATTCGAGGACGTAAAGTCCCGCGTAAAGCGGCGAGGCCGCAACGCGGCTTTTCGTCGCTGGGACAACGTCCCTTTTCGGGATTCAAGGGTTCAAGTGTT
>CAYFXR010000158.1:0-19913 GCA_964347155.1 uncultured Nitrospiraceae bacterium | reverse complement strand
AGGCCGGTGTTTTACACGTGTGTTGATGGCTCCCTGATCTTTGCCTCGGAGATAAAGTCTTTGTTCGTAGACAGGAGAGTAAAGAGGGAAATAGACCCGTACGCACTGGATCAGATATTCACATTCTGGATGACCGTGCCTCCGAGGACGGCTTTCAGGGAGGTATGTGAACTGCCGGCCGGTCATTATATCGTAGGAGAAAACGGGCACTGGAAAACAGAGCGATACTGGGATCTGGATTTTGTACCGGGCGATCGTATAAGAACAGAGGAAGAATATGCGGAGGAACTAAAGGAGCTTCTGATAGATTCAACAAGGCTGCGTCTCAGGGCTGATGTGCCTGTAGGGGCATATTTGAGCGGTGGAATAGATTCTTCAGTGATCACTACTCTGATCAAAAAATTTACTGATACGCCATTAAGGACTTTTTCAGTAACGTTTCTTGATGAGATATATGATGAGAGCGCGTATCAGAAGCAGATGATAGAATATCTCAATACGGATCACAGCGATATTACCTGTACCTATTCTGATATTGGCAGGATGTTCCCTGAGATTATCTGGCATACCGAGAAGCCGATATTACGAACGGCACCTACCCCTCTTTATCTGCTTTCAAGACTTGTCAGGGAAAGCGGATATAAAGTTGTCCTGACGGGTGAGGGGTCAGATGAGATTCTGGCAGGATATGATATCTTCAAGGAGGCAAAGATACGTAAATTCATGGAGAAATTTCCACAGTCCAGAATCAGGCCACGTATCCTCAAGAGGCTGTATCCATATCTTGCACATTCTCCCACAAGATCCCTGCAGTATGCCGAGGACTTTTTTAAGGTGGATACCAATGGTTACCCTGACGAATATTATTCACATATACCGCGATGGAATACGACGTCAAAGATAAAACTGTTCTTTTCTGACAACCTCAGGGATACCATAGATAATTATAAAAATTTAGATGAACTATCAGTATTACTGTCAGATGACCTGTGTACATACGACTATTTATCGCAATCGCAATATCTTGAGATAAAGACCCTTCTTTCCGGATATCTGCTCTCGTCTCAGGGAGACAGGGTGGCCATGGCACACTCCGTAGAAGGCCGATTTCCCTTTCTTGATCACAGGGTAATTGAGTTTTGCTGTAAACTGCCGCCATACATAAGGATGAGGGCACTGACAGAAAAGTACATTCTCAAAGAGAGTATGTGTCATTTACTGCCGCCCTCAATAACAAAGAGGACAAAACAGCCGTATATGGCGCCTGATTCAAAGAGTTTTTTTCATGGAGGACACCTTCATTATCTTGAAGAGCTGCTTTCAACGGAAAGTGTGCAAAACACCGGATATTTCAATCCAAAGGCCGTATCTATTTTGGTAAAAAAATGCAGAAGACGTTCCATGCTCGGTTTTAAAGACAATATGGCCATTGTCGGCATCATTTCGACTTTGCTTACACATAAAATGTTTGTAGAAGATTTTCATTCAAAGATAAAAGAAATAACACGGGATGTTATGGAGGATAAAGAATATGCAGTTAGAGTCTGAAATCAGGAATTTTATCGTTGAAAACTTTTTGTATGGACAGAATGATAATAACCTTGGGGATAATGTTTCTTTTTTGGAAACAGGAATAATCGATTCAACTGGTGTACTCGAAATGGTTTCTTTCATAGAGGAAAAATATGGCGTTTCCGTGGAGGATGAAGAATTGATCCCTGATAATCTGGATTCCGTACAAAAGATATCGGATTTTATTCGAAGAAAGATGGGCAAAGCCTGCATTATGTGAAATGCATTTTTTAGGTTAATCCAAAATGATAAGACACATATTAGTTCATCACTTTCTCGAAAACAGCGCTATAAAATTTTCGGATAAGGTAGCTCTTATCCATCAGGGTAAGAGACTAACCTATGCAGAGATTGATTCGATGGCAAACAGGCTTGCAAATGCCCTTTTAGACAATGGTATTGAAAGAGGCGACAGGGTTGCTATTTTTATGGATAATTCGATAGAGGCGGTGATATCAATCTTTGCCGCTTTAAAAGCCGGTGCAGCTTTTATGGTGATTAATCATACAACAAAAACGAAAAAGCTTGAACATATACTTAACAACAGCAGGGCTAAGCTGATGTTAACCCAGGATACCAGAGCCGATACAGTTAAAGGTATTAATTGTCTACATCTGAAAACGATAATAATGGCTGGATCGCATGCGAATGGGTTATCAAGTATATCCTTTAAAGACATTCTGAACTCTGGCAAAGATACGAGAGTGGTTTCAAGATGTATCGACATTGATCTTGCCTCAATAGTCTATACATCAGGTTCAACAGGTTGCCCAAAGGGTGTTATGCTTTCACACCTCAATATCATTTCAGCTGCCCATTCAATAAACACATATCTTGAAAATAGTGAAAATGATATTATTATTAATGTTCTTCCTCTCTCTTTCGACTACGGTCTCTATCAAATATTAATGGGATTTAAAGTGGGTGGAACGATTGTACTTGAAAAGTCATTTGTGTATCCATATCAAATATTGGAAATGATGATGAAAGAAAAGGTAACGGGATTCCCGGGTATTCCAACGATATTTGCAATTTTACTTCAAATGAAAAATATAGATAAATATGATTTCAGCTCTTTACGGTACATAACCAATACAGCGGCAGCTTTACCTGTCAGTCATATTAACTGGTTAAAAAAGTTATTTCCAAAAGCAAAAATCTATTCTATGTATGGACTTACAGAATGCAAGAGGGTTTCTTTTCTTCCACCCGATCAACTTGAAAAGAGACCAACCTCCATCGGGAAAGGCATGCCAAATGAAGAGGTTTATATTGTAAACGGCAAGGGGGAGAAGGTCGGTTCCGGCGAGATTGGAGAATTGGTTGTGAGAGGAACAAATGTTATGCTGGGATACTGGGAGATGCCTGATGAGACAGCTAAATGTTTGAAGCCAGGGCACTACCCCGGTGAGAGAATACTTTATACAGGTGATCTTTTCAGTATGGACGAAGAGGGCTATTTGTACTTTGTCAGAAGAAAAGATGACATCATTAAATGTCATGGAGAGAAAGTGAGCCCCAAAGAGATAGAGGACGTTCTTTATGGTCTTGATGGTGTTCTGGAAGCAGCGGTTATCGGGATTCCAGACAGTATACTGGGTCAGGCAGTCAAGGCATATGTAGTCCCGGACAGGGAGTCTAAACTTACAAAAGAAACTGTTTCGAAGTATTGTTCACAACATCTTGAAAACTTTAAAGTTCCAAAATATGTTGAGATAATGACATCCTTGCCTAAAACAAGGACAGGAAAAATCAGCAAGAATGAACTTGCAAGTGAGAAGTTGTACACATTTCTGTCTGAAAATTCTTTAAAAATGCCTGATAAAGTTGCCGTTATTTACGGGAGAAGAAAGGTGACATATCGAGAACTACATAGTAAAACATTAAAGCTTGCGTCATTTCTTCTTGCAAGAGGAATTCAAAAGGGTGACCGTGTCGGTATTCTCAGTGAAAACTCACCGGAATATATTATTTCATATTTTGGAATACAAAAGGCTGGAGGAATTTCTGTTGATATTAATCCCCAATTCTCCGCACATGAAGTGAATAAAATACTGAACAATTGCCTTGCATCTTTCCTGATCGTGGAGAACAAATTTCTTAAACTTGTACAGGAATCATTAAAAGAGGCGCAGTCGTTGAAAACTATTGCAGTGATAAATAATCAAGATTATACATTACGGCCATTTCCAGTTCCAGGAGAAGACATTCGTTACCTTACATTAGATGAGATTTTCACAATCGAGGATGACACAACTGAATTTCCTCATATTTCCGGGAAAGATATTGCTTCAATCATCTATACTTCCGGTACAACAGGTGATCCAAAGGGCGTGATGCTTTCACATGATAATTTTGTCTCCAATGCAAAGTCCATAATAAATTATCTTCATCTAAACTCAGATGACAGGATCATGGTTGTTTTGCCATTTTACTATTCATATGGAAAATCCCTCCTTAATACGCACATTGCGGTTGGGGGCACGTTAGTTCTGGAAAACAGTTTTATGTATCCTAATGTCGTTCTGGATAAGATGGTTGATGAAGATATCACAGGTTTTGCAGGAGTTCCTTCTACGTTTGCTCTTCTTCTTAATCGTTCAAATATAAGGAATTATGTTTTTCCTAAATTAAGATATGTCACCCAGGCCGGGGGTCCTATGTCTCCGAAGCATGAGTTAGAGCTAACAAAGGTTTTACCAGATACACAAATTTTTATTATGTACGGACAGACAGAAGCATCGGCAAGAATAACGTATCTCCCTCCCCGAGACCTTTTGAGAAAAACTGGTTCCATAGGAAAGCCAATACCAGGAGTGGAAGTCGAACTTATAAAAAATAACGGAATGCCAGCAGAAGAAGAGGAAGAAGGAGAGATAGTTGTTAAGGGCGAGAATGTAATGGTTGGTTATTGGAACAATCCGGAGGAGACAAAAAAGGTTTTAAAGAAGGACAAGCTATATACTGGAGATATTGCCAGGATGGATAATGAAGGATATCTATACATAGTTGGTCGTAGAAGTGACATGATTAAAAGCGGAGCTCACAGGATAAGCCCAAAGGAGATAGAAGAGGTTATCCTTGAAATGGATGAAGTTCACGAAGTTGCTGTAGTCGGTATCAAAGATGAGATTCTTGGTGAAGCAATAAAAGCAATTATCGTTTTAAAAGGCGGGTTTCGGATCGATGCAAAGAAAGTACAGAAACACTGTCAAAGAAAACTAGCACATTTCAAGATACCCAAAGAAATTGTTTTTGTGGATGAATTGCCGAAGACGAGTTCTGGAAAAGTGCGGAGACACTTATGCAAGGAATTAATTTGTTAAATCCTTCTCCCTTGAGTGTATATGACTCGTAGAAGGGAAGGGTGAGGATAAGAGTTAGAGAGAAAAGATGAAGATCTGTTTGCATTGTATTTTACCTGAAACGTTTCCAGGCATTAGTTTCAATAGTGACGGTGTTTGTAATCATTGTCATAATTTTGATCGTAAAAAAACAAGACATGCTGATGATAAAAAGAGATTTGAACAGAAGTTTATTGATTTGCTTGATAAACTTAATCAGCCCGATCAGCAAAATAATCGCTCCTATGATGTCTTGATGGCATACAGTGGAGGCAAGGACTCGACATACACTATGAGCTTGCTGAAGAATAAATACAGATTAAGAGTCTTCGCAGTGAGCTTTGACAATGGATTTATCTCTGAAACTTCTATGAACAATATAAAGCATGTAACAGACAAGCTTGATATTGACCATATTTTTTTTAAGCCGGAATGGGGGATAATGAAAAAAATATTTTCTCAAGCAGCAGAACAAGAGTTCTATTCCAAGAAGACTCTTGAAAGAGCAAGCACGATATGTACTTCCTGTATCGGCCTTGTAAAATCTGTCTGTTTGAAAATGGCTATAGAAAATGCTATTCCATTGGTCGGCTTTGGCTGGTCTCCGGGCCAGGCTCCTGTACAATCTTCAATAATGAAGAATAACCCATCACTTATCAGTATGGCCCAAAAGGCAATCCTGAATCCCCTGAAAGAAGTTGTTGGAGACACGATCGGCAAGTATTTTTTGAAAGAGAAAGATTATTTAATGCCAGATAGGTTTCCTTATAATGTTCATCCTATGGCATGGGAATTCTACAATGAAGATATGATTATGGATGAAATAGCAAAGTTTGGGTGGGTAACGCCCTCTGATACCGATACTAATTCGACCAATTGTCTACTGAATGCATTTGCAAACACTATTCATATAGAAAAATACGGCTTTCATCCCTATGTATGGGAGATAGCGAATATGGTACGAGAAGGTATAGTGGAGCGAGAAGAAGGATATAAGAAGATATATTCAGAACAATCTCATAATCTTGTAAAGGCAGCGAAAGAAAAACTGGGAGTTTGAAAACAAAAGCCATACAAATAGGAGGCATAGATGCCTTCAAAATCTTTAAAAATGCAACAATGATGAGAGCAGATGCCATTTTGCAATCGATAAAAGCTTTTATGCATAAATTAATACCCTTACGATTGCAAAATGGCATGTTCAAAAGTGTTGCTTTTAAAGCTTTTTCAGGCATCTATGCCTCTGTCAAATGTATTGTTTGGAAATTATCAAGTCTATATATTTCCTGTGTTTAATGCCCTGACAATTGATGTAGAAGATTATTTTATGGTTTCTGCTTTTGCAGATATCGTAAAGTTTAAAGATTGGGACAGATATGAGAGCCGGGTTAAAAAGAACACATACAGAATGTTAGACCTCCTGGCTGAATACTGTGTTCACGCGACGTTCTTTGTTCTCGGATGGGTCGGAGAAAGACATCCCGAGTTGATTAGAGATATCCATTCTTCTGGTCATGAAGTGGCCTGTCACGGGTATAATCACAGACTTATATACGATTTAACCGTAGAGGAATTCAGAGAAGATATAAGGCGTGCAAAAGGCATACTTGAAGATACTATCGGTATGCCGGTGACAGGATTTAGGGCTACAAGTTATTCAATAGTAAGGGAAACACTATGGGCACTGGATATTCTGATAGAAGAAGGTTTTTTATATGATTCGAGTATATTTCCCATACATCATGACAGGTATGGTATTCCGGAAGCAGAGCGTTTTCAGCACGTTATAGAAAGGGATAAAGGGTCAATATTGGAGTTTCCTCCGACTACGTATAGCCTTTTTAATGTAAATGTTCCTATAGCAGGTGGGGGATATTTAAGATTATTACCATTGTGGATAATAAAATCCGCCATCAAGAGAATCAATAAACTGGAGATGAAGCCTGTTATTATGTATTTACATCCCTGGGAAATCGATCCAGCACAGCCAAGATTAAAGGGGAGATTGCTTTCACAAATAAGGCATTATATTAATCTTGATAGTACAGTCCCAAAGATGAGAACCTTTTTGAGGGATTTTACTTTTAGACCTCTGTCAGAATTCCTCCCGCAATGAAAAATTGATTTATATCGGCATTGAGTTTTTTTAATCTGAAAAATAAATTATTTAAAATGTTTGCATTATCTGCATTAATTAAACATCTCGGGATTTCTACAACCCTTTGAAATTAAAGAATATTTTAAGGCTTATTATCATAATTTTACCTAAGGAATGATGGAATGTTGGAATACCGGAAAGACTTAAAGGTCAAATAACTATCCTTTGAATTCGCCAAACCATTATTCCAATATTCCAATTGCGGAGCGAAGCGGAGCTAAGTTCAATTCATTCTTTGGATAGATAATGCATAAACTATCCGATTGCAAACTATACAGTCACACGCCTTCGATGAGAGGAAGTCTCCCTGTGAGTATATTGATTAAAATTGGACTTCTCATCACAGTTTTTGTGATAACTTACATGGATGCTATATTATCTCTGGTGAGAACATGGATTGACCGTCCCTCATATTCACATGGCTTTTTGATTCCTTTTATAAGCCTTTATGTCATATATTCCAACAGGGATAAATTAGTACAGTTTTCCATAAAGCCAAATATATGGGGAGGATTACTGCTGACGATAACTGCTTGTCTTATGCTTCTTATCGGGAAAATAAGCAGCGTTGAGATCCTTTTGCGGATGTCCATATTATTCATAATCCCCGGTGTATTGTTAATGCTTTTGGGAACCAACTATTTAAGGAAATTAGTATTCCCTCTTGCATACCTTATTTTTATGGTTCCGGTAATGGATATTTTTCTCACCAGACTTCACTGGCCTTCTCAGGTTATTTCAGCAAAAATGGCTTCATGGATTTTGAATTTTCTTACTATCCCTGTTGTACGTGAAACTAATATTCTTCATTTACCAAATATTTCGGTTGAAGTGGCAGAGGTATGCAGTGGTGTCCGCTTTTTTGTATCTATACTTGCACTTGGAATTCCACTTGCCTATTTTACTCAGAAACAATTATGGCGGAAAGTTGTCCTTATTATATCTGGCATTATCATCGTGATTCCGGTAAATAGTCTGCGTATTGCTTTTATAGGTTTATGGGCATATCGTGATGGCGAAATCTTACACGGACCACATCATATTTTTCAGGGACTCTTTGTAGCAATAGCGGGGTTTGTTATTCTTATCATTTTGGCATATTTTCTTAATAAAATACCCTCAAAATCTGTTGAAGAGACAGAGACCAGAATAGAAAACTCGAGGTCAAAACTATTTAATAATACAAAGGATTTGAATAAACCGTGGCTTATTGCAATTTTGCTTCTTATTGTAACAGCAAGCTGCTTACATCTCTATGAACCCATACCTGTAAAGTTAAATCAAGATTCTATTACATTGCCTGATAAAGTCGGGGCATGGAAGGCCGATTCAACAGATTATAATAAAAAATTTTTCAGTATTGATCGAGCAGATGTAGAAGTTATTCAATCTTATAAAGATAGCGCGAACCGTCGTATCAAGGTGTATGTCGGTTATTTTGAATCACGAGGACAAAATAAAGAACTTATTAACTACCGTTTGGATTGGCTTTACAAAAATGCTCAGGAGATTGAAGTTCCTCTCATGACGAAAGGTTCTGTGAGAGTTAACAGAACAATATTCAAAGACGGTATTGATGATTCTCTTGCTCTGTATTGGTACGATTTGAACGGGAGGATTATTGCCGACAACATCATGGCGAAGACAATAACAGCAATTGACGCTGTTATAAAAAGGCGGACAAACGGTGCCATTATAATAGTTTCAAGCAGTCTGAACAATCGTAGTAACTCAGAGCTGGTGCTGAAAGATGAAATAGAGTTTGTTCAGGCATTTCTGCCTCTCTTACCTAAATACTTTTCTTTGAGAGGGAAACCTTAGGGAATCAGATATGAAGAAAGTTCTCGTTATTGTTGGTACCCGGCCCGAAGTGATAAAGATGGCACCGGTAATTCAGGCTTTGTACAGCCAATCTGATATTTTTATCACAAAGGTATGTTCAACCGGTCAACATAGTGAAATGCTTTATCAGGCTGTTGAATATTTCGATATCAATTTGGATTACGATCTGAAATTAATGAAAAAGGAACAGACTCTATCCCGGATTACTGCGGCACTGGCTAAATATTTGCCAGCTGTTCTTGAGGATTTTAGCCCTCATATCATTTTGGTTCAAGGGGATACAACATCGGCCTTTGTCGGGGGATTGGCAGGTTATTATCAACAGATTCAGATTGGACATGTTGAAGCTGGTCTGAGAACAGAAAATAAATTTGCCCCGTTCCCTGAAGAAATGAATCGTCGTCTTCTCGGTGTTTTAACTGATCACCATTTTGCACCTACTCAACGTGCAAAACATGCATTATTACGTGAGGGAATTGATGAGTCGAGAATCGTCGTTACCGGAAATACTGTTATCGATGCCCTTTTTTATACACTGAAGAAAAATGAAACGTCTCCCCCTTCATTGGGTAATTTAGAACCTGTAATTTCAAATGGCAGGAAAATGATTTTGATTACCGGGCATCGAAGGGAAAATTTCGGAGAAGGTTTTAAAAACATCTGTGAAGCTATTCGCAAGCTTGCTTTGGAATTCAGCGATACGGCCTTTATTTATCCGGTACATTTAAATCCAAATGTACAAAATCCTGTGTATAAGATCCTGGGGGGATTAGATAATATTTATCTTGTTTCACCTATGGGTTATGTACCATTTGTACGACTCATGAATGCCGCCCATATCATACTTACAGATTCTGGCGGTATCCAGGAGGAAGCTTCTTCACTGGGAAAGCCCGTGTTAGTTATGCGGGAAGTTACAGAGCGCCTTGAAGCAGTGGAATCAGGGAATGCCTTGTTGGTCGGTACTGATACATCTGAAATATTCAGAGAGGCTTCACGATTACTTACAGATTCAGCAGCATGGAATGCCATGAGCAATATGAGCAGTCCCTTCGGTGACGGGAAAGCAGCTATACGAATTGTGGAATATCTTGCCAATTTAAGGAATTAAGTAAAAAGGATTTGTTTTATGAAAAGAGATTATGAAATTGTGGTATTTTCTGATGAATGGAATGGGTTGCCATTTAGTTGCAAACACTTGTTAAGCCATTTTCTACCGGAGATCCCCATTATTTGGGTAGAAACTATCGGCTTGCGCTCACCCGGATTCAATTTATATGATATGAAACGTACAATTGGAAAGATTTCTGGATGGCTTTCTTCCTCCCAAAATGCTGATATTGAGCTTCCGGATAATCTATGCATCCTCGATCCATTCCAGATTCCGTATAACCATTACAGGATTGTTCGAAAATTAAACAAGGCAAGAATGATTCATTCGCTCAAACGTTTTCATTCAAGATCATCCTCACATTGCCGTGTAGTTATCACAACCTGGCCCTTCCTGGGAGATTTGATGGGTCAGTTGGGAGAACATCTGAGCATTTATTATCGTGTAGATGATTTTTCCGAATTTCCAGGAGTTAATGGAGATAGCATTCGTCAGCTTGAAGAAGAACTTGTTAACAAAGTAGATATTGTTGTTGCCTCAGCGAAAAATTTAACAAGGATAGGAAATAATGGAAAAATAGTTAAATACCTCTCTCATGGAGTGGATTTTAAGCATTTTACAAAAGGATTAGAAGAAGATTGCATAACAGTACCGCTTCAGAATATTCCGTCCCCTCGAATTGGCTTTTTTGGTCTGTTGAATTCGTGGTTAGATTTTAACCTATTATCCAAAATAGCAATTGATTTTCCTGAGTGGTCTTTTGTTTTCATTGGGCCATCTCAATTACCTTCTTCCGCACTTCCCTCCATGTCAAATATTCACTATATGGGGCCTGTTTCATATGATCATCTGCCATTTTATGCACGTTATTTTGATGTTGCCTTAATCCCGTTTCAGATAAATCCGCTTACTATTTCAGTCAATCCTCTGAAATTGCTGGAATATTTTTCCCTTGGTCTTCCGGTAGTAAGCACTCCTCTTCCTGAAGTGACAAAATATCAAAATCATGTATTCATTGCTTCTGACCCGAAGACGTTTGGAAATGCAATTCAAAGAGCCTTGAAAGAGGATGATCAACATTCTCGATTATCCAGGCAAATAATTGCTGAATCTCAGAGCTGGGAGAAAAAATCATTAGAGTTAAGAAGCTGGATAGAAGAAGCTTTGGAGTCGAAAGTTGGCACATTTCAATAAAAAAGCACCACTGATCATGCATTTAATTGCTACCAATTTTTATGGTGGGCCGGAAAAGCAAATTGTTGAACATCTGAAAAGGTTGCATAAGGATCGTTTCAGAAGTATTTTGGTTTCATTTTTGGAAGGAAGAAGTCAGAATGAAATTTTACAGTATGCAGAGAAAACCAGGTTGCGGTATTACGGAATCCCAATGTCTGGGGCACTTGATTTTACTGCATTACCGAGGTTAGTAAGGCTTTTGCGTCAAGAAAAGGTTAGTGTTCTTTGTACTCATGGTTATAAGTCGACTGTTATGGGTTGGTTGGCTGGCAGAAAGGCTGGAATTCCTGTAATTGCCTTTTCAAGGGGGTATACGTCAGAGAATGGAAAAATTGCCTTGTATGAATGGTTGGAAAGGCGTGTTCTGGGAAGACTGGATGGAATTATTTGTGTTTCTGAGGGACATAGGCGTCAACTGAATTCATTTGGAATTCACAATAACATGAGTTGGGTAGTACATAATGCGGTATCTATACATGAAGATCTGGAAATATCATACACAACTCTGCGAAAGACCGTCATGGAAAGACTCGGTCTTTCAGACAGGAGTACAATGATCGTATCAGCCGGAAGACTCAGTCCGGAGAAGGGGCATTGTTTTCTTATTGAAGCCATTGGTATGCTGGATAAAAAATCTAATGGCACATATTTTGTGTTCTGCGGGGAAGGTGTTTGTAAAAAGGAATTGGAAAACCAGGCCCAAAAATTGAAAGTAGCTGAACGATGCCGTTTTGTCGGATTTAGAAAGGATATTAATGAAATTTTTCACGTTATGGATTTTATGGTTCTCCCTTCCCTTACAGAAGGTCTTCCGAACGTTATTTTGGAAGCTTTTGCAAATAAGAAACCCGTAGTGGCTACTGATGTTGGTGGTGTACCTGAAGTGGTGGAGAATGGCGTAAATGGAATCCTGGTCCCGTCACGTCGCCCGGATTTGCTGGCAAAAGGAATTGAACAACTTCTTTCTTTACAGGAGCAAAGAAAGATGATGGGAGAGGCCGGTTACCACAAAGTAAAAACAAGTTTTTCCTTTGAAGAACAAAATAAACGGCTGGAAGGAATTTATCAATTAATCATAAAACAAAAATTTTAATCACCATAGATACAGAATTTTCAATCGGTGGTTATTTTAAAAACAAAAGGAATAAACCTGTTCCTGCTGACCGGCATATTTACTGTAAAAAAAACGGTAAGGATTATGGTATCCATTTAATAATGGATATACTGGAAAAATATAATCATAAGGGGGTCTTTTTTGTAGAGACCGAATCCAGGTTCTATTTTGGAGAAAAAGAAATAATTAAAATTATTCGAGATATTAAAACGAGAGGGCATGAAGTTCAATTACACATTCATCCAAATTTTCGCTCCTTTATAAATGGAAAGAGGCAATCGGATGATTTACGTAAATATTCTCTGGAAGAACAAACGAATATCATCAGGGATGCCTTGCAATTCTTGTCGTCATACAGGGTAAATGGAATTTTAGCATACAGATCCGGGGGTTTTTACAGTGATTTAAACACGATCAGGGCCCTGCAGAATAATAATATTCCATACAGCTCAAATTATAACCTCGCGTATCGGAATTGTGATTACATGGATGCTTACGAACTAAACAATGATATATTTTATATTGAAGATGTCTTTGAAATCCCGATTACCTGTTATAGGGAATTTAACATAAGAAAAGAGTGGAACAGTTTTCAATTATCGGCTGCATCATATAAGGAGATTATAGCAGCACTTTATCATTATTACCATCAACAGATTGAAGTTGTTACCTTTATTACACATTCATTCGAATTAGTTAAACCCCATGACATCCAGTTTTCAAGAATAACACCACAGCATTTTTTGATTAAACGTTTAGAGAAAATTTGTGAATACTTGGATAAAAATCCGGACAAATATAAGGTAATAACATTTAAAGAGTTAGATGATATGGTTAAGAATAACAGGATTCGTATAAGTGGGGAAAAAACGATTGACTTTTACAGGAGCGCAGTTCTAAAAACATTTAACCGGTATTTTGAAAATTATTTTTTCTCAAAATTGAATTTTTAAAATTTTATATCCTGTTGGTCCTTTTGAAAGATGAATAAGTTAAATTTTTCATATAAACAGATTGGGAGTAAAAAATGAAAAATATAGTTCAGGATCAACGTCTATCCAGAGAGATTGATTGGCATCGTAAAAATGTAGTTCCGAATGCCTTGATAAAACCCATCTTGCCGGAAGTTATTGACAGGTATAGATTTCTAAAAAATAGAAACCTTTTTATCAAAGAGTTTGCCATTAGCAAAATGGGAAACCTGAAAGAAAAGAGAGTATGTGACTTCGGATGTGGTGATGGTGCAAATAGCATATTATTAACAAAATTAGGGGCCTATGTAGAAGCCTTCGACTTATCACCGCACTTAATAGAAATTGCATTAGAAAAGGCAAAGATTAACCATGTAAATGATAGAACAAATTTTGTTGTTTCATCAGTAGAGAACTATACTTGCCCAGATAACTACTTTGATATTGTTTATGGTTCTGCGATTCTGCACCATTTGGATATCAAAAAATTACATAGAGATTACTTTAAAAAAATAAGCCGGATGTTAAAGGATCAAGGTAAAGCTATCTTTACAGAACCTATTTCTTTTAGCAGGACATTATCAGTTTTAAGAGGTTGTGTTCCTGTTAAAGCAGACGCTTCACCAGATGAAAGGCCATTAGATAGGGATGATATTGAAATTATTAAAAGGTATTTCTCAAAGGTGGAAATTAAGTATTTTAGACTATTTGGAAGATTAGACAGGGTGCTTAAAAACAGGACCAAGATTGATAAAGGTCATCCCTTCACCAAATTTTTTTTAAAAGGATTATATCTTATTGATAGATTGATTATTGATAAGGTTCCCGGCATCAAAAAGCTCTCCGGTGATATTGTGCTGATTTGTTATAAATAAAGCATCAAAATTATTTTAAATGTGCTTTTTGTTAACCCACATAATGCAGACATTGTTCAATAAATTATTTAACTCGATACATTTATTATTAAATTGTGCATATGACTTTGAATAAAAGTATGCACACTCGATCAATTAATATTGAGTTTACGGTATCGAAAAATAATTTTTTCACAAAGCCTGCATTATTTGAAATGCATTTTTTGGTTAAGTATAAACCCTGCAAATAAATTCCCAGAGCAAACTGTGTTTGACACATGATGAGATCGAAATTGCCATTCATCACTATTACCATGCCTGTGCGTAATGAAATGCGATTTATTGCGGATACAATAAAAGAACTCTTGAAACAGGATTATCCAAAAGACCGCTTTGAGATCATTGTGGCAGACGGCGAATCCACCGATTCTACTCGCGAGATTGTGAAAGAAATTGCACATTCTCATCCACAGGTGATACTTATGTCTAATCCGGGCAGATTACCGAGTTCTGGACGGAATGTTGGATTTAGGAACGGCAAAGGCGAATTTTTTCTTGTAATTGATGGACACTGTAAAATAAACAATAGTCATCTTCTCAGGGATGTGGTAGATTGTTTTGAGAAGAGTGGTGCACAATGTCTTGGTCGATCTCAACCTTTTATTATTCCGGATAAACCGAATATCCAGAGAGCAATCGCTTTGGCTCGCGCATCACGGTTAGGCCACAGCGGGAATTCTTTCATTCATTCTCATAAGGAAGGCTTTGTTAGTCCAGTAAGCGTAGGATGTGCATACAAACGTGAAGTTTTCGAAAAGATCGGCTTTGTAGATGAGTCATTTGATGCTTGTGAAGACGTCGAGTTCAATTATCGTGTAAAGAAGGCAGGGTTTAAGACGTTTTTTAGCCCAAGGATTGCAGTCTATTACCATCCCAGAGAAAGTATATTTGGACTATGGAAACAGCTTATGAGATATGGAGAGGGGCGTGCTAGATTTATATTCAAACATCCAGAGACAATCACCCTGGATATGTTTATTCCCTCTTTTTTCCTTGGGGGCATTGTCTTCGGTCCTTTTCTTGGATTTATAAGCAAGGTTTTTTTATTGTCATATCTTGCCGTTTTATTTTTATATCTTTCAGTGATTTCTATGGAATCAGTCAGGTTGAGCAGAGGAGATGGTTTTCGTTTTGCTTTAAATATCTTACGGGTCTTTATCGTTGTCCATATGAGCTTGGGAACAGGACTTATCAAAGGATTTACAAAATTACTGAGACATCACGGTTCTATAGAAAAAACATATATAGGGAAAAATAAAGTGCCTGTGAAATAAGTGAAATGCTGATTTCAGATTTAGTCAGGCCAATAAATATACCACATGATAATGGAGGGTTCTGATTCTATGAAGACAAAGAATTATACAATATTTTTTATTTTATTCTATTTATGGATTCTCATAACAAATCCTCAGCATAGATTTACAATTTTGGGTGAGATTCACTTTGAAAGAATAGTTATGATAGTGAGCTGGATCGTTCTGTTGTTGAGCAGAAAAATAAACATTAGATTTTCAACCATGACATTTTTAGTCTTGATTTTCTATTTATTCTTAAATGTGAGTTATTTTTTATCGCCATATCAAGATTATCCCCTGGCCAAAGAGTGGATTGGAAATTATTGGAAATTTATCGTTCTCTATTTCCTTATTCTTTTTAGCATAAATGATATGAAGGATATTTTTTATATTTTTACCGGTCTTGTTCTTATTCTTTTTTTGTATCAAGCCCATTCCTGGAATGACTTTCTGCATGGAGGCAGTTATGTCTGGCAGCAGGGAATAAGAAGGATTGTAGGTATATGGTCAGAAGGAATTGGAGCGGCGAATTATTTTGGAGTGGTAACATTGTATTCATTACCTTTTGCTCTCTTCTGGTTTAAATCAGCCGACAGGAAAAGCATAAAGGTAATGATGACGTTTTATTTTTTCATATCACTCTTATCTATTGTATATAGTGGTACCAGGGGAGCAATGCTTGGTGTTATATTTTTTATTCTCATTAACATCAGAACCTTGAAACATGTAAAGATTGCAATCGTAGTTTTTGCAATAGCTTCAAGTCTTTCTGTACTGGCACTGCCAGATTATCTGAAACATCGCTATTTTCGTTTCATACCCCTGATTTCAGAAAAAACATACCACATGAGTTATACGATTGAAGAAGAGCAAAAAAAATCTGCTTTAGCAAGGTTATCAGGTTTAATAGATGGTTGGGAATTAGCTAAAAGAAAACCAATTTTCGGATATGGTCCTGGCTCGTCGCCGGTTGCACGCAAAAAGGTTAATGAAGAGCTTTATTATAATAAAGAATATGATTATGGAATGCACAACCTGTACGGGCAGGTATTATCGGAAACCGGTTTTTCAGGAACAATTTTATTTTTTTTAATTATATTCAAATACTTTTACCAGTTTCGAAGTATAAAAAACATAGCAGAGAATGATGCTCAATTAAGCAATTATAGATTAGTATTGCAAAACAGTATGCTGTTGCTGCTTTTTTATGGCGTTGCCAGTCATACACTGTTTCGCTATAACTGGCTCATACTATTTGCATGTCATAGTGCATTTTTCGATATTGTATCCAAAAGCTTTAAACAAAAAATCAGTGAAAAACAGTCTGCTTGAAGGAGTTTCATTATGTCAATGCCTGTTGTTCCCGAACGTTCGCGTTTATGCAGGAATTATCAATTTATGCGAAATTCTTTTTCCTTTTTGCGAACGTACATCAAGCACAAACTTCCGTTAGATAATTTAACAACGAGCTGGAAGCGGTATAAAGTACTGTGGTATCTTCACGAGATGGAAGTTAGTGAGTTCTTCCTGTTTCGCCTGTGGCGGAAGGATTTAAGCGAGAATGAATATTCTTCTTTCATTGGGTGGAAAAAGCACATATCATCTTTAATAGCGTTAAATCCTATACAGTACCGATGTTTGACTGAAAATAAACTTGTCTTCCATACATATAACCTGGCCTTTGGAATTCCAACTCCAAAAATATATGCGGTCTATGACCCATATCTGCCGGGCATCAACGGTTTTCCTGTCGTAAAGACGATTGATCAGCTTGTTGACTTCGTCTCACGTGAGGATATAGGAGAGTTCGTGATAAAGCCCGTAGAAGGTACAAAGGGACAGTCAATTTTAGTCCTGATTTTTGATAAGACACGTGGAGAATTCTGCTCTGTGTCAGGTGAACCTGTTAGCGTCAACACTATATCGAATGTTCTGAAAGGGTATAATTATCGGGAAACGACGCAGTCCAGTTTCCTGGTCCAAGAGCGACTGACACCTCACGAGAGCACATTGGAGCAAAACAAGTATGTTCCTTTTTCCTATCGGGTTCTAACATTACTCGATGAATCCAACACGCCTCATATAATCGAGGTATATGCGAAGAGCGCTGTCGGTAATATGGATACTGATAATAGACTTTCTGGTGGTCTGTTTTTACTGCTTGATCATGCCGGTCTTTGTTATGGGGCACGTACGAGTCAGGATTCAGGATTCAAGATCATAGATCATCACCCTACGAGTGGATTTATGTTAAAAGGCTGGAAGGTACCCTTCTATAAGGAAGTTTGCGAATTGGCGCTAAGACTGGCGAAGGCATTCTTTATGATTCGATGCGTTGCATGGGATATAATCGTGGCCAAGAGCGGAGTTTATGTGATTGAAGGCAATAATCCGTGGAGCAGCGGTATACAAGCTGTATATGAACGGGGATTATGGAATGGTGTTTTTGGTGAAGAGGCAGGTAGAGCAATAGAGAACGGCCCCTCCAGATCCCCATGGTGGTAACAACACAGGTTTCTTCATCTATTGGCAATCCGGCAAGGGCAATAAAAAATAGCAAAATAATAAACATATGAAAGACAAATTATTAAAACTTGGTCGCCATTCTCTTATCTACGGAATTGGAAACGCATTATCAGTAGCAGGAGGGTTTTTGTTAATACCTCTCTATACGCACGTTTTAAGTACCGGTGAATATGGAATTCTTGAATTGCTCAATCGGACTGCTGATATCCTGATACTGGTTATCATGATGGGTGTTCGTCAGGCCTTTATCAGGTTTTACTTTGATCAGGATGATACAGAATGGCACAAAACAGTTATCGGTACAACGTTGGCCTTCTTTATCACTTCAAGTTTATTGGGTGTTTTAATTTTCTTTCCTTTCAGAGAAATTCTCGCAGACTTTATTTTTAGAGGATCGACAACCGGGGTACTGTTTATATTTATACTTGTCTGGATACCCCTTGATTTATTGGTAAGAGTGGGTATGACGCATTTGCAAATTCAGATGAAATCTGTAAAATATGTGACCATTAATTTCATAAAATTTATTGCCTTTATTACCTCCAATATTATCCTCGTATATTACTACAGAAAAGGGATTGTGGGTATTTTCATTACCCACATCTGGCTGGCAGCAGTAATTGGATTCAGTTTTTTGATTTTCTATATTAAGTGGACACGTTTTAAATTTTCCTTTTCTTTGCTTAAAAGAATGCTTAAGTTTGGATTTCCGTATTTACCAACAGCATGTTTCATGTTTATTATTAACAGCTCTGATCGTTATTTCCTTAGCTTGTATTCTTCTCTGGATTCAGTCGGCATATATGCATTGGGTTATAAAATTGGAATGTTTGGTATTGCAGTATTGATGGGACCGTTTGAGAAAGTATGGTCACCGTTTTTATTTGAAAATTACAACAAAGAAGACGGGCCTGAATTAGTCAGTAAGGTATTTACTCTATACACCCTCATAAGTGTATCGGTCGGTTTGGCAATATCTGTATCTTCTCCAATAATAATACCTTTAATATCTGGCAAGGCCTTTCATAGTTCTTATAAGCTTATCCCGTTCATTTGCTTAGCCTCGATATTTTATGGAATGGCAACGCTGTCTGATGCGGGTATTTTGATATCAAAAAAGACAGGCTATAAGCCTTTTATATTTGGGTCGGCAAGTATTGTGGGCATTGTGTCGAATGTACTTCTTATCCCGAGATTCGGCGCTTTAGGTGCAAGTATAACTCTTGCTATTACCTTTTTTTCACTTTTTATCGTTAACTATTCTGTTGCATATAAATTTTACCCGTTGAAGATTGAGTACAAAAAAATATTGTTGGTGTTTGTTTCCGCCTTAACAACATACCTGATGTTTACGTATCTTTTCAGCTTCGGAGATGAGATGAGATTTATGAAAATCTATTCAATAGTATCATTGTGTATTTTCCCAGTGATTTTATGGTTTGGAGGGTTCTTTTCCGATAATGAAAAGCTACTAGTAAAAAGGTTACTGGCAAAAAGAGCCATTTAAGGGGGGAATCGCGTTAACGGTGAGTGTAGTTAATATCATACACAGGAGACTGGTTGAATTCATTGTCAAAATAACTGCTTTTAGCAAATTTATTTTTACCTGCTGTTGTAGCAACTATACAGAATTTGCCCTCTTTCGTGTTTTAGTTGATAAATTCAAATTAATATAAAACTTGCAATTAATATCAAATGCTAAATTGGGTTCGAGGATTCCAGGTGAACGAACAATTATCAATTATCAATGATCAATTAACAATGAATATTTTTTAAAGAAATTTTATACAATTCTTCATTAATCATTGATAATTATTAATTTAACTCTTG
>CAYFXR010000157.1:0-1809 GCA_964347155.1 uncultured Nitrospiraceae bacterium | reverse complement strand
AAAAATGCTTGACGATACAGGATAATTACCAGCCATACCTGACATCAAAACTATCGAACTCTCCGGTGTACTCAGACCACTTTTCATTGATTTTAGAGACCCTGGCACCCGGTGGCCCCTCATAACACCATTCCACCGCTCTTGCGAGTTTATCCTTGCTACCCTCAAAAACAGCTTCGACACCCCCATCAGGCAGGTTTCTGACCCATCCTTTTAAACCGAGTTTGACAGCCATGTCTCTCGTGCTTGCGCGAAAGAATACACCCTGCACAAAACCCTTGATATATAAATGCACCCTACCCTTTTCCATATTTTGATTATAATACGGAAAAATAATAAATTGGTAAACGATTCAATTATTTTCCGGACTGTTGCAAGCTTCTTATTATGCTGGTAAAATTCTTATTAAATAAAGAAAGAGGGGGTAAATGTGAAAGCTGTAGAATTAAAACCCGATATATTCTGGGTAGGCGCAGTTGACTGGGCAGTGAGGGATTTCCATGGATATGTTACGCCCAATGGAACAACATACAATAATTATCTCCTCCTGGACAAACAAATTACCCTTATCGACACGGTAAAAAATGATTTTTCACAGGTCACAATAAACAATATCAAAAACCTGACAGATCCCTCCACGATTATGAATTTGGTAATAAATCATATCGAGCCTGACCACGCGAGCAGTATCGATAAGATTATGGAGCTTACACCCAATGCGACCGTTTATATATCTGATAAAGGTAAAAAGGGTCTCGACAGACACTTTGACACTTCAAAATGGAGATTCAGAATTGTCAAGACAGGCGATATCCTGAACACAGGGAAATATAACCTTCTTTTCCTTGAAACGCCAATGCTTCACTGGCCGGATTCAATGATGACCTATATTAAAGAGGCAAACCTCCTTATCTCACAGGATGCGTTTGGTCAGCATATGGCAACCTCGTCACGGTTTGATGATGAATTTATTGAGTCTGCTTCTCCGTCAGAGCTTGAGGATTCTGTTGTAGATTACTACGCGAATATTCTTATGCCTTTTGGACAACTGATAAAGACAAAAATAGCAGAGGTGCAGAAACTCGGTCTCGATATAGAGATGATTGCACCTGACCATGGAGCAATATGGAGAAGCGATCCCGCGGGTATTATCCAGAAGTATCTTGATATGGCGAACGGAAAGTCTTCTTTGAGGGTAGCGATCATTTATGATACAATGTGGCACAGCACGGAACGTATGACCATTCCACTTACGCAGGGCATAAAAGACGAAGGGCTTGACTGCAAAGTAATAAAATTAAGGACGACTCCAACGAGTGTTGCCATAAAAGAGTTCTGGAAGTCGCGGGGTTGCCTGGTAGGGAGCCCGACACTCAATAATATCTTGTATCCTTCTATAGCTGAATTTCTGAATCATCTGAGAGGATTGCGACCCAAAAACCGAATAACGGGGGCTTTTGGAAGCTACGGGTGGGGAGGAGGCGCTGTAAGGGACGCTTATAATGAATTCAAGCAAATGAAATTAGAGGTATTTGAGCCCGGGATAGAGGTGCAATATAAGCCTTCCTTAGAGGATGAAAAAAAATGTTATGAATTCGCAAGGGAATTTTCAAAAAAAGTAAAAGAGTACCACCGAAAATTTGTTTAATACGGAAAATGAATTTCCAAATAATTTCCCCATTGCTGTTTTTTCATTACATTAGTATTTCTCTTAGTCCTGATTATTCATACGGCAAAGCAGGTATGCCGGAAAACGAATTGGGAGCGGTATCGCAGGGCAGACTTTTTAAAACAGAAAAATGAAGATAT
>CAYFXR010000156.1:0-2176 GCA_964347155.1 uncultured Nitrospiraceae bacterium | reverse complement strand
GGTTTCATTCGTCTCTGGGGAAACAAGATGTCTGGAATGACTAAAAGTGTGGTTGCATCTTCACTGATTTTTGGTCTTCTTCATATCTCCAATATTTTATCCGGCGCTGAAGTCATGCGCGTTCTTCCACAAATAGCTTACTCGGTTTTGGGCGGGATGGCTCTTGGCGCATTTGTGCTCTTTTGCCGCAGTATTTGGCCGGCAGCCGCTTTTCATTGTCTGAGCAATGCAGTGGTGGAGTTGAACAGAATTGGCAAGAGCATTGAGCTTACATCCTTGTCAGCTGTTCTTCTGGGACTTGCTGCCCTACCTTTGGCGTTGTATGGGATACTGCTTTTGCAGAAGGCTCCGAAACGAGCTGTTGTTCCAGATGTCCCTTAATTAGTAAATCGTCGATATCCGTGCATTCGGACGAAATAGTTAAAAAAAATTTACTAAATTTTCTTGGGAAGAATAAAGTCACATCCCTGCTTAGAAGCCGTTTTCTTCAAGCAATAGTATCCTTCAGCTTTATTTTTGACACAAGTTTATTTGAAAAGACATTGTTTTCCAGTAGTAGGACGAAGGGTAGTTATATTCTTTAGGTTAATTACATAGAAGATGACTGAAAAAATTGCAGAATCTATTTTATCTTAACATATTTTTTATATGGAATTTTCTGTGTCGGCAAGTATGAAATTATCCTTTCTTTGTTGTTGACTTTAACATATATTTTTATTGGTAATTCCGCATTGCTATCATTTTCAATATTTATTAATTCTATACCTTCAGATAATCCATTCTTCTCAGCTAAACCACCTTCTACTAATCCAATAATTTTTTTGGCTTTTTTAGAAGCTGAGACATTAAATCCAGGCTCAAATTCCGAGTATACTTCATCAACCAACCTGTAATTTTTATCGAGATTTTCAGGTATTTGGTCTATTAATTTTCCGTTGATTATATATCTTTTCCAATCTTTTTCTGCATCTATTCCGTTCTTTACTGCCCAATCGAAAAAAACATCTTTGTTCAATTCTCCACCATTTTTCTCTGCCATTTTTACAATTTCTCTTACAAAATCTAAAATACTTTTTTTCCCATTTGTTTTATTCCTAACTTTTTCCTCCCAACTTAAAGCGATTAAAGCACCTCTTACGTAGGATAAATTTTTATGTGTGTTGTAAAAATGGCCATTCTCTATAACTTGTTTTACTTCTTCGTATGTGATCTCATTAACAGGATTTTTTGCTAGCCTAAGTAAGTCTCTGTTTACCAGATCTACATAATTCTCTTGTGAAAGCACTCCTATATCCAAAAGAATTTGTCTGCCACAGTATTCAGTAAATCCTTCATGAAACCATTCAAATTGGTAAAAGGAGGCCTTATCTTCCTCGTCAGGTATAATCTTTCCTTTATTTGGAAGCCAAGTATGAAACATTTCATGTGATAGTAAGCGATGAATTTTATATGGCTGTGTTTGACTATTAGCCAAGCATATAAAGGAATTTTTCAGCGCCACTCCTGCTAAAATGTCATCTCGGTGGCTTAGAGATATAAGAAAATATCCAAATGCATAATCTTTAAATAAATTTCGCTGATATAATATTAATTTTTTTAATTCCTCTGTATACGTTTTAATACGGGGGGCAAACCTGTTACTGATATATATATCGACTGAGCTTTCTTGAATCAAAAGCTTTTCATTATGGTATTTTCCACCAGCGATAAAACCCGATATATCATCTTGGGTGGATATCTGGATAAATGGATGATTACCGTTTCCAATGTTACTGAATACTTGCCATTCTTCAGGTATTTTTTTGAATTTTACTATATATTTTAACGTGTCTGAATTTCCAATCAGTTTTATCATCCATTGTGGTCCAAAAAAATGAAACTGGTCAGAATGCACGATTGGACTGTATGCGTATGATTCCGAAGATCTGGATGACCAAGAAATTGTATAGTAAATCTTTAGCGGTGCAAAAGGTTTATGATGAATAATCCTTAAGAAGGGTTTTTCCCTTACGGACGTGACACTATTTCCTCCGACTACATTGAATTCCGAAACAGCTTGATGAATGTTCGGGGTTCCGTATTTATCAATTGGCAAAGAAATTTGGGTTTCACCCTCACTATTACCATCAAACTTCATCTCAATTTCCAAATTTGTTCTATCGGTAAGTGGATTAAG
>CAYFXR010000155.1:0-32075 GCA_964347155.1 uncultured Nitrospiraceae bacterium | reverse complement strand
TTTATTGCCATGAACTCAATGTAGTTCATGGCATAACATTAATATAGCAAGTTGAAAGTTGAGAGCAGAAAGTTATAAATTATATGACGTTGAATATATAGTTTTTTTTCACTTTCGGTATTTCACGTTTTGACTTTTAATTTTATGAGAGGAGAGGTGTCCGAGCGGCTGAAGGAGCACGACTGGAAATCGTGTAGGCGTTAATAGCGTCTCGAGGGTTCAAATCCCTCCCTCTCCGCCAGTGAACCATATATAGGGTTCACTGCCATGAACTCCACGTAGCTCATGGCATATTATTAAGCCAAAAGCTATCAGGCGTCAATTTAAATCTTTTGCTGATCGCTAACAGCTAATGGCTAAGAGCTGATTTACAGTCAGGCCCTTGGGCCCTGTGCAACAGCGTGCTGTGAATTCCGCCAGGTCCGGAAGGAAGCAACGGTAAACAGTTATTCTGGGTGCCGCAGGATCACCTGAAGGCCTGGCTGTTATAAAAATAAAAATGAACAATGATTAATTAATAATGAATAATTAATAATTGTAAATTGATAATTGTAAAAGATGAGCTATATTGTTCTAGCACGAAAATGTCGGCCCCAGAGTTTTGACGATCTCATCGGACAGGATGCACTCGTTAGAACCCTTAAGAATGCACTGTCAAGTGAAAAAATAGTGCATGCATATCTATTTTCAGGACCAAGGGGTGTAGGAAAAACTTCTTCTGCAAGAATTCTCGCCAAGGCACTTAATTGTCAGCAGAGGACTTACATAGAGCCATGCAACGGATGCCAGAGCTGCAGAGCCATAACAGAAGGCTCTTCCATAGACGTACTTGAGATTGACGGTGCATCCAACACAAGTGTCGACGCTATAAGGGAATTGAGAGAAGCTGTAAAGTATGCCCCTTCCGGGGGAAAATACAAGATATATATCATTGACGAAGTTCATATGCTGAGTACGCCGGCTTTTAATGCTCTCCTGAAAACCCTTGAGGAGCCTCCTCCGCATGTTATTTTTATTTTTGCCACAACTGAACCAAAAAAAATACCATCTACAATCCTGTCCCGTTGTCAGCACCATTCATTCCGAAGGATGACAAAAGCCATAATCAGAGAGCAGCTCAAAAAAATAACAGACAATGAAAAAATACATATAAAGGACTCTGCTCTGGAAATGATAGCAAAGGCAGCAGATGGCAGCATGAGAGACGCACTCACTCTTTTGGATCAGGCATCGTCTTTTAGCGATGATATTACTGTACAAGAGCTTCAATCCCTTTTGGGATTGCCTGAGACAGAGATTATATCAAATCTTTCAGAAACGATTCTCACCGGCGATATTTCCAGAACCCTCTCCATGATAAAGGACTTAACAGACAGAGGGAATGATTTACGTAAAATAACAAAAGAGCTTGTTGAACATTTCAGAAATATAGCCATAGTCAAGATAACCAGAGGAGCGAAAGAACTTTTAGAGTTTACAGAGGAAGAAGTGCAAATGTTACGGCAACGTGCATCTGATGTCAGTATAGAACAATTGACACTGCTTCTTACGGAACTCCTCAGACTCGAAGGCGAGGTCAGAAATGCACTCAATCCACGATATACACTCGAGCTTGGCCTTCTCAGGGTCTCATTTATGAAAGGTATGACATCCATTGAAGATGTATTAAAAATGCTCGGCGAATCAACGGGTCATCCGGAAATTTCACGGCCCGAAACCTCTCCCAAAAATTCTGCAACAATTGAAGAAAAAAAAACAAAACCGCCAAAACAAGCTGTTGTTAAAAATAAACCGGATATTTCAAATAAGAAAGAGGTTTGGCAGAGGTTGCTTGAAAGCGTTAAATCTGAAGACCACCTGCTTGCCTGTAAACTTGCTGAAGCAAACCTCGTAAATCTTACAGAAACAGAGCTTGCAATCGGATTCAACGGCGGGATGTCGGTACTTGCGGATTCCATAGAGAAAAATTCTTCTGTCATAAAACCTATATTACAGAAATTAACCGGGCATAATCTCAAATTAAAGATCTTGTCATTACCCAATAAAAAAACAAGAAAAAACATTGACACGATAAAAGAAGAGGTCTTTGCTGAACCCTTAGTTCGGGACGCAATGAGGCTTTTTAATAGTTCGCTAGTCAAAGTTAACCCACTTGAAAATGAAGAGGAGACAGATAAGCAAGTTTAATAAAGGAGGATTTTATGTCAAAGAAAATGCTTGGAGATCTTATGAAACAAGCTCAAAAAATGCAGCAGGAGATGGGAAAAATACAAGAAGAATCAAAAAAGAAAACTGTTGAAGCATCTGCTGGCGGAGGTATGGTTGTAGCAACTGCAAACGGTGCAATGGAAATAGTATCTATTAAAATTGAGAAAGACGTGGTAAATCCTGATGATATCGAAATGCTTCAGGATCTTGTGGTAGCTGCTGTGAATGAGGCCTTGCGCAGGGCACAGCAAATGGTTAGTGAGGATATGAGCAAGGTTACCGGAGGCATGAATATCCCGGGACTGGGTAATATTTTCGGCTCATGAGCAACGGTATTGTTGAAAATCTTATCAATGAGCTAACCAAACTGCCGGGAATCGGAAGAAAGACCGCTCAACGACTTTCATTCTTTATTATGGGAATGCCTGGCGAAGAAGCCGTCTCTATGGCGAATGCCATTGTCAGGGTCAAGGAAAAGGCACGCTTTTGCAGGAGATGTTTTAATATTACCGAAGATGAAATTTGTTCTATCTGCAGGGATCCTCAAAGAAACCACAGCAAAATTTGTGTTGTCGAAGAACCAAGCAATGTTATTGTTATTGAAAATACGAAGATTTACAGGGGACTTTATCATGTCCTCCTTGGAGCGCTTTCCCCGATAGACGGCATAACTCCTGAAAGACTCAAGATAAAGGAGCTAATAAAAAGAGTAAAGGAGGGCAACATTTCAGAAGTTATTGTTGCAACCAATCCAAATACAAAAGGGGAAACCACAGCCCAGTATATATCGCAAGTCCTGAAGCCTTTGGGAATAAAAATTACGCGGATTGCATATGGACTGCCGATAGGTGGGGACATTGAGTTTGCTGACGAAGTGACCCTTACAAAGGCCATCGAGGGAAGAAATGAGATGTGAGGACAGGACAAAAATTGTACGTGTAATTTTATATTTCAACCAGCCTGAATGATTCAAAAACTTTTTTAAAGGTTTCGAAATCTTTATCAAAATAATATCTTGAAGCGGCTGTATAAATGATGCTGAGAAACCATTCACCTGATATACATCCATAGTATATACTTTTGAGTCTCAATCCATCTTTGTTTTTATAGGTAAATACTAATTTAAAACCGGATAAACTACTTATCGTTGTAGGGACATTCTCTTCAAGCGCAAAATTAAGAACTGAAGGGTCGGAAGCTATATTATCAATGATTACTTCTGCTACTTCATATGGAAGCATGTCCTTAGTCAACTTCTTTTTTGTATGTTTAAATTCATCGTCAATGCCCATCCTCTTAATGTGAATATTTTGTAATAGAATGCCATCTCTTGTTAAAAGCAGATACTCTCCTGTGTTAAATCTCATCCATCCCTCAGGCAATTCAACAGAAAAGTCATTTGATGAATACGGGCCTCCGGTCCGTATCCATGGGGCACAACCTATGACAGAAAGAAGAACTATCAACAAAAACCTTTTCATTCTTTTTCTCCTTCAGTATCTTGCTTAATATATTTTTCTATGTATCCTCTATCAGGAGCCTGAGGAAAGAGAGAAAGATATATATTGAGATGCCTTCCAGATTTCTGTCTTTCCCCTTGTTTATGGTATATAAGGCCTATCCCCTTGTGCGGCTCTGGATAAGATGGATCAACAGATATAGCTTTTCTATAATGCCCTAATGCTTTTTCTATGTCACCTTCCTTATTTTTCTGTCTGAAAATTTCGCCTAAAAGATAATATCCTTTTGCATCATCGGGTTTTATTTTTAAATATTTCTCAGCCCCTTTTTGTGCAGTTTCAAATCTGCCAGCTGTTAAATCAAGATCTGCATTCGACAGTACCAACTCGGCTGTTTTTTCCAGAAATACTCCCGTATTTTTTATCCCTTCAGTATAATCTTTATCCATTGTTTTGAGAAATGTTTCATAATTTTTTATGCGCTCCTTGAGCCGGGGATGAGTTCCAAAGAAGAACGGTTCTTTTATCTCTTCTTCTTCAAGCTCTTTCTTAAGATGTAAAAATAGTTTGTGTGCTTCTTTAGGGTCATAACCTGCTTCTATCATTAGCTTAAATCCTGCCATATCTGCCTCTGTCTCAAGCTCTCTTGAATAACCAGTTACTGCTGCCATGGCACCTACTGCACCAAGCAAGCTTGCAAGGTCTCCAATTCCCCCGCCTAATCCACCAACTGTCACTTGAACAGTAGCAAGAAATGCAGTCTTGTTTTTGATATCCCGAAAACCCTTTACCGCATGCCTATGCGTTGAATGTGTCATTTCATGGGCAAGTAGGGTTGCAAGCTGGGCTTCATTATCCATTCTTGAAAGTATCCCGGTATGGATATATATAATACCGTTTGGAAACGCAAAGGCGTTAAGATATGGATTTCTGATTACGATTATTCTAAAAGGAATATGTTCAAAGACTTCTGATGGCTGGAGTTTTCTTGCAATTTCATTCAGATATTTATCAATGTTTTCATCTTCGTATACAAGCCCGCTTTTATTAAGAATACGTTGTTCCTCTTCTGAACGGTGCCATAATCTCTTTTCATCATCTTGGAAAGAAAAATTATCAGCTGTTACAGGAGGAAGCTTTGTAGTTGCACATCCGGCAATTAAAAAACATAGCACTAAATGAATAGTTAAATATCTCATTTTTCCAGACTTGGAAAATCAGAAAGAATATTTTTTAAAAGACTCGATACACTTGAGGGATTTCTCAGATCATGCCCACCTTGGCTGATTCTCATACTGTACCAGAGGATTGTGCCTGAAGTATCAACTAAAGCAATACTCATACTCGTAATTCCTGACCTCGGCATAATCATAACTCCTGTAAAAGCACCTGCGATTACTCCAAGTGCAGTTAATGCCTTCCTTCCACCAGTTGAGATTTCATCATGGCCATATACAAATATCATGGCATCTGACCCGAGTCTTTGTAGAATTTTCTCAATAGAGCCGATAGAATAGTCGAAATTTTTCTGTTTTTCCGGGAATAGGAATGGACCATATGTATGCAATTGAACACTTCTGCTGACTGCTCGATAAAGGGCATGAATGTCTTCGAGCTCTTCCTCAATCTCCTCATCTATCGTAAGAATTTTTATATTGAATTTTTTTTCATTAAAGTTTTCTTTAATAGTACGTAGCACATTTTCTTTGCCTTTTTCGGACCATTCATCCCTGAGTTCCTTTATCCCTCCTGCAGTAAGTTCATAGATTTTTACATCAGGAGGAAGAAGTCCTGGAATGTTTACATTTTTAATTCGAGATTCAAGTTCCGGATGAGCTCTATAAACTTTTGGAGCACAGCTGATTGTAATGATTAAAAACAGAAGAATAGATGAAACACCTAAGAAATTTTTTATTCCAAAATTCATATCCCAATGATTATAAATTTATTATCAAGGTAGTAAAGAGAGCATATAAAATTTCAGTAATGAAAAATTTAAGTAATATTATACATATCCATTGAGTTACGTCAATGATCCCTTTCGCTCAAGGCATTTATAAAAACTTCCGATAAGTACAATTGGGAGAATGGATTATGGATGTACCGTATTGCATTGGAAGATGCAGCGTCTGTCCATTTTATGAGTCGTGTCAAATGATTAACCTGCATCGTATAAATAAAGAATAAGCACGACTTGACTATATGGTTCAATCTGCAAGATTGAACCAGCAGAGAGCCTTTCTACAAGCTCAGGCTTTGAAGTCATTCAATCTAATCGGCCTGCATCTGCCGGCCTTTATTTCTGCAATCAGATCGTTCTCATCTTTAATCGGAGTTTGGAATTCCGTTACATATTTCCCAATCATTGATACCGAGTGCGCATCACTTCCTCCTATTCCAACAAACCCAAATGCTTTACATATTTTTCCTCCGTAGTCATTATCATAAACGGATTGATTTCCGTTAAACACTTCTATCCCGTCATAGCGTGCAAATTCGCTTTTTAGATTATCAGTGGAGAAACCTTCATATTCCCCGTATCTAAATGGATGGGCGACGATTACTATACCGTCTTTTTTATGGACCGTATCCAGGATTTCCTCAACAGACCGGTGTTCCAAATTCTCGTAATACCCAAAGACCAACAAGTGACCCATTTGAGAAGATACTTCCTGGCCTCGCAGTATCAGGAGTTTGGTCTCTGTCTCTCTTTTCAGACTCTTTATGTCATTTGTTGACCAGACGGAATCGTGTTCTGTAATTACAATTCCTGAGAGCTTTAATTCTTCAGCGCGGCGAACAAGATTAACAGGGTCAAGGATGCTGCAGCCTGAATATTTGTTTGTATGAACATGAATATCAATTAGCATTAAGCACCTGATCATTGAAATGTCAAATACCAAAATTCAAATGTCATATCAAAAAAAGGATTCAAGGGGTCCAGGAGTCGAGGATTCAAGTGATGATTAATTTTTTTTATTTAATTTCACTCGAACCCTTGAACCCTTGAATCCCAGAATCCTGTTTAATAATAGATTTGAGCTTTGGCATTTGTCATTGTTAACGCCCTCCATTGGGAAGGTGGTCACTTTTATTCCTCTATTTCCCACTTCTCATATGTATCTTCTGGTAATTCCTGTATAAAAGGTGAAGGTCTTTTTATGATAGAGCCATCATACCATCTGTTATCCATGATGGGATAACAAAGGTAGAGCTCATCCTTAGCTCTGGTGAGGGCAACATAAAAGACTCTTCTTTCCTCTTCTTCCTTATCAAAGTCACCAATAGCCCTTGCCGGGGGGAGACCTCCTTCGGTAAGCCCTATGATAAATACCCTTGACCATTCCAGCCCTTTGGCCCTGTGGATAGTAGACAGTATGATTGATTCTCCCTCTTCACCTTGCTCGATGATATCTTCTGCCTGAACGCTCGTTAAAAGGGCAAGGTCGCTCAGGAATTCTCGTGTGGATTTGAAATTTTGTGAATAGTTTGCAAGCTGCTCTACATCTTCCCTTCGTTCCTCATAATTCTCATAATTGCTTTTTAGATACGAATCATACCCATTAACAAGGATTTGCCGTATGGTTTCAGAAGGGTTTTGCAGGACATGTTCTCCTTTAAGAGCTTTCATATTGGTTCTGAACATTTGCCAGTGTTCTTTGCCTCTCTTTGGGAGGAGCTTGATAACTTTGTCTGAAGTGATAGTTTCCACAGGATTTTCTGTAATTTTTATAAACTCCCAGATCTTTCGTGCGGTTACGTTGCCAATTCCGGGTATAAGCTTTAATATTCTTGCCCACGATATTTCGTCCGTCTGGTTAAGAACAGCCCGCAAATAGGAAATTACGTCTTTTATATGCGCCTGCTCAAAAAACCTTAAACCTGATCTTATCTCGTAAGGGATTCTTCTTCTCGTTAACTCCATCTGCAGATCCATAGACTGGTAATGGGATCTGTAAAGTACAGCTAACTCGTTCATTGGTACACCCTCATCAATAAGATCAAGAATCCTCTGTGACACAAACTCAGCCTGCTGAGGCAGGTTTTTCAAGGGGATAAGAGCAGGCAAAGGGCCTGTCCTCTTGAGAGAATTTAAAAGTTTGGGGAATTGTTTTGTATTGTAAGATATACTTTCATTTGCAAGCCGTAATATTTCTTCGGTACTCCTGTAATTGGTTGTCAGTCTAAATATTTTTGTATCAGGGTATCTTTCTGGAAAATTTATTATGTTATCAAAACAGGCACCCCTGAAGGAGTAAATAGCCTGAGAATCGTCTCCCACTACCATTAAGTTCCCGTGTCTTGAAGCCATGAGATCAACGATCTCCGCCTGGATCTTGTTTGTATCCTGGTATTCATCCACAAGGATATGGAGAAATCTTTCAGACAACCTTTCTTTTACGCCGGGCACGTCCAATAAGATCCTTTTCCACCATAGTAAAAGGTCATCAAAATCCACAAGGTTCATAACCCTCTTTTTTGTATCATATCTTTCTTTTACTTTCTCTATTTCATTTGTGTAAATAATCAGGTGGGAGTAACTCTCTTCTATTACTTCTGGTACATATCGAACTGTACCTGTTGAACGGCCAAAGACATCCAGCAATACATTTCCCCGCGGAAACATCCTGTCTGTTCTAAGATTCAATTCCGCTATACAGGATTCAATAAGATCTTTTGAATCTTCTCTGTCGAGGATCGTAAAGCTGGTATCCAGCTTTACGGCGCTTCCATATTTTCGTAAAATGATATTCCCTATATGATGGAACGTTCCACCCCATACTCTTCTTGCCTCTCCTTTTATAAGAAGTTCTACCCGATGAAGCATTTCTCTTGCAGCCTTGTTCGTAAAGGTAAGGAGCATTATTCTTGAAGGGTTTATTTTGTTTTCAATAAGATAGGCAACCCTGTAGGTTACAACCCTAGTCTTGCCTGAACCTGCTCCTGCTATTACGAGGGATGAACCATCCCCGGAGGTTACCGCGGCAAGTTGTTCCGGATTTAGATAGGATGAGTAATCTATTGAGGGGATAAAGGAGGTTGTTGTTTTGAGTTGGTACTTTTTCACTCTTCAGGAGTACCCGATCTATTCCTATCATGCGGCATATAGTACCTTGCCTTCTTCCAATGCAGGGCGAATTATCATACCATAATGGTTTTTGTAATGTTCAACATCGTATCAACGATTATATCAGCTGCAAAACCCACACATATAAGGTTCCTGTAGATTTTTTGTGCTGTCTTTCGGCGGTGCACACACGTCAGTACCACAACAAGCAGATCGATGTCGCTGTTTTCATGTATTTCTCCACGAACAGCTGAACCAAAAAGTTGACTTTTTTTTGTTGCATGACAGATAGGATCCGCGTAACTGTTTCTTTTAAGATATTGTCAAGAGAAATTTCTGACATAGTTCATGCCTTAATTTTATATTTTAACAGGTTATTAAAAAAGTTGGAATATCCAGGAGATACAAATTCAATGCATTGTTTTTATCTTCATTCCACTGCAAAGGATTAACCCAAAAAATGTATTTAAAATAATGCATCATTTGGGTTTATGAGGGGATACAGTAGATGGTATAATCTTCTTACAAAAAATTTACCAGTAAAATCATGAAACAGAAATTACAAACAATAATTAAATACATAATAGACTCAGGAAAGTCAGGAAATTCTCTTGTAAAAATAAATGTCCCTGAGCAGTTCTGTCCGGACGAAAAAGACAACATTGCAATTGCAAGAAATCTGAATGCTGCCTTTCTCATTTCATTATCAGGCGAATCACACCCACTATATAGCAAGGCAATTCAGTATTTAAAAGATTTCCAATCTCATCCTTCATGGAAAAAGCCAATACAATTTTATAAAAACGGAATAAACCTTATTCACTCTGAGATATCTCACAGCTGTTATGATGACGAACGATTTGAAAAAGATCTGACAAGTCTTTATTCATGGATTATCAATCCTGATAACTGCAAGAAACAGAAAGAAACGGTTGAAAAAATCCATCAGGTTTTTTTCCCTGAAGGAGTCTCATTATGTGAAGAGACTAATAAAAAAATTCATTTGCTCCGTGAAAAAAGAAAAGTAAAAATTTCAAAATTAAATCATTCACCAATTACTGATCCTGCAAGAGGAATTCTATTTACTTCTAATATACTTGTTACCGTGCCTTATGTTTCAAAAGACATTGCCAATTTACCCGTGAGCTCTGATATAAAACAATCATTAATACAGATAGTAAAGGAAGAACAGCAGTACTGGTATGACCATCCGATCCCGATAGGCGTAACACCAGCGCATAATGAAGTTTTATATGGTTTAGATGGATTGGATAAAACTATTAAATTTGAAATAGAACGGGGGATCTTGGATAAAGATACCAATGTCACGTGTGTTCTTTCAGTCTCGGTAACCCATGAAGGGCTCCAGGGGATAGTAAAAGAGTATCTGGAAGATGAATTAAGAAAGGAAAAAAACATCCGATATTTAAATATTTTTGTTTTTACTGAAGCAGATACAATAAGGCTTATTAAAGATGTCCTTATTCCAGCATCGGTAAAATATTCAGTTACAAAAGAACATAGCCTGCTGTTTGAAGTGATCGGAGTGGATGGAGAATATGGCAGGCATTATAGCTTCCTAAAAGCAATTGCTGCCTTCTGGCAGGTCTTCATCGATCCGAAGATAAAGGGAACTTTCAAGATCGATCTTGACCAGGTATTTCCACAAAAAGAGCTTGTTCAACAGAGTGGTTTATCCGCTTTTGAACATCTCAAAACCCCTTTATGGGGGGCGGAAGGAATTGATATTGGAGGGAACAATGTAGAACTCGGCATGATTGCTGGCGCTCTCGTGAATCAGAAGGATATAGAAAACTCACTCTTTACACCGGATGTATGTTTCCCACCAAATGATATTAAGGCGGAAGAATTGATATTCTTCAGTAAACTCCCCCAGGCGCTTTCTACTGAAGCTGAGATGATGACCCGCTATACAGATAATATAATGGACGGTAAATATCAGTGCCTTCAGCGAATTCATGTTACAGGAGGAACCTGTGGAATCCTGATAGATTCATTAAGAAAATATCAACCATTTACTCCCACATTTATAGGACGTGCGGAAGATCAGGCATATATATTATCCATATTGTTCAATAACTCGCAAAAAAATTTACGCTATGTTCATAAAGATGGACTGATTATGCGTCATGACAAAGAAGCATTTGCCGGGGAATCAATAAAAATTGCAGAAATGGGAAAATTGATCGGCGATTATATAAGAATCCTTATGTTTTCATATTACATCAGAGCATTACCCTGGTCTTTTGAGGAAATTAAAAAAACTATTGACCCGTTTACAGGATGTTTTGTTTCAAGAATTCCTCTTACAGTCGTTTACTTGAAGTTTGCTCTTCAAGTGGCTTCTTTTTTTGAAGAAGGTACACAGGAAAAAAATCAAACTGGTTTTGCGTTTTTTCAGTCCGGCACGATACGTTTGCATGATACAATACAGAAATTGGTTCAAGAACCAAATCCATTGATTGAGCAATACCAAAAGGAAAGACGGGTATGGCACCTGTTTTATGACATTTTAAATGAGGCAGAAAAGGGCATAAAACAAGGAGATGCTTTTGCACTGGAGTTGAAAGAAAAAGCTAAAGATCTTATTGAATCATGCAAGATAAATTTTAAAGGATAGGATTCCGGGATTATTCTTTATCATGTTTCCAGTAAATCCTGAAAAAGAAAATGCCTTAAGAGCAAAACTGGATAGCCTTGAAATTTACGAAAAAGATATCAAGGAATCCTTTATTCGGTCACGGGGTAAGGGGGGACAGCATGTTAACAAGACATCTACCTGTGTGTATCTCAAACATATACCCACTGGTGTCGAGGTAAAGTGCCAAAAAGAACGTTCACAGGGACTAAACCGATACCATGCACGCGTGCTTTTATTCACAAAAATAGAGCGACTCTTGAAAGGGAAAAAGAGTGAAGAAGAGCAGCGTATCGCAAAGATCAAGAGACAAAAACGCAAGCGCTCAAAACGGGCTAAGGAAAAAATGCTTGCTGAAAAGCACCTGCAATCAATCAAGAAGCAAGAACGTTCATTTCGCTATGGTGAAGAAGAATAACTGTTCTTATGGCAGATTAGTTTTTTTTCTTTACATCTCTATGGTATTTCCTGATAATATCTAAGGAATAAATCAGGAGGGAGTCATGCTGGAGATAGATATTCCAGGATTCGGCGCTGTTAAATTACAACATCTTGTTACTGATTACACAGGCACTCTGTCATTTAATGGCAAACGCATCCCTGGGGTAAAAGAGCGATTGAACAAAATATCTAAATTTTTGAAAATCCACGTTCTGACCTCGGATACTTTTGGAACAGCCAAATCCGAACTGAAAGATATCAGATGTGAAGCACATGTATTGGAAGGCGAGTATCATGATCTTCAGAAAGAAGAATATGTGGAAAAACTCGGATCTTCTTCTGTAGTTGCATTCGGTAACGGAAATAATGACAGAAAAATGCTTAGGATTGCCCGGATCGGAATCGCGGTCTCAGGGGGTGAAGGCGGTGCAGTTGATATCCTCATGGCTGGTGAGGTACACGTGACGAGCATCATTGCCGGGCTGGATCTCATTCTTCATCCCAAACGGCTCAAGGCAACGCTTAGGTATTAATGACCTAGGAATCGACTCTTACCGAAGAGCCCCGCTTCGGCACATGAGGGGAAGCTCAATTATTTTTTCAGGAGGGCTAAATTGCATAAAAATTTTTCTATCGTAACCGCTAAAAGGGTAAAAACCCTTCCCCCGTATCTATTTGCAACTATTGACAGGATGAAAGAACGAGCAGTTGAAAGAGGTGTTGATCTCATTGATTTTAGTGTTGGAGACCCTGATATACCAACACCCAGGCATATTGTTGAAAGAATGAGAAAAGCAGTAAAGAATCCGGTGCATCATAAATACCCATCTTATGAGGGAATGCTATCGTTCAGACAGGCAGTTGCTGAATGGTATAAAAAGAGATTTCACGTAGCTTTAAACCCCCAAAAAGAGGTTCTTTCACTCATTGGCTCCAAAGAAGGCATAGGACATATGCCGCTTGCTTTTATAAACCCGGGAGATTATGTGCTTGTATCTTCTCCTGGATATCCGGTTTATCCTGTTGCCACTCTTTTTGCCGGTGGAAAAAGTAATATAATGCCCTTATTTGAAAAAAATAACTACCTTCCTGACCTAGAGGCAATTCCAAAGAGTATCCTTAAAAAAGCAAAACTCATGTTTATTAATTATCCAAACAATCCAACCGCTGCTGTTGCTGACAAAGCTTTTTTCAAAGAGATTATTCCATTTGCTGTTAAAAACAACATTATCGTATGTCATGACGCTGCCTATTCAGAAGTTTATTATGATGATGAGAAGCCTCTGAGTTTTCTCCAGATCCCCGGTGCAAAGGATGTGGGAATAGAATTCCACTCGCTCTCAAAAACATATAATATGACCGGCTGGAGAATAGGCTTTGCTGTTGGAAATAAAGACGCAATTGCAGGACTCGGAAAGATTAAGACCAATCTCGACTCAGGTATTTTCCAGGCTATTCAGGAGGCAGGCATAGAAGCGCTGAGCACGGATGACAGGATTCTTAAAAAAATAAGAGAGATTTATCAGGGAAGAAGAGATGCTTTATATGAGGGGCTGAAGAAATTCGGTTTCGAAGTTAATAAACCAAAGGCAACCTTTTATCTCTGGGTAAAAGTGCCAAAAGGATTCACTTCAACAGATTTTACTGCGTATTTGCTCCATAAAGCCGGGGTTCTCACAACTCCGGGCAACGGTTTCGGTGTCCCCGGAGAAGGCTATGTGAGATTTTCCTTTACCGTTCCGGTTAAACGGATAAGAGAAGCAGTGAAGAGGATAGGGAAGATACTGTAAAATTAGATTTCGGGGACCAGCTGTCAGGTTCCTCTGACCACTGAACCCTGAGACCTGGTAACTGTTTTTATGCCCACCGCTTACATTGGCATTGGCTCTAATCTTGGCGACAGGAGAGAGAATTGTAAAAAGGCCATTAAACTCATGATCGAAAATGGCATAAACGTATCCAAACTTTCCTCGATGATCGAGACAGAGCCTTGGGGTGTTAAAGAGCAGCCCAAGTTCTTTAACATGGCTGTCAAGATAAAGACCCATTTTAATCCGGAAGAATTAATGAGTGTCTTTAAAAAGATAGAGGTTGAAATGGGACGCGGTACCGGTACTCGCTGGGGGCCAAGGGTGATAGACCTCGATGTTTTACTATATGATAATCTGATTATGAAAACTTCAAAACTGGAAATACCGCACCCTGGTCTCAGTGACAGAGAATTTGTTCTGAAGCCTCTTGCTGAAATAGCACCGGAAAAGGTACATCCTGTGCTGAAAAAAAGCATGAAAACCCTGCTATTAGAACTTTTAAAATCAAAGGAAATGTCAAACGGTTAAGGTTTGGAAGCCCGTATCGTCTATCGGTTACGTCTTTCGGCTTTTTCACTTTACCGTGATACGTAACCAAAACGGGCATCGTCACCTAAACCGTAACCTTCATTGATCGATTTGTCATTTTGATTTATAATCTCTGATACATAACGTGTGACTATGATGACATACTTACAATATCCCCAAAATTCTTCAGAAGGCGCAGCCCCGGTGCCTGGCTTTTTTCTGGATGGAATTGCACTGCAAAAATAGTATCTGTTGAAATCATCGAGGCAAACTCAATCCCATAACCAGTCGTAGTTGTAATTATATTTTTGTCTTCCGGAACAACATAGTAAGAGTGCACAAAATAAAAATAGCTTTTATCAGGTATGCCGTATAGAAGAGGATTATTATTTTTTATGTTAAGTTCATTCCAGCCCATATGTGGGATTTTTAGAGTTAAGAGTTTAGAGTTATGAGTTAAGATGTTGGCATTTGGAATTTGTTTTAATTTTTTTACTACAGACTCTTGACTCTTGACTCCAAACTCAAATTTGACGACCTTGCCCCTGAAAATATCAAGTCCCCTGCATCTGCCAAATTCCTCTGATTCACTAAACAACACCTGGAGGCCAAGACATATTCCCAAGTAAGGTTTCCCTTGTTTTATGGCGTCAACAACTGGATCAATCAACTCAAGATTCGTCAGCTCACGCATGCAGTCTTTAAATGCACCGACTCCCGGGAGAACAATCCCTTTGGCCTTTTCAACATCATCCGGTTTGTGGGTTACCGTTACATCAACCCCGACTTTAAGAAATCCTTTCTCAACACTCCTGAGATTTCCCATTCCATAATCAATGATTGCGATCATATGGTATATTACCCAAAATAATGCATTTTTTGAATTAAGGATTTTCATATCTGTCCAAAATAATCTCAAACAATCTACAAACATATTTTATTTTGGAAAGGAATAAATTCCATAAAACCGAATTTTTTTATGGATACACTTGAAAAAATATGCCAATTTGCGTTATATTTCAGCCCGAAAATTAAAATATCAAAAATAATTTTAAAAGAACATGATACCTGAAAAAGTATTTTTTACAAAAGGAGTTGGCATACATAAAGATAAACTGGCATCTTTTGAGCTCGCTCTCAGAAGTGCAGGGATAGAGATATGCAACCTTGTATATGTCTCAAGTATTATCCCTGCTAATTGTAGAATCATTAGCAAAGAAAAAGGACTTGAGCAAATCCAACCAGGACAAATAACATACTGCGTAATGGCAAGAAATCAGACAAATGAACCTAACAGGCTTATATCTGCCTCTGTTGGGTTAGCAGTCCCAACTGATAAAAAGAATTATGGTTATCTGTCAGAACATCATGCCTTTGGAGAAACAGCAAGAAAATCAGGAGATTATGCTGAAGATTTAGCAGCTACGATGCTTGCAACAACCCTTGGAATTCCTTTTGATCCGGACCTTGCGTGGGATGCAAGAAAACAGGTTTACAAGGCAAGCAAATATATTTTTAAAACCAGAAATATCTGCCAGTCTGCAGAGGGCAATAAACACGGGAAATGGACAACAGTTATTGCCGTTGCAGTAATGTTATTTGATTAATTGAAACAAACACTCCCTTATAATTTTGGTGGCTTACCTGCGAAGTATTCAAACTACAGAAACGCAAGAATAGTTATCCTGCCAGTACCGTTTGATAAAACCAGCTCGTGGGTTAAAGGATCTGCCAAAGGGCCAAAGGCAATAATCAATGCCTCAAGAAACATGGAACTCTATGATATTGAAACCAATTCTGAAATTTATAAAAAAGGCATTCATACAGCAAAGGAAATTATTTCTCAAAATTCACTATATATGATTGACAGGGTTTACAAAAAAGTTAAGAAATTACTGAATGACGGAAAGTTTGCTGTTATTTTAGGTGGAGAGCATACAGTCTCTTTAGGCTCTATAAAGGCACATTCACATTCTTTTCCCGATATGAGTATTCTTCATCTTGATGCTCATGCCGATATGAGGGATTCATACGAAGGGAATAAATACAGCCATGCCTGTGTCATGGCAAGGGCAAGAGAAATTACAAAAAATGTAATATCAGTAGGGACAAGGAGTATGGATTCATCTGAACTGAAGAATGTAAATAAGAATAATATTTTTTATGCATCAGATGTCCGTCAGACAAAGGATTGGTTTAAAAAAGTTGTAAAAAAACTCTCTAAAAATGTTTATGTCACCATAGACCTGGACGTCTTTGATCCTTCCATGATACCGTCAACCGGGACACCTGAACCAGGGGGATTGGACTGGTATGATGTGGTTGATTTAATAAAGAGTGTTTCAGGTAATAGGAATATTGTAGGATGTGACATTGTTGAACTCTGCCCGTCAAAAAATGTAGCGCCTGATTTTCTTGCAGCAAAATTGATTTACAAACTATTAAGCTTTAAGTTTGCAAAACTTTAATTCTTTATCAAACCTGAACCTGCTGAAAGTTCTGTCAGTCCTTTAACTTCCGCGCTTATTATTATTCCTGCTTTTCCCATGTTTTTGCATATTTGAGAAATGTATAGTAACTGTAAAGGGTGCCAAGCATGAGCCCGCGTATACCATCGAGAAAACCAAGCCTTAACAAATACATCTTCAAAAAAGTAGCGAAAGGTTTTACTGTAAGTGAAAATAACCCTGAGCGCCCGGAATGCTTTCTTATCTCTATGGCAGCGAGTGTCGAGTAGCGCTCCATTCTCTCTACAAAATCTGAAACACTCTGATACGTATAATGCTCAAGGGGATTCCTTAAATATCCAACGCTGCCTTCAACCACTACCTTTTCATGTACTTCACGGATTTCTAAACGCCCATTGTCTTTTTTGAAAAGCCTAAGCGTATTATCTGGCCACCATCCGCCGTGCTTTATCCATTTCCCAATAAAATAGTTTTGCCTGGGCATATAAAAACCATGATGATTCGTATTTGACAGTGTCTCTGTAATTTCTGTCTTGAGTTCCTGGGGCACTCTCTCATCTGCATCGAGTATTAATACCCACGATCCTCCTGCATAATCGACAGCCCTCTGTTTTTGATGCGCAAATCCCTCCCATTCATGCTGAAAGATTTTATCGGTATATGCTTTACATATTGCAACAGTCTTATCGGTGCTAAATGCATCAACAACAATAATCTCTTCAGCATCAGCAACACTTTTCAGGGCATCTTCAATGTTTTTTTCTTCGTTCTTTGTTATTATGACGACGGAAACAGGAAACAAGCCATTCTCCTTAAGTAAAATCTCCCCTAAGGGAGGTTTTTTTATTTACTGTTTTTTTCAGTATTTATACCTTTATATAATGCCAGTATTTTGTCAATGTGTCTCTTATAGGTGAATTCTTCAGCAAGGCGTCTTGCATTTTTGCCCATAGATACGAGTTTCTCCCTGTCATTGAAAACGCCCTCAATCTTTTCCGCTATTGATTCAAAATCCTCCGGTTTTTGTACAACAAAGCCATTTACACCATCTTTTATTATCTCTGCAGCGCCGCTGTATTTTGTTGTTATTACAGGAAGTCCGCTTGCTAATGCCTCAAGGTGGACATTGCCAAAGGGTTCGTACATTGTCGGAAAAACAAAAATATCCGAAGAAGCATAGTATTTATGAATATCCTTTTGTGGGCCGCAAAATACGATTGTGCCTTTTTTCTGGATTCCCGCCACAGTCGGATCCCCCACGTGGTGTCCCGCTTTCGCGGGAATGACATTTCCCTGTACATTGGTGGCCTGAACATGCCGGGCTGTTTTAAATTTCTTATCAGATCCTTTACCAACAATCATGAGTGAAATAGGAGCAGATATTGACTCAATAGCCTTTAGCAGGAATTTTACCCCCTTTCTCTCAAAGCCGGAGCCTGCAAAGAGGACAACAAAATCAGTATCTGCTAATCCATGTTTTTGTCGTATTTCATTTTTATATTTTTTACTATTTTCTGGATGAAATTTTTCTACATTCACGCCGTTGTAAATTACCTCGATTTCATCAGGTGAAACTCCATAGTTATTTATGACATTCTTCTTCACCATCTCTGATATGGCTATGATCTTCCGGAATCTGTGCCCTTTGAAAATAGAACGTTCAAGTGCGAGGATCAGCCAATGATACGGATTAGAAACAATAGAGAGTTTTCCCAAAAATCCCGTCCTTCCCCATCTTTGCCTTAACCATTCAATATGGCACCCATCCCCGGCACGATAAATATCCTGATAGAGAGTTTTGTCATGCGTTTGAATTATATCGAAATATTTTCTTTGTTTTTTAAGCTGGAAAAAGGAAGAAACAGCAAAGGTAAGATCTCTCAGAATTGAAACAAATGTAATGGCAGGAACTTTATGAAAATGAATGTCGCCAAGCGGTTTATCAATCTGCCATTCTATGGCAAATATATGTATCTCGTGTCCATTATGTGCAAGAGTCTCAATGAAATTTCTGGAAAAACCTTCTGCTCCTCCATGAAAGGTATATTTTTTCCTGATTATGGCTATTTTCACGTTCTCAATTTTTGGCTGCAAGATTAATCACTACTATATACATTAACCCAAAAATGCATTTCACATAATGCAGGCTTTGTGAAAGAAATTATTTTTCGATACCTTAAACGCAATATTAATAGATCTAGTGTGAATACATTTATTCAAAGCCATATGCACAATTTAATAACAAATGTATCGAGTTAAATAATTTATTGAGCAATGTCTGCATTATCTGGGTTAACACGAATCGGGTTAAATGAACTCTTCTATTATCTTTATCAACTGCCGTATTCTCACCTCATATGTGTGTTCTCTTAATACACGATTCTTTCCGGCCTTTGCAATCTTCATTCTCAAATCATCATTTTTGAGGTAGTATTTTATCAAATCTATCATCTCCTGCTCGGATTGAAACGTCATAATTTCTTTTCCTGGTTCTAATAGATCTCCTATTCCATCAACATGCTGACACATATAAAATGCTCCACAACCTACTGCAATATATAACCTTTCACTCATCGACTTGCGTATATGCGGCATTGCATCGAATCCGAGATAAATCTTTGATAATCTTGATATCTTTGCATGTTCTTCTCCCCATACAAATTTCCCCCCGTAAGACCTGCCGAGTTGTCCCATAATTAATGGTAAGGTGGATAATTTTCTCGGTAATCTCGGACCCCACCACTTTAAATGAAAGCCATTCTTTATGACCGCATGTAAGAATCTTCTTCTTGGAAGATAGTACGTTTTTGAACCGAGATTCCCTACAAAAGTAACATCTGTAGAATATTTCTTTCTATCCTCGGTAGTAATCTCTTTTATCCGAAAGAAAGAGGGCGCAAATGCCTGAGTGAGAAAAAAAACGTTGGAATTAAATTTCTTTAAATCCTCTACCAGTCCTTCCGACATTGTGATAAAAACATCTGCTGCACTCACATAGGGTGGCAACCATTCGGTGATTACAGGATCAGGGTACCATTGTATTATCTTCACAGATTGTCTCAATTCCTGAAATACATGTGGTGCCAGTTCATCTTTCGTATGTAAAATGAAGTCGGGTTTGAACTCATATAATATCTCAAAGATTCTTTTTACAGGGTCATTAACGGTAACCGGGTCAAAAGGAACAACTTCATGTCCGTTTTCTTCAAAACCGACCTTATAGTACCATCCCTCGTTCCATGATGGTTTATCAAGTTCACTTATGAGAAGTATTTTGTATTTCCTCATAGTAAAACCTTTTTTCTTAATGTTTCCATGAAGAGCTCTTTATAGGCTTTTACCGTTTTTTCAATAGAAAAAATCCTTGCTCTTTCTCTGGACTGTGCGCTCATGGTGTCCTTTAGAGAAACATCCGATATTAAAGTTTTTATTGCCTTTGCAAGCGATTTCGCGTCTTTCAAAGGCACACGTATTCCCGTATCACCCAGTACTTCTCTATGAGGGGGGATATCTGATGCTACGATAGGAAGTCCCGCCGCCATTGCTTCTACAAGGGCGATACCAAATCCTTCCCATAGAGATACGAAACAGAATATATCCATAGATTTCAGGGCATAAGGAATTAGAGTATACTGCATCTGTCCGGTAAAATAAAATCGTTTGCCTCCCGAATCTTCTAATGTCTTTTTCAGAGGACCGTCCCCGATAATCAAGCCCTTTACATCTCCAGGAAGAGAGTGCAGTGCTTCTATGATGATACCATGGTTTTTTTCCTTAGAAAGTCTTCCAATCGTTCCAACAATTATGTCTTTTGGAGGTAATCCCAATTTTTTCCTGCAATCTGTTTTTGTTTCCGGGACATCAAATAGAGAAATGTCTATACCATTATAGATAACTTTTACCTTTTTGGAATTGATGCGGTCAAAAGACCTCACGTCAGATGCTACCGCTTCAGATACAGCAACTAACGCATCTGTCCTGTACGATAAAAGATGATTAAAGATTTTCCTGTGCGTTTTGGGATTGTCATAGAGAGAGTGAAAATTGGAAATCACTACAGGTGTTCGGGATAATAATGAAGCTATTCTGCCATAGAAATTAGCTACATACTGATGCGTCCACAGAATATGGACGTTCTTCTCCTTGATGATTCTGGATAGTCGATAGGGGATATTCAAACTGATTCTATTGCTTTGCATCAAATGAAGGGGAACAATGTTTATTCCCATTCCTGCAGCCTTTTCCCCTAAAACACCCACGTCCCTGATGCAGCATATCGTAATATTGTAATTTTGTTTATGCAACCTTTGAACGATAGACAGCAATTGGTTTTCAACGCCACCTACAGGCATACTCGCAATCAGAATCATCAGATTAATTATGTCTTTGCCTGTTAAACCTTGTATGTTCTTCTCCATAATTCCAGTACCATGAGCAGCCAGAGTTGCTCCGAGATATTTATATCTGTTGTTTCAAATGTATTGATTATCTGATGAATGCGCTTTAAATCAAAGACATCGTGAGAAACAAAATTGCTATTTGAAAAAATTTCGTATAAAAGATCGGCGTTCTCCCTGAGCCAGTATTTTATAGGCGGGTTGAAACCCATTTTCTTTCTGTAAATAACCTCTCCGGGAAGATAATCTGCAAGGATAGCTTTCAGGATGTATTTGCCTCCTTCTTTAAACTTATATTGAGGAGTCAGCAAATTCGAAAACTCTACTAATTGATAATCTACAAAAGGGTTTCTGCCTTCAACGGAATGTGACATAAGCGCAAGATCGGTTTTTGTGAGAATATAATCCGGCAAATACGTTTTAAGATCAATCCAGATAAGTCTTTCAATAGTATCTGTTATTTTCTTGCTATCGGCAAAATTATGGATGAGCTCTTTGAGGGAACAGCCATTAAGAGAACGATACAGATCCGGTATCATTACATATCTTTTAAAGCTGTCACCGAGACCACTAAACCGTAAAAGATACGCTCCCCAAAAACCTGATGATAGTTCCTCTGCAATTCTCTGAAGTCTTCCTGAAAAATTTCTTTTGTTTATCTCGGGAGGTAATTTTTTTATAAGATGTAACTTTATCCGAGGTAAGAATTCCAGTATCCTACCACGTGCGTGGATAAAATACCTTTTATATCCACCCAGCAGTTCATCTCCTCCATCACCGGAGAGTATCACCTTCACATATTCGGAGGTAAACCGTGAGAGAAAATACGTGGGAATATAGGAAGGATCGCCAAAAGGCTCATCCAGTGAATCTATAATATTCTGTGCTTCACTAAAAGACAATTCGGGAATCTGGAATTCATGGTGAACAGTCTGAAAAATTTGTGAAACAGTTTTTGCATATGCAGATTCGTCATAGCCGGGCCTGTCAAATTTTATTGTAAAGGTGTTGATGTCATGTATACCGTTTTCTTTTAAAAATGCCACGATGGCGCTTGAATCCATGCCTCCGCTGAGATAGACTCCAATAGGCACATCGGAAATTGTTCTCATATACACCGACTCTGAAAGAAGCTCCTTAAAATTTGTTTTTGCATCCTCAAAGGTTAGTTTGCTTTTCGGGTAAAACTCTGGCTCCCAGTACCTTTTCGTCCGAATCCGCCATTGATTCATATCAAGCTCCAGCAGCTCCGCAGGAGAGACCTTTTTTACTCCCTCAAGGATGGTATCTGGAGAGGGAATATATTTAAGTGTGAGGAATCGGTTGAGCGAATTTTTATCCAGTTTGCGTGGAGTCAGATTCAAAAGCCCTTTTAGTTCCGAGGTAAAGATAAAGGTTGTCCCGTCAAAATAATATTTAAGAGGTTTAACACCAAGTCTGTCTCTTGCAAGGATAATGATATTCTTCCGTTTGTCTAACAATGCAAATGCAAACATCCCTCTGAGCCGGATTATCACATCAATACCCCACTCCTCAAAGCCATGAATTATTACTTCGGAATCAGTACGGGATTTGAATGTATGACCTCGCCTTTTTAATTCCTGTCTGATTTCCCTGAAATTGTAGATTTCTCCGTTATAGACAATCCAGAGTGTGTCATCTTCATTGCTCATCGGCTGATTTGCTGCCTCGGAGAGGTCAATAATACTCAAGCGGGTATGTGCGAAGACAGATGTCCATTCCCCATCCGGTATTGAATCAGCAGGGAGGTATCTGTCAGATCCTCCCTTTCCCGGGGGAATTACACCCTGGAAAAAAACAACCCCTGCGTTGTCAGGGCCCCGATGACGGGCAGCCTCTAATGTCTGTAACAGTTCCTGGTTGCTGATCTTCCTGATTTTTGAAAAAAACCCGAATATTCCACACATAAAGGTTTAATCCTAAAATGCATTTAACCACATTATGCAGTTAACCATGCGAATAAATTTTTTTACCTCGGTGAATCCCGATGAATCGGGATGATATTTTCTTGGCCTATTTTCGAAACACATAACAGATCTTTTCCCGCCATGTACTCACATCAGCCGGCAAATAATTCCTCCATATTATTAAAAATTTATCCTTTGCTTCATCACGTATTTTATCGTCTTCTTTTATGTCTCTTCTCGTCGTAGCACAAACATGTTCAAAAGGTATATTCACTACATAATTACAAAGTCCGCTTTTTATTGCTCTTAAAGAGATGTCTTTATCATAGTAGTGGACGGGAAAATCTTCGCAAAAACCGCCGATCTTTTTAAAGACCGCCTTTTGTGATGCCATGAGGAGTCCGTCAACAACAGCTGCCTTTTCGAATCGTTTATTTATGGAATGCCCGTCCATTAATGAGTGTACGATTGTCTTTCCCCTGAAACTGCCGTCCTTGCGTAAAGTTTTCGCTCCGTAGAGCCCGATCATGCCGGCATTTTTTGTCTTGGTTATAAAATCACGTAAAGATGCAGTCCAGTTTTTTTGTAAAATAAAGACATCGTTGTGCATGAAGCAGAGGATGTTATATTTTGCCTTACCAGCGCCCATATTGCAGGCTTTTGATATACCAAGATTTTCTTCGTTTCTGATGTAAGTGATTTGGTCTGAAGATATGTGATGGACTAATGTGTCATTCTCCGGCTTGACAGGAGGATCCAGCGCTCTGTTCTGGATTCCCGCCACAGTAGGATACCCCACGTGGTGTCCCACTTTCGCGGGAATGACGCTTACACTTCCCTTTCCAAAAACATCCTGTGTTTCATCCGTTGATCCATTATCGATTATAATAATTTCAAAAGAACAGTTTTTATTCTGTTCACTTATAGAATTTATACATCTTACCGTACTCTTTATCTTGTTAAAAACCGGAATGATAATACTTAATCCTTCCATCTGCGCTCCGTATAATGGTGTATCAGCCGCAGGAATTTCTCTTCATTTTGTATGTCTACTCCATCCAGATAGTATCCGAGCAGTGATTTTTTTTCGTCCTTTGTTAAAGGCAGTTCCGGATGATTGAGGCCTGCTATATCCTTTGCAATGTTTCTGAGCCTGTAAGGAAAATTTTTTCTCATACTGTCTATATCTATGAGACCTGATATTTCGGCATCTTTAATAAAAATATGGGAAAGGTGCGCATCCCCAAACCAGTAACCCAGGGAGTGAAGCCTAACTACTTCATCAATAACTTTGCGATAAAGAGCCATTGTTACGTGTTTTTTCCCTCTGATCAGGATATCATAAAGTGATTCCCCTTCAGCCCTTTTTATTGCAAGGCAAGGGCGTCTGCCTTTTGTGAACAAACCATACGCTGTTACTCTCTGTACTTTCACTCCCCTCTGATATAAACGTTCTGAAAGATGGTAAATAGCCCTGGATTTATCCATAAAAAGGAAGAGTATCTTGTTTTTGAGGTTCAGTGGATGAAGGATCTTAAAAAAACAGTCTGTTGCCCGGTCATAAAATAATGTTGTTTTTTTAACAGTGGGATAAAGCTGGAATCCTTTTGACGTAAAGAGTTTTTTTATAGAGTGATTCGTATTTCTGAAAGGTTTAAGGGAAAAAGGGTTGCTTTTTGTCAAGTCACACAATTTTATGATAGAGGAACGCATTTCCTCGTTGTAGTTGTAATAAAAACATGCTACATCATTTTCCAACTGCTTCATATGAAAATCACCCCTTCCCCCTCTGCAAGACATAGACCTTTACTAAAGGGGAGGGTCTGGACTAAATTTTTATTCTCTATTGTACTGACTTTCGGGCATGATCGTTTCATATACCTGTCCTTAATTTTAGATACATTTTACTTAGAAGAACCGACGAATAAATCGGAAGCTTTCCGCTGAGCCATTTCCCATTTTTACATTTTACTGGCAATCGTTTGATCATGTTTAAATCTTTTGCCGTATTAGCGCCTCGATCTGTTGTATAAAGTGCTTTATACCCCAGCTCATTTGCTATCTTTATTCCTGTTTCGTCATAGTGGCCTCTGGGCCATGCAAAATGAAGTATTGCTTTTGACAGTCTTTTTTCCAACGTGGCTTTTGCACCTGACAGATCTTCTTTCAATTCCTTGTATTTTTTTTTCTTCATGTACTCTGGAGTTCTATGAGAAAGGCCGTGGGACTGTATATCAAATATTCCGCTATCTTCCATCTCTTCAAGTTCTTTCCAGGTGCACATCACTTCTGATCGTTGCTTGGTAAAGGCCAATTCCCATGCATCATTATGAGAAAGGGAGACAAAAGAACCCCTTTTAACATCTGAATCCTCTATAAAATCTACAGCAACAAACATCATCGCCTTCATATTGAATTTCTTTAAAATGGGGTAAGCATTAACATAATTATCTGCGAAGCCATCGTCGAATGTCAGTAAAACACATTTTTTGGGTTTTTCTTTCCGGGTATGAACAAAATAAAGAAACTCTTCGCCGGAGAGTGTTTTCCAGCCCTTGGAGGATAAAACCCTCAACTGGTCCTCAAAGATTTCAGGATACACATTAAGTTCCCTGTCAGCCAATGAAATATGATGATACATTACAACAGGAATAGAATTACTGAGCATCAAAAATATCCTTATAATGGGCTTCCGTCATGTCTATCATTTTTTCGGTAGAGAAACGTTCAAGTGCTGTAGACCGTGCGTTCCTGCCCAATTGTTCTCTGAGATCTTTATCCCGTATGAGGGATATGACTTTTTCAGCCAGGTCAGCCGCATCTCTTGTTTTAAAGCACATGCCGTTTGCTTTATTTTCAATGAATTCTCTAAATGTCGGGATATCCGAGACTGCCACAGGTTTCCCCATTGTCATTGCTTCAATAAGGGCAGTTCCCAGCCCTTCCAACAATGATGGATAAACGAATATATCTATTGTCTTTAAAACCCTAGGTATATCATCCCTGTGTCCTAAAAATACAACGCTATCTCTCAAATCTTCATTTACATGGGAGAGATATCTGGCTCTGAATGGTTCCTCCAGGCTCCCGGCGAACAACAAAATACAAGGGGCCTTTTTATAAATCATATTAAATGATTGTAAAAGGAACTCCTGACCTTTTACTTCAGTAAATGTTGATGTGTTTCCGATTACTATGACATCAGAAGGTATTCCTATTTCCTTCCTAAGGTCTTCAGCATTTGTATCGTATCTCTTCAGATCAACCGATGAGGGTATTAAAGCAATTTTTTTGTCTTTTGATACATGTCTTTTTAATATATCCCTTACTGTATTACTTATTGCTATAAATCCGTCAGGTAATGAATAGATAAATTTTGTAAGCGGATCTCTCCCTATAGGATAGAGGTTATGTCGGAACCTTATAAGGCATGTACCGGTTAGTTTTGCTGCTATTCCACCAGCCCAGCTATCAACAGAGCTATGAGTAGAAACGATATCAACTTTCTCTTTTTTAATGATATGTATCAGTTTTGGAATGGTTTTTAAATGTGCCTGTTTCACCATATTTACTTCATAAACTTTTATTCCCGCGTTTTTTGACTTCTCTGAGAGTATACTGCCTCTGTGACACACAATAATAACACGGTGTCCTCTCTTGTTGAGACCCGTTGCTTCAGATAACACCCTGTTTTGCTGGCCTCCCCATCTTTTTAAGGTCTCTGTATGAAGTATTACCATGTGATTTTGATTAACCCTCAAGCCCGTATAGGGGCATTTATTTTTCTTTAGCTGTGTTTGTGTAATTATTTTCTTTTAATAATTTTTTATATATGCTTTCTATCTTATCAATCATATGCGTAACGGAATGTTTTTTCATTACATGATCCTTTGCGTTATGAGAAAACTGTAAAGATAAAACAGGATTAGTGAGAATTCGTATTATCCCCTTTGCCAGTGCATCATGGTCTCCTGGTTCTATGAGAATACCTGTCTCTTCACGGTTAACGACTTCGGGTACCCCACCTACCCTTGTGGCAACAACGGGTACACCAGCAGCCATTGCCTGAAGCAGGCTCTGGGGGAGCCCCTCAGACCAAGAGCTGAGGACAGCAACATCTGAAAATGAATATATTTCTGGTATGTTTTCAACGAACCCTGTAAATATGACATGCCCTGAGATACCAAGATCATGTACCAAATTTACAAGCGCCTCTTTCCTGGGACCATCCCCTACTATGAGAAATTTAGCATGTGGAACAGACTCAACCACCATTTTTACCGACTTGAATGTTACCTCATGTCCTTTCACACTCCTTAAAATACCAACATTTGTTATGACAATAGAATTAGTATCCAATCCATATTTCAACTTTTTTTCATGGTTTTTCTTTATGTGAAAGAAATCCGAACTGACTCCTGTTGGTATGCTTACAACCTTGCTTTCAGGGAAGCCACACCGGGTTATGAGGTTGTTCCGCATATTTTCTCCACAGGTGATATACATGTCGGGTAAATAATGAATAAAGTTAATCAGATTCCTTCTTAGCGGGATATTGAGATGTCTTGTCCGAAAAAGCAAAGGGACGCGGGCGAATTTTGCTGCAATCCCTCCTATCCAGGAATCGATTCCGCTATGCGTATTGACAATGTCAAACTTTTCCCTCTTTAATATATTAACGAGTTTAATGATACTTACTATATCGTAGGATTTTTTCAGGGGCAGTGTAAATATATCCATTCCATGTCTTATCGCCTCGCTTCTTATTCTTGCATTCTCCCTGCATGCAACGGCAACATAATGTCCTCTTTCAGTCAGACCAGCAGCTTCTGCAAGAATCCTTTTTTCCTGTCCTCCAAGACCGTCAGACCATTCAGTATGAAGAATTCGCATGTCTCAATTATAATTAACCACACCACTCCTGTAGGAGACTTTTTTCAGGAAAGGGCAAATGCATTATAAAGCTTCATGTAGGTATCATTCCTTGAAATAAGCTGATTGTGGGTGCCGATATCTACTATTTCGCCTTTATCAAGGATCACAATTCTGTCCGCATTTTTAATGGTTGAGAGCCTGTGAGCAATAACAATGGTTGTTCTTCCTTTCATTAATTTCTCAAGCGCCTTCTGGACAATCGCCTCAGAGACTGAATCAAGTGAGGACGTGGCTTCGTCGAGTATCAATACCGGTGGATTTTTGAGAATTGCCCTTGCTATCGCTATCCTCTGCCTCTGCCCGCCTGAAAGTTTAATCCCTTTTTCACCTATGATAGTGTCGTATTGTTCGGGTAATTCTTTTATAAATTCATCAGCATGTGCCAGCGTGGCAGCTTCGAAAATGTCGCTTTCCACTGTTCCCGCTTTTCCAAAAGCTATGTTTTCCTTCACGGAATCATTAAAAAGCAGAACATCCTGGCTTACAATGCCGATCAATTCCCTGAGTGAATATAACTCTGCAGTGTCGATATCTATTCCATCAATTGTGATTTTACCGTTTGATGGTTTTATGAATCTCGGGATTAAATCAACCAGTGTCGACTTTCCAACGCCGCTCTGACCTACAACAGAAACAACTTCACCGTGTTTTATCTCAAGATTAATATCCCTTAATACAAATGAACGTCTTTCCGGATACACGAAAGATACATTTTCGAATTTTATCGAACGCTTGAACCCGCTTATCTTTATTCTTCCCGTTTCCTCTTTTTTGGCATCAATCAGTGTGTCAATTCTTTCAATAGCTGCTCTGATATCTTGCAATGTTGTATACGCTTCGCCAATTTTTTTTGTTGGAGAAAAAATCATATAAATGGCCACAATAATAGAAGCAAAATCTCCGGCTGTGATGATACCTTTAACCACCAGGCTTCCCCCATACCATAAAATGACGGCTACGCCAACACCTGTAGCAATATCTGTTACAAGTTTTGTTGCCTCTTTAATCATCTCTACCTTTAACAGTTCTCTGTAATATCTCCGATTTTCACTCTTGAAATTGTCGCTTTTCGTTTTTTCTCGGTTAAAAACTTTAATAATCCTTGCACCCAAGATGCTTTCCCCAACTTTTTGCGTAAGAAAGGACAGTTTCCTCTGAGCCTTTTTTCTCTTTTTTTTAACCCTCTTTCCAAATTTCCTTGTGCTGTACGCGATGAATGGCAATAACGTCAATGCCATTAATGTCAGATCCCATCTTCTGTAAAATGCCAATCCAAGCAGCAATATTATTGTAGGCACCTCAAGTACAAGGGTCTTTATGACTTTTGACATGAGTCCACTTAATAATTCAGCATCATAAATAATTCGTGATACGACAACTCCTGATGACTCTTTACTAAAATAACTAAGTGGCAGATACAGTATGTGGTTATAAAGTTTGTTTCGCGTCTCCCTTACCAGTTGCAATCCTGCGGATTTCATTAAATATGTCTGTCCGAAACTAAACATTCCCTTGGCCAAGAAAAGAAGAAAGACACCGACAGGGAAAAGAGCCAGATATTCGTACTTTTTTTCAGCGAATACTTCATCAAGTGCCGGTTTCACTGCCCATGCAATCGCTGCCGTAATACCTGAAACCATAAGGCTCAGCACAATACCGCCAAGAACACGAGGCCAGTATGGCTTTGTCATTTTGAGTATTTTTCTTATTATGTGCATTTTGATAGTATAACTAACTATAAAAATATAAAAAAGTGGGCGGTTTCCAATCTGAATGCTATTGTTTTTGCTGATTTTTTTCAGTATTATAACAGACTGAGCAGTTAGGATTCTTATAAGATATAGGGAATTATATGTAAACAAGATCAATCAATTTATCCTGGAGGCTTTAATGAAAACGAGGTCAACAAAAAGAAATTTTCAAGGGAAAAATATTCTTGTTACAGGCTGTGCCGGCTTTATTGGATGGAAGGTATCACAAATGCTGCTAGAAATGAATAAAAAGGTTATAGGTGTTGACAATATCAATAATTACTACGATCCTGCTCTCAAGAAATGGAGACTTAATTCTTTAAAAAGTTTTCCCAGATTTATTTTTTATAAAGCTGATATTGGAAATTATAAAAAGCTGAAAGATATATTTAAAGAAAATAAAATTGATGCGGTAATTAATCTCGCAGCAAGGGCAGGTGTAAGGGCATCTGTAGAAAACCCCTGGGTATATCTTGATACGAATACTAAAGGGACACTAAATCTTCTTGAGTGTTCCAGGGAGCATAAAGTCAAAAAATTTGTCCTCGCTTCTACCTCAAGCATTTATGCATCACTGGATATGCCTTTTAAAGAAACCTCCAAGACCGATACCCCTCTCGCCCCTTACTCTGCCACGAAAAAAGGGGCTGAAGCAATCTGCTATGCTTATTACTACCTTTATGGACTTGATATCACGGTTGTAAGGTATTTCACTGTATATGGGCCGGCAGGCCGGCCTGATATGAGTATTTTCAAATTCGTTAAAAATATGGATGCAGGGAAGGCAATACCGGTTTTTGGAGACGGAAATCAGACAAGAGATTTCACCTATATAGACGATATTGCCGACGGCACCATACGGGCTCTAAGGCCAGCAGGCTATGAGATAATAAATCTGGGCAGCGACCATCCGGTAAAACTCAACTATGTGATAAAACTTCTTGAAAAGCATCTCGGCAAAAAAACCAAAATCAAAAGATTGAAAAGACACCCCGCTGATGTGACTGCAACATGGGCTCATATAGAAAAGGCGAAAAAACTTTTGGGCTGGAAGCCAAAAATGTCTCTTGAACAGGGTGTTGAGAACACCGTCAAATGGTTTTTAGACAACAAGAAGTTTTTAAAAACCTTGAAGTGGAAAGAATAAATTTCTCATTTTTTATAAAAATATAGCCCTCAGTGCTTCATCAAGCTCTGAATATTTAAATGTATATCCTGATTGTAAAGCCTTCGCCGGCAGCACCCGACGTCCCGTGAGGAAAACAGTTCCAAGTTCTCCAAAGGCTAATTTGATCACAAAGCCGGGGACAGCAAAATATGAGGGTCTATTCAGTGTTTTTCCGAGGGAAGAACTGAATTCCATATTTGTAACAGGTTTCGGAGCAGTTGCATTCACAGGACCTTCAATTGAGTCATTTTCCAATGCATATTGAATAATACCTACCACATCATCTCTGTGAATCCATGAAAACCATTGCTTGCCGCTGCCCATTGGCCCGCCCAAAAAGAATTTAAAGGGTATTATCATTTGTGGCAATGCACCGCCATTAGCTTCCAAAACGCTGCCAATACGGACAAGCACTACGCGGACCCCTAATTCCTGTGCCTTTAGTGCCTCTGCCTCCCATTTTTTGCATACATCCGCAAGGAAATCTGAAGCAGATGACGTATCTTCGGTGACATATTCATCACCATGCAGTCCATAATAACCAATGGCAGATGCACTGATTAAAACTTTCGGTATTTTCATAACCGTTCCTCCCCAGTTTTTAAAGGTCGGAATGGACTCGTTCCGAGGGTGCGAGGAGGAAGTATTTCTTATAGACTCGACAAGCATGCGCGTTGTATCTATACGGCTTGATAAAATGCGTTCTTTCCTTTCCTTTGTCCAGCGCTTGGGTGCAATGGATTCTCCTGCAAGGTTTATAACGGCATCGATGTTTGACATCATATCAGCGGGGATAAGATCAGACGGATTCCATGGGATCATATCCTTTGAAGCAGATTGGCGCCTTGTAGTGATGATGACATTATGACCGTCATTGACAAGTTCACGCCTTAGATGTGAACCAATGAAACCCGATCCACCTGTAATGAGAATGTTCATTTTATTAAATGTAGCAAGTAGAGAGGAGAAAGTAAAGAGGATTTATGGGCATGTTAACCCTCATTAAAATTATTCTGTAAAACCGGAGCCTGTCCTCTCCTGAATTGCTCAAATTCTCCTTTGTTTATGGCCTCCCGCATCTTTCTGAAAAAATCAAGATAGAAATGGAGATTGTGCATGGTATTTAATCTCATAGAAAGTATTTCTTTGCTCATAAATAGATGCCTTAAATATGCCCTTGAATATTTTTTGCACGTGTAGCATTCACAATTCGGGTCAAGAGGGTCTGGATCGACCTTGAATTCTTCACGTTT
>CAYFXR010000154.1:0-4731 GCA_964347155.1 uncultured Nitrospiraceae bacterium | reverse complement strand
TTGTTCATTTTATGAATTCATTATATAATTGAGAGTAAAGATATGACTGCGTAAAAATCAGATTTATAAAGCTTTGGAGATTAAGTATGTCCGATTTTCATCAGGAAGGCATGATAACCACTTTTCACGATCTCTACAGGGCTTTTGATCCCGATGAGTATTTAGTAAATCTTGAAGAGCGAATTGAAAAGTATGCACGAAAGACGAAGATAAGCCTACTCCTGCCCTGTCATTTTACTGAGTTTGAGAACCGTGAAGTGCTGGATAGGATGATTGAGAAGATACAAAAAGTGAAATATCTGAAAAATGTAGTTATTGCTTTCAATGGCACGGAAGAAGAAGAGAAGTTCCATGAGGCAAAAGAATATTTCGGCGCTCTTCGTACAACAAGGCGAAGCGTCTCTTTAGTATGGGTGAACGGACAGCAAGTTCAGGAAGTTTTTCAAAGGATCAGTGAGAAGGACGTTTTAACGGGTGTACAGGGGAAGGGGCAGTCGGTATGGATTGCCCTCGGGTATATCCTTGCCAGGAGGGATGCGGATGTGATCGCCCTTCATGACTGCGATATCGTTACCTATGACCGTATCCTTTTGGGACGGCTGATCGAACCCACTGCCAATCCACACGCAGACTACGAATTCTGCAAGGGATATTACATGCGTATTTCACCTTCGGAAAGGACTATGAAAGGCAGGGTGACGAGGCTCTTTGTCACGCCCTTCGCTGATGCAATGATGAATGTTATGTACGAGCGGGGATATAATGAACTTGCCAGGTTTTTTGCCTATCACAGGAGTTTTAAATATCCCCTTTCCGGGGAGTTCAGCTTTACCGCCCGGCTTGCAAGAGAAATTAATATCGCCTATGACTGGTCCCTTGAGGTTGCAACCCTCTCCGAGGTCTACCACCGTGTTATGATCAGAAAGATCGCCCAGTCGGACCTCGTTTCCAATTACGAACACAGACACCAGGACCTGTCACCGGATGACACATCAAAGGGGCTCTCGCGAATGCTGGTCGATATAGCAAAATTTTATCTCCATTATATGAGGGCCCACGGCATAGCAATGAATGACTCATTTGTGGACATGATGCTGCATACGTATTATGACAACGCCTTGAAATATATTAAATGTTACGGTGACGACGCGGAAATGAACAGTCTGGTGTATGATCGTTATCAGGAAGAAATGACGGTAAAGCAGTTCAGGGCGCTTCTCTGGACCGCCTGGGAACAGAGCCGTGGTCCCACTGAAGCGCCGCTGATCCCGTCATGGAACCGCGTTGCTTACAGCATCCCCGATATTTATCAACATTTGCTTGAAGCGGTGGAAAAGGACAATGAATAAGAACATTCATTTTTTTCTTGACAAAAATCATACGGTACATGTAATCTTCTTCACCTTTCAGGAGGTGCAACATAGAAGGGGTAATTCTAAGAGATGAGGTAAGCGAGAAGCTCAAAGAAATTGGCGAGGCGGATATTCTTGTAGGAATACCGAGTTTTAATAATGCTGACACTATCGGACATGTAGTCAGGGCGGTCCAGGCTGGTTTTGCAAAATATTTTCCTGACATGAAGTCAATCCTCATCAATTCGGACGGAGGTTCTACCGACGGTACGCATGAGATTGTGGAAAAGACCGTTATAGACGATTTTCAGCCCCTATTGATAGATCAGAGGCAGAGCCTGCTTTTAAAGATAGTCACTCCTTATCACGGCATTCCCGGCAAAGGCAGTGCATTCAGAACAGTCTTCCAGGTGGCGAAGGAACTCGGCGTAAAGGCCTGTGCAGTAGTTGATTCAGACCTGAGGAGTATAACGCCTGAATGGATCGACCTTCTCATTCGTCCTGTACTTAACCGGGGATTTGATTTCGTCAGTCCTTATTATCTCCGGCATAAATATGACGGCACAATTACAAACAGCATAATATATCCTGTAACCCGCGCCCTGTACGGGAAACATATCCGGCAGCCTATAGGAGGGGACTTCGGCTTTTCAGGGAAGCTAGCTGAATTCTATCTGACGAAAGATGTGTGGAAATCGGATGTGGCTCGTTTCGGCATTGATATCTGGATGACTACAACTGCAGTGGCAAATGATTTCAAAGTATGTCAGTCCTTCCTCGGTGCAAAGATTCATGCAGCGAAGGATCCTTCTTCTGATCTGTCCGCGATGCTGACACAGGTTGTAAGCGCACTTTTCATGCTCATGGAGGAGTATCCTGATAAGTGGAAAGAGGTTAAGGCTAGTGAGCCAGTTCCATTGTTCGGTTTCCAGTTTTCCGTAGGGCTTGAACCTGTCAATGTAAATGTGGAACGCATGATAGGAATGTTTAAACTAGGTGTAAAGGAGCTGAGCGATTTGTTTGCTGAAATACTTTCAGCGAACAGCATGGAAGAACTGGTTGAAACATCTTCTGCGGATCCTTTTATGTTTACAGATGATTTGTGGGCAAGGATTATTTATGATTATGCTATTACATGCCATAGAAAAGTAATGAGTGTCGAGCATATCCTGAAGACACTTACTCCGCTTTACCTGGGTAAAGTGGCGTCGCTTGTGACAGATATGGCGGATAGCAGCGCTCATGAGGTTGAGGAACGGTTGGAGAATCTATGTATTGCATTTGAGAAATTAAAACCGTATCTCATTGAGAAATGGGAATAGGAGGGGATTATGGATAATGTTTTTATAGAACCGTTTCAGAGGTTTATCGAAAGAATTGCAGCTTTTTTGCCCAGTCTTTTAACAGGCTTCGTTATTATTTTTGTCGGGCTGATCTTCGCATGGTTGCTAAGGAAGGTTGTCACAAAAACTGCACAAATATTAAACATTGACATGGTCTCGGACCGCATGGGCATTGTACAGATCCTCCAGAAGAGCGGGTATAAGGAACCCCTATCAAGGATGATCGGGCAAACGGCTTTCTGGATAGCACTTGTTTCCTTTATTATTATCGGCCTGGATGCCCTCAAAATGCCCTCTGTTGAGAACCTGTTGACGGAGTTTCTCCTTTATCTGCCAAACATTATTGTCGCAGGTATCGTAGTAATGGTGGGGTATCTATTGAGCAATTTTTTTGGCAGGGCTGCGCTTATAGCTTCCGTCAATGCCGGTCTGGCTATTTCAGGTCTTATTGGAAAGTTTGTGAAATTTGCGGTTTTTCTCATGGCCGTTACAATGGCGCTTGAACTTCTCGGCATTGGTAGAGACACAGTAATTATTGCCTTTGCTATTGTTTTCGGAGGAGTTGTTCTGGCTTTAGCAATTGCTTTCGGCCATGGAGGCAGAGATGCTGCCAAAGAATATATCGATAAAATGTTGAAGGAGAAAAGGGAAGAAGATGACATCAGTCATATTTAGGAACGTCTTTTAGTAGTGTCTCAGGGCAATTCCCCTATTGAAAATAAAAATGACTGCCGAGGCTGATATACTCAATTTTACGCTCGTAAAACTGTCCATGAGGAGAATTTCCATAAAAGTACTCCAGCATCAGATGAATCCTATTCCATATCGTTTTTTCACTTTCCACCTGAAATCCGGCCCGCACTGATATATCGACATCCCAGTCGCTTTCCTGCCTGTTTTTGAAATCGAAGCCCGCAACCGGTGTCAGTTTTCCGCCGAAATAAGTCTTTGGACTTTTTAGTTCCAGACCGTATTGAATCGACCATGGTTTGAGATCAGATGGTTCTTTATGGAAAATATATGTTACGCCGCCGTAATTACGCAACCAGTTTTTTGGTTTATATGAGGCTTTAATGTCCAGCGCTTCATAACTGAGATTGACACGATCAACCCGGGAGCGGAGGAGAAATTCATCTCCGAGGTGTGAACTCTGGTGAAAGAGGCGAAGGAGGGCTGAAAATGAATCTTTCCGATATGTAACAGGTATTCCAACCCAGTAATCCGCATTGATGAGGTCGTGTGATTGGGCATCGAGGTCGAAGATTGCAAACACAGCAGCCTGAATTCCGATCTGCCATTGTCCGCCGAAAGGCGCATTATCCCTGTAAAAGGGCAGGGTTTCTCCGAAACTCGTAGCCCCGACATTTCTCACTTCTTCATCGTCAATGTAATATTCGTATGCAATGGAAAAGTGTGGCCATCGTGGATCGGCGATAAGCGGAAGGAATAATCTCCCCTTTTTAGAAGGCGTGTAATATTGGTTCTCACTTTCCATGGAACTGGGAACATCAGGTCTAACTTCTGCAACTGATTCTGCCTTTCCCTTATTCAGAATATCAACTCTTATAACTCCGTTAATATCATATAATGCCTTGATTATCTCATCATTTACTGAAACTTGTTCATCATTGAGCGTCAGTGTGATCACGCCATTTTTTACTAATAGAGAATAATTTTGCACATTCAATTTAACTTTAAGAATTGCATCGGCATATCCCCTGATATACTCATCTCCTGAAGCTGAAACATGAGAGGCTAACAGAAGCAGAAAAAGAATGAAAAGAGCGTGTAGAACGCACATTTTTTTTGAAGAGCAAAAAGCTGTTTTTGTTTGGAGTCTTGGAAGGAAATCTTTTTTCAATATTGTCATAGCTTAGACCGTATTATAATTCTTAAAAGAATCATAGCATAAGATCATTTTGGCATCAATGAATATTATGTGTTAGAGGGATGCAGTTGTGTCAAAAATACACTTAACATTTTTGTGGCGCATTCGATATTTTTTCTTTATAATGTAAATTAATCTTTGGGACATT
>CAYFXR010000153.1:0-17648 GCA_964347155.1 uncultured Nitrospiraceae bacterium | reverse complement strand
TACTGAATTTGATAAGGATACTCCTTATCCGGTAATTTATCTTATCGAAGAGTGGTATGACTTTAGGAACAAGATGGTACAGAGAAGGGATCTGAATTCAGACAAAGGCGGAACAATGAGGCTTGGTGAATATCCCTGTGTGCTGGATGAAGATTCAACTGCTTTTAATTCTTATAGAGTGGGTGAGATATATGAGAGACACAGGCATAGATATGAATTTAATAACAAATATATAGAAATACTGGAAAAAAACGGGTTAAAGATCAGTGGTATGAGTCCTGATAAACAATTGGTTGAAATAATTGAAATTAAAGATCATCCGTGGTTTTTCGGCTGTCAGTTTCATCCTGAATTCAAATCTAGACCTCTTGAGCCGCATCCGGTATTCAAGGCCTTTATAGGAGCTGCATTGAGTGAAAAGAAATTGCTTTTTCAGCATCAGACCGTCGAAAAAATGGAGGTAGTAAATGAGTGAGATTCACAGTGTAAGTGCAAGGGAAATACTTGACAGCAGAGGAAATCCTACTGTTGAAGTCGATGTGGTCCTTGAAAGTGGAGCATATGGAAGGGCTGCTGTTCCTTCAGGTGCATCAACTGGCCGGAGAGAAGCTCTCGAGCTAAGGGATAGAGAAAAACGTTATCAGGGGAAAGGAGTTAAAAGGGCAGTAAAAAATGTTATTGAAAAAATAGCTCCGCATCTTAAAGGTATTGATGGCGGTGATCAGGCCTTTATTGATAATCTTATGATTAACATTGATGGCACCAAGAACAAAAGCAAACTTGGTGCCAATGCCATTCTTGGTGTTTCTCTTGCAGTTGCAAAGGCTGCTGCTATGGAGTCGGAAATGCCTCTTTATAAATATATTGGAGGCGTGAGTGCAAGGGAACTACCGGTTCCAATGATGAATATATTGAATGGAGGTGCACACGCAGATAATAATCTTGATATTCAGGAGTTTATGATAATGCCTGTAGGTGCTCCCAACTTTAGGGAAGCCCTTCGAATGGGAGCAGAGATTTTTCACAGCCTTAAGAGTTTATTAAAATCCAAGGGCCTAAGTGTTTCCGTAGGTGACGAAGGAGGATTTGCGCCTCATCTTACATCTAATGAAGAGGCAATTGTTTTGATAATTGAGGCAATTCAAAAAGCAGGATATAAAGAAGGTAAAAACGTCTTTCTCGCACTTGATGTCGCTTCATCAGAATTATACAGGAATGGTAAATACAGTTTTGAAAGCAAATCTATAGGGTCGAATCAGCTCATAAATTTTTATGAAAAACTCATTGAGAGCTATCCGGTATTATCTATTGAAGACGGACTTTCTGAAAATGACTGGAAGGGCTGGGAGGCAATGACAGGAAGAATTGGAAAAAAAGTTCAGATTGTAGGCGATGACATTTTTGTAACAAACAAAGAGATATTTTTAAGAGGCATCGAAAAAGGCATTGCCAATTCAATATTAATAAAGTTAAACCAGATTGGCACCTTGACAGAGACCCTCGATGCTATTGAAACTGCAAAAAGGGAAGGGTATACCGCGGTTGTATCTCACAGGTCTGGTGAAACTGAAGATTCAACTATTGCTGATCTGGCTGTCTCAATGAATACAGGACAAATCAAAACAGGTTCACTGTCGAGGACTGACAGGATTGTAAAATATAACAGGCTGTTAAGGATTGAAGAAGAACTCGGAGAAGCAGCTGTTTATCGGGGAAAGGATGTGTTTTACAATTTATAAAAAAAGTGCGCAGTATGGAGTAAGGAGTAGGCAGTATGAATAATGTGTTAAGGATAAATTAAGAGCGCTTACCACTTACTGCCTACTGCCTATTTTAGCTTAAGATGCGGAACATACGACGTCAACAGGTTGAACATAAGAGGAAAAGGAGGAAACTTGTCTTGCTTACCTTCGGGATACTTCTTTTTATCTATTTGTCTTTCAGCCTGGTTATTGGGGAAAATGGACTTTTAAGATATATAAAACTGAGCTCTGCAAAAAATAGTCTCATAAAAGAGAATGCGGCAATTCAAAAGCAAAATAAAGAAATGGAGAGCCAGATAGAAGCACTCGAAAACAAACCGGAACTTGTTGAAGAACTCGCAAGGAAATATGGACTTACTAAAGAAGGAGAGTTGATTTTTAAATTTGAAGAGAAAGAGTAGGGTACATGTACGAACTTATGGTAGAATCCCAATTCTCTGCTGCACATCAACTCAGAGGATATAAAGGCAAATGTGAAAAATTACATGGTCATAACTGGAGGGTTCAGGTAACGGTATCTTATGAAAAACTCAATGATATAGGTATCGTGATAGATTTTCATGAATTAAGGATAATAGCGAATGAGGTTATTTCATCGCTTGATCATTCACTTTTAAATGAAGTATTCCCTTTTACTGAGATAAATCCCTCTTCTGAAAATATTGCAAAGTGGATATATGATTCAGTTAAGAAAAAAATTCATAAAAAACATTGTAATATAACTTCGGTTACGGTATGGGAAAGCGAGACATCTTCAGCATCATATTATGAATAAGGAATTGTTCCCTTAACCCTTCCCTCTTTCAAAACTTATTCTTGTTGTAAAAGACACAAGGACTTCACCTCCATGATTGTCACTTACCAATACCTTTACTTCATGTTCAAGCTCGTTGTCTGTCTGTACTTTCCAAGTAATAATCCCGTTTGCAGGGTCAATGGTCATACCATCGGGCCCTTGTTTTAGGATATAAGTAAGAATGTCTCCATCAGGGTCGGATGCCATGAGATGGTATGTATAGATTTTTCCATTAATTGCAGGTGAGTTTTCGGAAATCAAAGGGAGAGAATTGACAACCTTACTCTTTAATTTTACACTTTTTCCCGAATCCTCGCCATCAAATGGTGTTACTTCAACAGTGATTTTGTCTCCCCTTTTCAGTTCTGTTTCAAGATAGCTCTGTTCACTAATAAATTTGCCATTTATACTCCATTTGTATGTAAAGGAAATATTATCGTTGTCAACATCATTTGCATCGATATCAATCCTTAAAATAGAAGAAACCACTGGTTTTGAAGGTACTAGTTGAGATTTTGTTATTGAAGGAGGAGTATTTTTGATGACGATCTCGTTTGAATAGTACTCTTTATTATCTTTCACGATTACTGCCTGCACGATATCATCTTTTTTTAATTCATCAGATGTAAAACGAAAACTGTTTGAAGTTTCTTCTTGATAACCGTTCACATACCAGGTAATCTCTCCATTGTTTATCAAGGAGTCGTTTGTACGAAGAGATATACTAGTACGTGCGGTAGCATCGACAGGAGTGATACTGACCACTGATTTATCAGTGATGGTTTGAGATCCAGGTACTGTATCTTGAATGTTTTCACTGCAATGGAACAGAAGAGTTGTTATCAGTATGATGAAAATACTTTTTAATAAAGTCATTCTATCTGCTCACTCTTCCATCCAATGATACCGCTTTTTATTGAAATCGGCGTAATACTTTCAATTTCAAGAATACTGCCGGTTGACTGTTGGACAAATCCCTTGGCGGTTCCACCGGCTGTTATCTGTGCACTAAGTGATGAAGGCATTCCGGTTCCAAGCTTTTTAACCCTTGCAACAACGTCTGATGGGCTGGCATCTTCTTTCTGATCCTTAAATACATAATCCTTATAAGCTGTGCCTGTCTCATAATAAACTGCATACACGTTGCTTTCTCCCTGATAAGAGCATTCATCAATTCCGGGGATATACGTTGCCCACATTACAAGACCGCCTAGGACAAGGGGTTTTGTTACTATTCTTTCACCATTGTGATTCAGTCCGTTTCCCGTAAAGTCTATATTTTCACCAAGGTTGTTGAAGAACATTGACCAGCCATCGCAGTTGTATGAAGCAGTGAGTAAATCTGCCCACGTTGATGCTGTACTTCCACAGGAACCGCTGACACCCGAGACACTGCCGTCTGTTCTTACAGTTGTTCCGGATATATCCATCAAATTCGTATAAGAGGTGGTGCAGCTTCCTTTCCAGCATCCGTCCTTGATGGCATAAAAGGCACCCGTGTCAGTCTGGTTCTTATCTGAAGTTCCGAGAAACTGTCCTGTTCCAAAATATACAAAGAGATTAGCCCTGTAATCCATTGCAGCCGAAGGTGCAGCAGTTATTCTTTTTATCACATCTTTATTGCCGGCTATACTGTTGATATTGCCGAGAGTGGAAAGAGTCCAATTGGAAGGGTTACTTTGGGATCCTTCGCTTGTGGTTATTCTTCTTAAAAGGGCGTTCCATTGGTTACTTTGAAGATAGTTTTCTCCAATATACATGACATCAACATCAGAATCTATATTAACGTCGACACTAATAGGATTAGACAAAAAGGTGTTTGAATTGCCGGTTGGAATCTTCCAGTAGTTTGTATTTAGAGCCCAGTTATCAATCACTCCATTGTTCCCACCGGATATTTTAAGAGCAAAGATATATCCATTCTGAAAGCTTGTAAGGTTTGAGCCTGTATCATAATTAGTGGCTCCCGAGCCGAAGATTACATACCCGTCATTACCAATCTTTACTCCTGCAGGATAAGATGTGCTGAGACCGAGGTCAGGGTCGGAAAAAGTCCAGAGTAACCGTGGATTTAACGGGTCAGTGATATCAAGAGCGAAATACTCTGGCGAGGCGCTGTAGTTAATTCCAGCAGATGTCCAGCTTATATCTTTTCCTCCATAACGGAATCCACCGACAAGTATTGTACCCCAGCCGTCTGTGTGGATACTGTCAGCAGTGAAGATTCTTGCATCTGCTACTTTTGGCTTTAAATCAACATAGAACACATGTGTATAATCGGGGTTTGTCAGCCATTTGAGATGGGGAAGGAGTCCATGCGGTATGAATGTCCATAGTTCTTCCCCAAGTGAATGGCTGCCTGACACGCAGTTACCGTTATTATCAACGTCTGAGTAATATTTATGATTTGTCGCATCGAAACAGCCTGCATTAAACGCATGGAGCATTCCGTCATTTGCTCCTACATAAACTACAAGTCTTCTTTTCAAATGGGTTGACCTGAAATTTGTATACGAGATGTCCTCATAAAGCAGATCATAATTTTCCATAGGTCGACCTACGACGGTTGGAGTTGAATATATTATGTCACCTAGCTTCCATACATTTGTTACATTGTCTGTAGTAATACTTCTTTCTCTATAGCCGTTAGGATGACCAGTATCTGTTATGCCATCAAGGTCGTCTCCGCGTATCCAGTTGATAATATTGTCTGACTCTGCATTATCTGCTGCCCTGAGATATGGCATTAATGTTAAAGAGTTTGCTGTTGTAAAATCGATAGTATTATATCCATCGATTGTCGTAAGAATAGTTCTGCTTGAAGGGTCTGCTTGCCAGAGGTATTCACCGCCTTTCCATAAGGAATTTACATTTTCAAGCGGCACGGTTGAAGATGGTGTAGATGAATCTTTTATACCATCTCCGTTTGAATCGACGTATTTGTTAACTTGAGTACCCAATTCAGGAGAATATTCCATCTCAAGAATCATATCAGAGGTAATGTCAAGTGTATTATTAATATTACTGTCTTCTCGCATATTTCCATACTTGTCAACAAAAAGTGCGTGAATATATCCAAGCCACGTTCGGGTTTCAATTCCTTCAATTTTTTGCGGGAAGAAGTATGCCTGATAAACCGCACCTTCGCCTTCGCCGGTTGTCGCAAGCACGCTTACAGCGGTTCCTGCAGAAGCATGTTGAAGGATATCAGAAATTGCCTCTATAATAGTTGCTTCGAGTTTACTGCCATCCGTGGCTTCATAGTAATTATCAGGCGAACCATCATTGTCTTTGTCCCATTCCTGACATTTTTCATCCGTTGAATTAGGGAGACAGGGTGAGGCAGGAAGTGATTCAGCCCTGCTGTCTGCCGGGTAACCTGTTCTGTCATATGGCCATGTATTACTGTCATAGTCATCAAATCCACCGAACATCGAAATCTGCTTCAGAGAGTTTCTTCCTCCACCCGCTTTACTGAAGGTCATTACCGAATAAGTACTTATATTCTGCACACCGTCTATATCATTTCTTATGTCATTTATATAATGCTCTCTTGACGGAACAACAGGTTCAATGGTTCCATTCCATTCTCCATCCGATATAATAAGAACAAAATTCTTACGACATTCTACTGCGCTTCCGGATTCATACATTGGATCCTTGGTTGTGCCCTGACCGCCAATATACGCATTATTAGCTTCGTATGAATGAGAATCTGTTTGTATAAAATAGTCGTAAGCTTCATATAATGCCTCTCCGGTAGGGGTTTCACCGTATGGTGGTTCATTTTGAAGTGCGGTCAAGAAAGACGACATATTGGACCCTGCAATTCCTGTTCTCATTTCCCCTTCCCTATTATCACCGGCAAAAACCATAAGACCAAAACGAGGGGAATCCGCATCCCAGTCGGCATCGTAGTCTTTGTCAGAGAGATTTTGAATAACTCCTCTTCTCGCATTTTCAGGTACATCTACCTTGATATCGGCATTTGCAAGTGTGCCTATTGTACATGTTTCATTTTCACTCTCTGTCTGGTTGCCTTCATAATATGTATTGATATCTACCGCTGTCCAGATGCCGGTGTTAAATGATCCGTCATTGAAGTCATCGTTGCTGCATGAACTACAAATAAATTCATCATATTTGCCTGTTCCAAGTGAGATGCTCGAATACGATGATGTCGCCATACCAATTAAAATATTGGACGTCATACTGACCGTTGTGATACCTTGCTGTGTCCAGCTTGTGCCATCACTGGAATAATAAGCTGTAAATGTATCGCCACTTCGCACCAAACGTACCCATACAGGATAGGAAATAGTCACATAATCTGCAAATGTAGCTGTAGTTCCTCCGTCAGTTAAACGGTCTGAAAATTGTAAGCCTGCCCCGTAAGTAGCCATTACTTTAACGTGACGGCTGTTGGAATTGGTGTTTGCCCGGGCCATTAGCCCTGCCTTGGCATATGTTTGCTCTGATTCGGTAGGAGGGCTTACTACCTTTAGTTTTACATCAAAGTCACCACTAATTGGCTGGTAGACATATCGAAACTCATCGCTGGTACCCCAAATTGAAGATCCATTGGCCAGGACGGTAAGATATCCTGCGGTTCCGAAACCTGAATTACTTATACTCAATACATGATCAAGTTGAGGATAACTTCCCCCGGAAAGCGTAAACGTACAGCCAAGGTTGTAATCAGAAAATGACCACCAGCCTCCTTCACCCCGTAATGTATGAGCATTCCCCTGGAGGGAAACGGATTTTCCGCCAATGATTGCTTTTCTGAGAAGGTCTATTCTTGACATTGCTGCCCAGTTAAGGAGATTGCCGGAGATACATCCTGAATTGTTACCGATTCTGTATTCTGGATCGGTTTCAATAAATGAGCATGATTCGTTTTCTATGAACTTGTTGCTTGAATAATTGTAGTATTTGTTGTTTTTGAAATACCCGTAGTAAGCAATAGAGGTGTCATAACTACTCCTCGGGTCTGTAGTGCTGTTTGAACTTCCGCAGTCTGCACGTTTGATGTTATAGCTGTTAAATTCGCAGTCTATGTATGCTGGATACTGCATGCTTCCTGATTGATCAAGTAATAACAGGATATTCGGTTCTATTGCATTTGTCACAAAAGGTGGATATGCGGTATAATTCGCCATATCCTGAGCATTAGTCAGTAAGGGAACACAAAAAATAAATATTATTATGCAGATGATAAGAATATATCTGTATGTGCTTTTCATAATATCCCCCTTATTGAGCAAATCTCAAAACGTTAATCTTTCTAACGCAATCTTTATTTCTAAACAGCTTTACCTCTTCTGCTCCTTCAATATCTCTAAAAAGTATCACACGATTGCGCGGAGAAAAGATCCTTACGTTGCTGCATAGGCTATATCGGGTGTTATCTACCACGATCGATATTTCCGAGTATTCATTCATTTCACCTGTAATTACCGTGTCTGATGGCAATTTCATATCTGCACTCTCTTCAATATGTTCAGAAGAAAAGGAATTGCCCACAGTGATAATGAAGACAGACAAAACCAGTATCATGATAAATACTGGATAAGATATTCTCTTTTTTGCAATATATATCATCATTCCCTCCATTACTTTGGCACATATCTGTAGATAGCACCAACCTGTGCTTCAGCATTTACCAGGGTATTGGTGCTTGTTGAATTTATCCTGTAAAAAGCATAAAAACCGCTGCTTCCACTCTTACCCGCACCTTCGTATCCCGAGGCAAACTCTATCGCTGTACCACCCATCCATTTGGTATACATCTTGTCGATATCCACTCCAACAGTCTGGGCTTCTACTGCAAAAGCTACATCCTGTGTATCCGGATCAAAAGGGCTTGACCGCAGCTCGGTTGGCAGATAATCGGGATCGGTTGCTGTAAAAGCCGGATTAATAATATTGGTAAAGCCCTGGATGTCTTGTTCTCTCACCGTACGTTCAATGACCGCTGTGCTGATTTCAGTTCCTGCATCTGCCCTGGAGAGATTTCTCTCCCTGAGCCTGATGTTTCCCGACAGCATATTTTCCACGGTACTCGTCCCGATAGCAGACATGCCAATCACTGTAAGCACAAGTAACAAAAGCAGGACGGTAACGAGGATGTAACCATTGTTATCTTTTCTAAGCATAGAACTACCTCACCGAGTTTCTCAAAGATACCACAGTTTGCCACCATCTCCTTTTGAAATCGTCATTGGATGGATTGTGATTACGATTTTCTACTGATGCCGGCGGATTCCCCAGATTTCCATAATTAGGGTCCGGTCTGTCCGTCCTTGCAAGAATATTCACCCTGATTGCCCTAATTGTTGAAGAATCGGCTACGGCTGCACCGTTTATGAAATCTCCGCTGTCAATTGTACCGTTGCCATTTTGATCATCTACATCTCCATCTTCATTGGCATCCACCGCATATGCAAACTGAAGGTCTTCTATGTTTTCAGCTATAGCATCATCGTCAGATGTGGCAATACTGGTGCAATTATTCATATCTGCATTTCTGCGTATTCTGCGAAGATTCATATTGTTGTCTACACAAAATGTTGTATCTTCAACAAGATAAACAGGCCTTCCTGTATCGCACAAACCATTATCATCCGTATCCAATAAAGGAAAATCCTGTGATAATGGCCGGTCGAGAGTAATCGTACCGGAGTCACAATTACCACTCGCACCAATAGTACAACTGAGAACCTCGACAAAATCGACACCGTCAATGCTCATAAAACTATTGTCTGTAGCGTTGGGGCCATCTCTACCGGAATAAATTAAGCGAATCTGAGAAGTCCCCATTGGTACTTCAGCAGGACATGGTATTCCGGGCCCGGTGCCAACCGGCCAAAGCGTCCCGATCATTCTAAATCCTCCCACGATAGTAACTGCATCAGTTGAATTCATGTTATCAACAAGGGTCACTATATTTGTGTAGGTATTTATCGGATCAATGTTCATATCAATGGGCGCGCCGAACCCTGTACTTTTCAGATCATTTGTTATTATGTCGTGTGCAATCTTGGACTGTGTATTTACTTCTGATATACTTTCCTGTGAAACATATGAACGGTTTTGAGAAACATATGTTGCGGAGGCACCTGCGATAAGGATCATGCCTATCACAATAGCGATGAGGACCTCTGTAAGTGTATAACCTTTTTGATCTTTACGGAACAACATTTTCATTCCACCTTAATGTATCCAATGTTACTGAATGGTTTCCTCCGGACTTGTCAGTCCAGCATGTTCTTGCCCGAATTGCGGAAACTGATACAATCATTGTTCCATCAGGATCACTGGTACATGCAGCCGCAAGGTTGCCGCATGTATTGTCATCAGCAGTCAACATCAAGCCAACACAATCCTGAACGACCCACCACCTTCTTGTAAAATTCAATCCACCGGAAATAGCACTTCCTGCAGCAGGTAAATCCGTTCCTGAAGTCAAATCAGCATATGGAGTCGATTTTATCCGCTCGATTGTTTCCTGACTTAGATGGGTTGCCATTCTTATTTCTCTGCTTGAGGTATTGCCGCTTACTGCATAATACTGCATGGACATTACTCCCATCATTCCGACAAGTAATATGACAAGTGCTATCATCACTTCAATTAATGTGAACCCTTGCCTTTTCATCGTATCTCCGTCCATCCACAGTATCGCATCGGAGAGCTGCAATTATTTACTATTTGTGGATTGGGAATGTCATTATCTCCATCCCATTTCCACAGATCAAACTTTCCTGATTGATAACTTACTCTCAGCATATAGGTAAATCCACGGGAGATGTGGGTAATAAATGCTGACCCGGTAAATTCCAATGAACCGTCAGGGTTAAAAACTTCCCTTACAGGGTTGGCAGTTGTTTCAAAAGCCACGGTTGAACTGCCGATACCTATGCATGCAGGGCATGAATCCGGTTCGTCAGGACCGCTACCAGTTGAAGAGCTGAAACGTACATCATTTCCGTATTCGGTTTGTAAATTCACTACCCTGACAGGTCCGTTACCATATCCATCTGTGGCGTCAAGAAGGGAGTTGTTACTGTTTCCATCAAAACCAATTCGGTAACTATTAGCAATGCCTTCATTGAATGTTATTAAGTACGCCCTGTTTTCTTTAATTGCCATTGTCCTTGCAAGTCTCATATTTTGCATTAAGTCATTTGTAGCCCTTCTCACCCTGCTTTTGGCAACGAACCTTCCATATTCAGGAAAACCGACTACTGCAAGAATCCCGATAATGGAGATAACAATTAAAAGTTCGACAAGTGTCACGCCTTTATTTCTTTTGATCATGCCCATCTTACACATGTACCAAAATGTTTTTAGCAATAATGATGCCAAAGAATAAAGGCCTGTTTTTTAAGAACTTAGTGTAAAATTAATATGACGGGTATGTAATATATTTCATAGAATTATGTAATTTGTTACATACTTTGAAATAATAAGGTCTAAATTAAATCGCTTCATTTAGCTAAGAGATACGTTTGAGATTAATGTTGGGGTTTTTTAAATAAAGAATTGTGACTATCCAGTTCTCCCCCTTTGGAAAAGGGGGATTAAGGGGGATTTTTTAAATTCAATATTCTTCAAATCCCCCCTCGCCCCCCTTTGCTAAAGGGGGGGGTAATAAATATAGGTAAGCAGTTACAAAGCATTGAATAATGTTTTACGTCTTAGGTTATTGTATACTTATAAAAATATCAAAAGCTAAAGGAGATGAAAGTGGAAGTATCAGCTTTGGCAGAAGAAATTATGAAAAAGGCCATGAACAAAGGATGTGATGCAGCAGAGGTTTTTATAAAGACGGCTAAAGGTATTTCCGTAGAGGCAAAGAAAGGAAAGGTAGAAGCATTAGAGGCTTCGCGAGATCTTGGTTTGGCATTGAAGGTCATTAAGAAAAAAAGGCTTGGTTTTTCTTTTACAACACGTCTTCATGAAATTGAAAAAACTATCGAAGAGGCAGTAAAAGGCGCTGACTGGACTGGTGCTGATGATTATGTTGACATCCCTGATTACAGAACTCCAGGAGAAGTTCTTATATTTGATGAAAAGATAAAAAACATAAAGGAAGAGGACGTTATAAAAGATGCATTATTGCTTGAAGAAAACGCCCTTGCATTTGATAAGAGAATAAAAAAGGTAAGAAAGGCAGAAGTGGGAGCCGGAACAGGAAATACTATTATTATTAACTCAAAGGGAGTCAATATAATGTATGAGAGCAGCTATTATTCTGCCCATGTAACAGCACTTGCTCAGGATGAAAGTGGAGAAAATCAGATGGGCTCGGATTTTGCAAGCAGCAGGAGAATGAACGATATTGATCTGCATGGAGTGGGAAAGGAGGCAGCAAAAAGAGCTATAGAACTGCTTGGCTCAAGAAAAATTTCCGCTATCAAAGTGCCTGTAATACTGAGCCCCTCAGTTGCTGTTGATTTTCTTTATATTCTCAGTGCATCTTTATCTGCTGAAGCGGTACAGAAAAAACGTTCTTTCCTTGCCGGGAAGATGGGTCAAAACATTATCAGTTCACTTTTAGATATTATTGATGATGGTACGATGGATTGGAGAATCGGTACCAGACCTGTCGATGATGAGGGCGTTCCTACAAAAAATAAAACAGTTATATCCGAGGGTATGCTCAATAGCTACATTCATAATACCTATACAGCAAAAAAGGATGGGGTGGCATCTACCGGCAATGCTGCAAGAAGAAATTCCAAAAGCCTGCCGATGATTGATGTAACGAATTTTTATATAAACGTAAAAGAAAATAAACCTGATAAAAATTTGATTAAGTCCCTGCCCAAAGGAATTTTGATACTGAACGCCATGGGAGTACATACAGCAAATCCTATATCAGGTGACTTTTCCATAGGAATTTCCGGACTCTGGATTGAAAATGGTGAGACAGCATATCCGGTAAAAGAGGCCGTTATTTCCGGTAATATACTTGGGGTATTCAGTAAAGTGGAAGACATTGGAAACGACATCAAGTTTTACGGCAATATCGGTTCTCCGAGTCTGTTGATCGGGGATATGGATATCAGTGCGTAAAAAATGCAGATGATTGCAGAATATCTGTGATCATCTGGTTTTTTTATTAGCGTTATGAAAAAATGAATTTTTTACGTTTTTTGCCTCTTTTTCAAAACGTTTCATCAGTCTCCTGGCCCATACAAATTCAGTGGCAAGTATTGCAAGTCCCAGAACTATTACAGCTAAACCTGGCCCAGGAGTTACCAGCATAATACATCCAAATAAAACAATTGTAAAACCTATGACAGTTTTAATTAGTCTTTTGGCCTGCTGAATTGTTTTGATTATCGGATCTCTATTTCCTCTCTTGTGCATTAAATTTTTTAAGTATTGTTTGATTGTACCCTTTATTTTTTATTGATCCGGTTCACTTTTGGCTTTCTTAATAAAGGGCTCCAAGAGATCTATTGGTACAGGGAAAATTGTTGTTGAATTTTTCTCAGTAGCTACTTCTGTAAGTGTCTGGAGAAATCTAAGTTGTATTGCCGCAGGTTCCTTGCCGATAATTGAAGCTGCATCCGACAGCTTCTGGGCTGCCTGAAATTCACCTTCTGCATGAATAACCTTTGCTCTTCGTTCACGTTCAGCCTCTGCCTGTTTTGCAATTGCTCTCTGCATTTCCATGGGTAAATCTACATTTTTGACCTCTACAGTTGTAACCTTCACACCCCACGGTTCTGTTTGGTCGTCTATAATTTTCTGCAGTTCCATATTCAGTTCATCCCTCTTGGCCAGGAGATCGTCAAGATGACTTTGCCCCAAAACACTCCTGAGTGTCGTTTGTGAAATTTGTGATGTTGCGTATTCAAAATCAACAACTTCCGTTATTGCCTTTGTAGGATCTACAACCCTGAAATAAACAACTGCATTCACTTTTACAGTAACATTGTCTTTTGTAATGATGTCCTGTGAAGGCACATCCATGGTGATGGTACGCAGGCTCACTCTTACGAGTTTATCAATGATCGGCCAGATGATCACGAGGCCTGGTCCCTTAACAGGTATTAATCGACCGAGCCTGAAGACAACACCTCTTTCATATTCTCGCAGGACTTTGATTGCGCTTGAAAGGAAATAGACAATAAGAATAATTGCCAATATTAACCCTGAAAAACCTATCTGAGGCATGTTAACCCTCCTTTTTGTTTATTTTAGTATCAGATTACAAAACAAAATTGAAAATTTTACCAAAATAATGCAGACATTGCTCAAAAATTTATTTAACTCGATGAATTTATTATCACATTATGCATATGGCTTTGAATAATAATATAAACAGGTACATTGATTAAAAATGCGTTTAAGGTATCGAAAAATAAATTTTTTCACAACATCTGCATTATTTGTATTTAATATAATAATTTACATGTCATAATAGAGTGTTATTTTCGAACTTTCAATTTAAGATTTTCAACTTTTTCGACTTTGACTTTTTCTCCCGCCCTTATCGGCTCATCACTCCAGGCTTTCCATATCTCGCCGTGTACAAAGACCTTTCCATCTTTGTGAATATCGGACATGGCCTCGCCCTCCAGACCAACAAGTCCTTCAACTCCGGTCACCGGTTTTCGTCTGTATGCCTTTACGGCAAGAAAAATAGTTAATGAAAAAAATAATGTAGTGAGAATGACAGCGGGAAGGACAACCTTTAGTGAAAGCTTAAAAAAAGGTAAAGGCGATTCGAACAACATGAGAGAGCCGATAGTCATTGAAATTATACCACCAATTGTTAGAAGACCATAGGAAGTAATTTTAATTTCAAGGATGAATAGGACCACTGCTAAGACGATTAAAAGTAAGCCGGCGTAATTAACCGGCAGGGTCTGAAATGAGTATAAAGCAAGTATAAGGGCCAAGACGCCAAGTACTCCAGGGAATATTGCCCCTGGATTTGTAAGTTCAAAAAATATTCCGTAAAAACCAAGGAGCATGAGCAAATAAGCAATATTGGGATCACTAATGATGTCGAGGATTTTATGTCTTAAGCTCATATCCTTATATTGAATATTCACCCCTTTGGTTTTTACGGTATATTTCCCGAATGACGTTTCAACAACACGCTGGTCAATTGTGTCTAATAACGTCTTGAGATCAGGAGAAACAAGGTCAATTACGTTCAGTTTAAGTGCGTCTTTTTCTGTAATAGAAGCACTTTCTCTTACTGCTTTTTCAGCCCATTCAGCGTTCCTCCCCCTTTTTTGCGCTAAAGACTTTATATATGCAGCAGCATCGTTCACAGCCTTTTCAGCCATAGTTTTATCCATTTTACTGCCAACACCAACAGGATGGGCAGCGCCGATATTTGTGCCCGGCGCCATTGCGGCAATATGCGCCGCAAGGGTAATGAATACTCCTGCTGAAGCAGCCCTTGCACCACTTGGAGAAACGTATACAACTACGGGGACTTCACTGGAAATTATTTTTTTTACTATTGATCTCATCGAAGTATCGAGTCCACCCGGAGTATCAAGCTCAATCACCATGACATTTGCCTTTTCATTAACTGCATGATCAATGCTTTTGGATATGAATTCAGACATTACGGGATTTACAACTCCATCGACATTAACTACAATTACGTCAGCATTTGCCGAGTTTAGAAAAAAAGATGAGATAAAAAGAGACAGAAGCAAAAAGAAATTTTTCTTTATTGTCATTTCGCAATTATAACTATAGAAACGTTGTAATTGTCAAGCTTTTCATGATATGGTATCATTAATCTCAGTTAACGGAGAATGACAGGAATATGCATTTACGTTCATTAAAATCATGTTAAAGATTAATGAAATATTTAAGAGTATTCAGGGCGAATCTACATATGCAGGACTTCCCTGTACCTTTGTGAGACTGGCCGGCTGTAATCTAAGATGCACATATTGTGATACCAATTATGCATACTACGATGGTAAAGAACTTTCTGATGATGAGATACTATCAAAGATTGAGGAATATGGTGTCAAGTGTGTTGAGTTTACTGGTGGTGAACCCTTACTACAGGAAGAAACACCTAAACTTCTAAAATCCCTACTTGATAAAGGCTACAATGTGCTGGTTGAAACAAACGGTTCTATCTGTATCGGATGTCTTGATAAAAGGCTGAATATAATCATGGATTATAAAACCCCGAAGAGCGGGATGAGCGAAAGAATGAGACCGAAGAACTTCGAGTTTTTAAAACCGACAGATCAAATCAAATTTGTTCTTATGGATAAATCCGATTATAACTGGGCAAAAGAAGTGATTGTGAATAATAATCTGCTTGATAAATTTGAACATATACTTTTGTCACCTGCTTACGGCGAACTCTCACCAAAGGCGCTGGTAACTTGGGTATTGCATGACAATCTTCCTGTAAGAGTACAGTTGCAAATCCACAAATATATCTGGGCTCCTGATGAACGTGAAGGAGTTTATTAGTAAAGGAGGGCATAAGGCCCCGTGTAAAGCTGTGAGGCTGCAATGCGGCTTTTCGCCGGCGGGTGTAAAGCCCCGTTGGGGCAACGCCCCTGTTCGGGGGAAACGCTCCTATGCGGGGTGAGGGAGGATTTGAAACGTTTATCAGAGAGTTAAGGGAGCTTAAAGACAGAAAACTTTTCAGAAAGCTTACCTTTATTGAATCATCTCACGGATCCACGGTATATATTGAAGGAAAGCCTTACATAAATTTCTCTTCAAATGATTATCTCAATCTGTCCGGTCATACTGAGATAGTAAAAGTTGTTCATACCGCATTAAGAAAGTACGGCTTTGGTTCAGGTTCATCAAGACTCCTGAGCGGTACGTATGTTCTCCATAAAGAGCTTGAAGAGCGTATTACCAAATTCAAAAAAACTCAAGATGCGATAGTGTTTAATACGGGTTACGCTGCGAATACAGGGATCATTCCGGTCTTGGCAGGTGAGGATGCAGAAATTTTCAGTGACGAACTTAATCATGCAAGTATTATCGACGGGATAAGGCTATCCAGAGCAAATGTGAAGATCTACAAACATAAAGATGTTAATTGTCTTGAATCCTTTTTGAAGAAAAGTATTAAAAAGAGAGGAATTACTCGAAGACTAATAATTACCGATACTGTTTTTAGTATGGATGGAGATATTGCGCCTCTTCAGGATCTGTTTTCTATAGCTAGACAATATAATGCGTTACTGATGGTTGATGATGCACACGGTACAGGAGTGCTTGGGAAAACGGGAAGAGGAGGACTTGAGCATTTTGGTGTCAGTGGAGACAATGTAGTGCAAATGGGAACGTTGAGCAAGGCAGTCGGGTGTTTTGGCGCTTTTGTGGCAGGGGAAAAAGATTTAATCAATGTATTGATAAACAGGGCAAGAAGTTTTATTTATTCTACTTCACTTCCTCCTGCTGTGTGTAAGGCATGTATTAAAGCCATAGATATCATTGACACAAAATCAGAGAAATTGAGGAACAGGCTGTGGAAGAATAGACAGAGACTTTATAAGGGATTAAAAGATCTTGAATTTGATACTCTTGATTCGGAGACTCCGATTGTTCCCATCTTTGCGGGGGATGAAAATACTGCCTTAAGGATAGGGAAACATCTTTATGAAAATAAAATCTTTGCTCCTGCTATCAGACCACCAACAGTACCAGAGGGTAAATGCAGGATAAGATTCTCCGTCACGGCCGCTCATACTTATGAGGATATTGATCTCGTTTTGGAAAGTTTGAGTAAGTTTAAAAAGGATGATAGCTGATAAGAATTTGCCTTAAGGAATAAAGCTCATCTACGCTGAAGAAGGATGAGCAGCAATAAGGCAGGATTACTTGATTCAAGATAAATATTCTCAGAATTATTAAAGAGTAAAAGTTATTGAAAATCTTTTATACTGTTGTTTTTGAATCTTGCTTCATATTTAAACATAAGGATCATCTCCCATTTAATTGCTAGAAAGGATTCAAGGATTCGAGGACGTAAAGTCCCGCGTAAAGCGGCGAGGCCGCAACGCGGCTTTTCGTCGCTGGGACAACGTCCCTTTTCGGGATTCAAGGGTTCAAGTGTT
>CAYFXR010000152.1:0-9257 GCA_964347155.1 uncultured Nitrospiraceae bacterium | reverse complement strand
ATTTAATAATAATTTTATCGAGTTAAATAATTTCTTGAGCAATGTCTGCATTATTTGAAATGCATTTTTGGGGAGCTCCTGCATATCTAGCCATATGAGAATCGCTCAATTTAGGTTATAATTAATTATCCATGGATGTAATCATAACTCATCTCAACGCTGATTTCGATGCCCTTGCCTCTATGGTGGCAGCAAAAAAATATTATCCCGGAGCCAAGCTTGTATTCCCGGGCGCCCAGGAAAAAAGCGTACGTGATTATCTGTCTGGATCACACATCTCACTGGAGTTCAAAAAACTCAAAGATATAAACCTCCAAGAGATTACGAAATTAATACTTGTAGATGTGAAAAATCCCGAGAGAATTGGCAGATTCTCCGAGATATTAGGCAAAAAAGGTTTGATAATCCATATCTATGATCATCATCCATTTTCTGCAGATGATATAAGGGGACAAAAAGAGGTTATGGAAACTGTTGGAGCCACAACAACAATTTTCACAGAAAAACTTCAGAAAGACAGGATTCCTATATCCCCTGTAGAGGCAACACTCCTTATGCTGGGAATTTATGAAGAGACAGGCTCTCTTATTTTTCCTTCTACAACTGTAAGAGACCTTACCGTAGCTGCATATCTCCTCAAAAAAGGAGCGAACCTTAACATAGTTTCGGGTTTTATCAGCAGGGAGCTAGGCCCCGAGGAAATTAACCTTCTTAACGAATTGATCCAATCAGCAAAAGATCATGTAATTCATGACATAAGGATTAAAATTGCCACTGCATCGAGAGAGACTTATATCGGAGATATTGCTTTTTTAGCCCACAAAATTCGGGAGATTGAAGACGTTGACGCTGTTTTTCTTCTTGTGATGATGGAGGACAGGGTTCAGGTAATAGCGAGGAGTCACACGCCGGAGGTTGATGTTTCCCTGATATTACAAGCACTTGGCGGTGGCGGGCATCCACAGGCATCATCAGCAGTCGTGCGGAATATGTCACTCGATGAAACAGGGAACAAAGTCCTGAGTATCTTAAAAGAAAAAATACGCCCTTCAAAAACAGCAAGGGATATAATGACAAGCCCTGTGATGACCATACCATGGAGCAATACGATAAAAACAGCGGAAAAAACAATGACAAAATATGAAGTGAATGTTTTACCTGTTCTTAAACAGAATATCTATTATGGACTTATATCAAGAGAAGTCGTAGAAAAGGCCCTTTTTCATGGTTTTGGCAAAAGCAAGGTTGCGGAATTTTGTACTACCGATGCAACCACGGTTACACCTTCAACATCAATAAACGTTGTTGAATCTCTCATGATAGAGCAAAATCAGAGGTTTATGCCTGTAGTTGAAAACAAGCTTATAATAGGCGCAATAACAAGAACCGACCTTTTAAGAGCGCTTTATGAAAGCCTTTTAAGAAAAGACAGAATAAGCACCCGGGAAAAATTAACAGATAAACCCTCCATAGGGAAAAACCTTTCATCCAATTTAAGATCCAAATTCCCTGCAGCTATATTTAACTTGCTAAAATTATCAGGAGAGGTAGCCAGAAATCTCGGATACTCAGCATATCTTGTAGGCGGCTCTATCAGGGATCTCCTGCTCGGTGAAGCAAACCTTGACATTGATATTGTAATCGAAGGTGATGGGATAGCCTTTGCACAGGCACTCTCCAGAAAACTGAATGCGAAAGTGAAAAGTCACAAGAGGTTCGGAACTGCTGTTGTAATAACAGATTTCCTGAAATTTGATGTGGCAACGTCAAGAACCGAATACTATGATTATCCTGCAGCTCTGCCACATGTAGAAATGTCATCAATCAAAAAAGACATGTATAGAAGGGATTTTACGATAAATACGATGGCAATAAAATTAAATCCTGAGCATTTTGGACAGCTGCTTGATTTTTTCGGAGGACAGCGGGATATAAAAGAAAGGACTATAAGAATTCTCCATAACCTCAGCTTTATAGAAGACCCCACGCGGGCATTCAGGGCAATAAGGTTCTCAGAGCGGTTCGGTTTTAAAATAAGCAAGCATACAATAAATTTAATTAAAACCGCTGTACGCATAAATCTCTTTAACAAACTATCTGGCACAAGAATGTACGATGAGCTTAATCTCCTGTTCCTTGAAACAGAACCCACCAGGGCGCTTAAAAGATTATCTGAATTTGACCTTCTAAAATTTATTCATCCCAATCTGTCAATTACAAGATCACTTGAAGAGACATTCGAAGCCATTCAGGAAACATTCGCATGGTTTAAGCTTCTTTTCTTTGATGAATATCTGAATAAATCACATCTCTTTCTTATGGCCCTTTTAGAAGAACTGGAATCGCAAGATAGAAGCGAGGCACTACAGAGACTTTTTGTACCGCCTATCATAAGACAGGAAATGCTCGATGGTATCAGAGAGTCACAAAATGTATTGACAAAACTGCAGGATGCTTCTCAAAAAGACATTTACTATACACTCAAACCGCTTAATCTTCAGACTCTTTTATTCACAATGGCCAAGTCCAGAGAAAAAGAGCAGAAAATGGCCATTTCTTTATATTTAACAACACTGAGAAAAATCAAACCAGCACTTACAGGGAAAGACCTGAAAGCACTGGGATATAAACCGGGACCGCTTTTCAGAAAAATACTTACTTCCTTACTTGAGGCAAGGCTTGAAAGAAAAATCAAAAGCCGTGAAGAGGAGATATGGTTTATAAAAGAGAAATTCAATAATTAACCCTGAATCGCTCCTGGTTCAGGGTTAATTATTGATTCTTCTACAATATTCTTATTCCTGCGTAATAACAGCAATGTGCACTCTCAAGGTCATTAATGAAAGACCTCTCATTTCCGTCTTCGAACAAAATCCTGACAAAACAGAAACCGCCTGAAAGAAGTGAGTGTTTTTCTTCAACCACTTCACCGATACCCCATGCAGAGTATTTGAGATGATTGACCCTGTCCCCTACTTTCAGATACAGTCTCTTCCTCATACCCAAATTATAATACATTAATGCAAAGAGGAGAAAGTTTTTTTTATAGGAAAAACAAGATTCTTATTGAGGAAGGATCATCAATATGTCCAAAAATAAATTTTCTTGGACATCGTGTTATGAGTTGCTATTTTGTTTTAGTACCATGGTTCGCTTGTCCACCAGCTTATTCCGAAAATACTATAATCATTTGGACCTACAAATTCATCCGAATCAAAGTCAGCATCAGCATTCCAATTGGGGCTGGAGGGATTTGACCACCATGCCTCTCCAAATAAAGAATAATCATTAGGACCAACAAATCCATCGTTATCCAGGTCACAGTCACACATGTTCCCATATCCATCACTATCAGTATCCTGCTGACCGGCGTTTGATGTTTGTGAACAATTATCACACAAATCTCCAACCCCATCACTGTCAACATCGGCCTGATCCGGATTAGGAGTATCTATACAGTTGTCATCGCAGTTTTCTGCATTTCCATATGTACAAGGATTATCTCCCGCAACTCCGCTTCCATCTCCATTATCGAGTATGCCATCGCCGTCTGAATCTATTGGTACTGAATTGACAGCATTATATGCATTTAATCTCCCCCCGGTAACGACTTTACCTGCTAGTGAACTTTTGGCATCAACATTGTTCAATATAGCGTTTTTTATTTCAAGGTTGGTAAGCAGTGGATTGAGTGCCTTTATGAGACCTGCAACCCCTGATACATGCGGTGTTGCCATTGATGTTCCGCTGTAACCTCCTGTATAAGTATAGCCTGTTATGATCACTTGTCTTCTTGTCAGAGACACGTCATCCAGATACACTCCGTCATAATTAAAATTGTAATCAGAATATAAACCAAAGCCTATATAAAAATTACTCAGAAGGTCAGCTGCAAGTGTAATTTCATTCGTGGAATCATCAATAAAACCTCCACCAGTACTACCCGTCCTGGATTCTAACAACTCCCAGGTAATACCGTCAGATGAAAATAAGATGTCAAAATAATCATAACTGGCTTCAACTACACCTTTCCACTTAAACGAAAGAGTATAAAGGTTGTCTTTCTTTGAGGGTATCTGTGTCATATAGCCTGCCCAGGAATCGGTATTTCTACGATAGTTCTTGTTGGGGCTGTCTTCAAGACCGTTGGTTCCGTTTACTCCTGTTCCTTCTGTTACAGCCCATGTAGAATACGTTCCTCCCCGGTCCCATCCTAATAGAGGAAGATTCCCTGAGTCAATGTCAAAATCTTCGTTATAAACAGTAACAAGAGAACCATAAGCAATGTGAGGCACCGTGCTATAAATACTTACCCCGGGTGCCCCCACATCTACTGATGTTGACCCATAATTGGAGAAATGAGCAAGATTATCATTATGGTCTGTGGCCGCAACAGCTATTATGTTTGAACTTGAATAACTTGCAGGATAAAAAGGGATTGTGTCATTGTTTTTTCCATTATTTCCGGATGCACATACTACTACCGCATCAGATGCATCTATCGCATCCTTGAGTGCCTGGCTGTAACCTCCTCCACCCCAGCTATTGCTTATTACATGTGCACCATTTGAATTTGCATAGAGAATTGCAGAAACAGCATCAGCTGTAGTTCCATAGCCGCTTACTCCGATGAATCTCAACGGCATAATCTTTGCAGTCCACATCACTCCTGTACTCCCTGTACCGTTATTTCCAACCGCTGCAATTGTCCCTGCTACATGTGTCCCATGCCCCGAATAATCTGTAGGGTCATTATCATTACCAAGAAAGTCCCATCCATAGCAGTCGTCTATATAACCATTCCCATCGTTATCAATGCCGTCTGTACAGCTGGTTTCTCCCGGGTTTGTCCACATATTAGAACTCACATCGTGATGGTTATATGCGACGCCGGAGTCAATTACTGCTATTATTGTACTGCTTGACCCTGCGGTAAGATCCCATGCCTCTGGTGCATCTATGTCGGCATCATTCGTCCCACCAGTCTGTCCTGTATTATCAAGTCCCCACGATTTATTAAAATTAGTGTCATTAGGAATTACTGTAGTGTGGACAATATAGTTTGGTTCAGCATACTCTACGAGAGGACTTTCAAGATAAGATTTCAATGCATGTCTGATTGATTTATGCTTTTTAATCCTAACAAGTTGAAGTCCCTTTCTTTTCTTAAATTTTCTTTTAACAGTTGCTCCTGTTTGAGAATGCATAATATCTGAAGCCCTTTTCATTTCCAAATATTTACTAGCTACTGCGTCCTTAAATTTAACAATAATTTCACCCTTAACATGATCCGCAGTTACCAATCGATCAACATATTCATTCACGTCTCTTTTTAAAATATCCTGAGCCTCCAAAGAGTTAGTGAAGGCGGGAACCAGGGAAAAAAGAAACAAAAACAGGAGAAAATATTTAAAAACAATTTTTTTATTTCTAATCGTAAACTTCATTTGTATCATCAAATTTTCGTAAAAAATCTAACTGCTATTTCAGGTTTTTATGTGGATGTGTATAATCCAAAAATGGTGCTTTATATCAGAAAACAAATTCTCTTTCATGATGTTTATACCTATTACATATTATAAAATTTATATATTTTCCTGTCACGGGAAAAAATTTTTTTTGGTAAGCATTTCCATTTCCTTGATATTAAGGAGTTTTAAAACCTATTTATACTCTCCTGAGCATTATCACGGATTTGGAATTGCTTCCTATAACGTACGTCAATCATTATTCATATCGTATTGCAAGAATAACAACATCTTTGATAAGGTAACGGTAAGTACATATAGCCATGATATACCTTCCTATAGTTTTAATGGGAATAACTTCTATTATCCTCCAGATACTCTTTTTGCGGCAGCTCCTTTCAACATTTTCAGGCAACGAGCTTGTTATAGGTATTACCCTTGCTGTATGGCTTTCAATTGTTGGTCTGGGTAGTTATATTGGCTCAAAGGTAACAATCAGAAATGCCTTTGGAATATCTTTTATATTTGTTGCTGTTATCTCTCAGCCTTCTTTAATATTCTCTAAAATCGCAAGGCCAATATTTGGTTTCGGGTTGGGAGAAGTAATACCACTTAACGCAACAATAGTCTGGACAGCCCTAGCTCTGATTACATTATGTCTCATAATTGGCATTCAATTTCCCCTTGCTGTCTCTTATATGAAGGGAAAGTCACCGGAAGTATACAGTTTTGAAGCTATCGGGGCATTTATGGGAGGTGTTCTCTTCACCTTTCTGGTCTCAGGCAGGATAGACAGCTTCACAGTCACTATGATAATAGCAATTATAAATATTACTGTTTCACTTTATCTGCTGAGAAAAAAGGTTTTGCTTTTACTCTTACCGTTACCTCTCATCTTCTATGCAGTGGGGATGAATATACTTTCATCACTTCAGTATAAGGGCATGAAACTCTTGAATAAAACCGAATCAAAGTACAGCGAGATAGTGGTCCTTGAAATGAAAGACCAGATGAATATTTATTCATCAGAGAAATTTCAATTTTCCTACCCTGATCCTCAGACAGAGGAATTAAAAACACATCTTCCCATGTCTCTTCACCCTTCGGCAGAAAAAATACTAATCGTTGGAGGCTCTCCGGCTATCATAAAAGAGTTTCTAAAATATCCGGTCTCTCACATTGATTTTGTTGAAATAGATCCGGTAATGATAGAAATTTCAAAAGATCTCTTAACCCCTGCAGACAGGGAATACTTAAACGACAGGAAAGTCAAGGTATTTCATATTGATGCCCGACGATACATAAAATCACAATATTCTCCAAAATATGATCTTATCGTGCTCAATATACCGGAACCGTCCACTGCAAATATAAACAGATTCTACACCAAGGAATTTTTTGAAGAAGCAATATCAGTGCTTAGAGAAGAAGGCGTTCTCTATCTTAACCTCCCGGTTTCCCATGGCTATATTGGCCGTAGAATGCAGATGTCAAACGGTTCAATCTATAGATCAATGAAAGTTGTTTTTCCGCATGTTGAAGTATCTTCTGAGGAGTATGGAATCTTCGCTGCTTCCACATCACCCCTGGAAGTAAATCCCGATGTGCTTATAGCAAGATTTATAGAAAAAAGGATTGATACAAAATATTTTCACCCATATGTTTTATTGGACGCCTTTTCCCCTTTGCAGGTGAGTATGGTTAAAGGAAGGCTCGGTAAGATAAAGGAGCTTAATAGAGACATACGCCCTGTGTCTTATCTTTACAATCTTATGGTATGGGCCAAGATTCATGGTGGTACATGGATAAATTTCGTTCTTGGTTTAGATGAATATGAGCTTTTTTCCGTTATTGGAACTATTTTAATTCTGATTACTCTTCTCTTTATTAAGAAAGGGGAAACTATCTCTTATGTTTTATTCACAACAGGCTACGTTACAATGGCGTTTTCCCTTATTGTAATCCTGGCATATCAGGCATACTCAGGATATATATATGAAATGATCGGTTTGCTCACGGGAACGTTTATGTTCGGTGGAGCAGTTGGAGCATATTTTGCAAGGGACATCCAGAGACCATTAAAATATCTAAGGTTGTTTGATTTCTTGACAATACTCGTAATGCTCATGGCCATACCATTTATGAAGCAAGAATTTGTATTCTATATCTTTATTTTTTTAGCGGGAATATTAGGTGGCGGACAGTTTGCAACATCGAATTTATCACTGAAAGAAAAAGGAAGCATCGCAATAGCAGGCAAACTTTACGCTATCGATCTTGCAGGTTCATTTCTTGGTTCCTTTTTAACAGCCATATTCATTGTTCCTTTGACAGGAATTCATAATACGATTCTCTTTCTAATATCCATGAAAGCATTGTCACTCATACTTTTGCTAAGATACAAAAAATAGGATTCGAGTATTCAGGAAGAATGTATGAATAAATTAAGGGTTGCGATAGTAATAATAACTGTTGCTTCTTTAATCGCTGGTTCTTTTTTTGTAACCGGGAAAAAGATTGATGAAAAGGCCTATCTGAGAGAAGTTGCTCCCAAAGTCATTTTTTCAGAGAAAAAAGGTATACCGCCTCATTATGAATCTGAAAGTGGTGTTGTTGCTTTTAATACATATGACATCGTTCCCTCAATCCGGGGATATGCTGGACCAATTAAGCTCCTTCTTGTCTTAAATAAAGATGGGAATATTACCGGTATTAAGATACTCGATCATAAGGAGACCCGAAATTATGTCTATTACATGGTAAGCCCTGAATATCTGAGACAGTTTCTTGGCAAAAACGTAGATGATCCTATTGAGATTGATAGGGATATTGATGCCATAAGCAGGGCGACAGAGAGTGTTGAAGCACTGGCAAAAACTATAAGAGAGTCTTCACGTAAAATTGCATCACAGGTTTATGGACTTAAAGTTAAAGGTGGAGAGCATAAGAAACAGTTTGGTATAGGATGGATATTATACTTGTTACTTTTTCTTGCAGGTATTTCGTTTTATTACATTACCAGGAGATCGAAAGGGCTCTTAAGGGCAAGAGACATAAGCCTGATACTTGGTATTATAATTATCGGCATTTACCTTGCGACACCCTTTTCAATCCTTCATATCTTTAATCTAATACTACTTAGATTATCTTCTTCTGCTTTATGGTTTGTACTCGTATTGAGCATTCTTTTATCTGTTGCAATTGCAGGGAGGTTTTACTGTGGGTGGCTCTGTCCTTTCGGAGCGCTAGCAGAATTTACTGGAAGAATAACCTCTAATAAATGGAACGTCTCTCCCGAAACAGATGACAGATGGAGAACAATAAAGTATCCTTTGTTATGTGCCATTGTTTTTGTGGTATTTACAAGCAGACATATCGAATATGGAAACTACGAAACCTATGTAACTCTCTTTTCATTCCACGGCAATGTCCTCACATGGTCATTGGTAGTATTGATGCTTCTTATCAATCTCAGGGTAGAAAGGTTCTGGTGCAGATACCTCTGCCCTGTTGCAGCACTTACAGGATTACTTTCAAGAAAAGACAGCGGTTATGTCAGCAGGAAAGACTGTCCGATGGCAAACAAGCCTCATCCGCTTATATCGGAATGTATCCGGTGTAATAGGTGTTATAGCAAGAAAAAGGACTAACACAAATAATGCAGACATTGCTCAATAAATTATTTAACTCGATAAATTTATTATTAAATTGTGCATATGGCTTTGAATAAAAGTATTCACACTCGATCAATTAATATTGCGTTTAAGGTATCGAAAAATAATTTCTTTC
>CAYFXR010000151.1:0-3115 GCA_964347155.1 uncultured Nitrospiraceae bacterium | reverse complement strand
TAATCAGCGTTCAGCTTTTCCTCTTTGTTTTTTCCTCCCCTTGACGGGGAGTATTGTCAATAATTTTTAATGAAAAGTTATCAGGTTAAGGTCAGCGAACCTCCATGTCATTATCCGGTTTGCCCTGAACTATTTGGTTCAGGGCTTGGAGGCTCTGTCGCAATCCAGCAGCAAACATATGTCATTGTCCGGTTTAACCGGACAATCCAGAAAAACAATCTCCCCTCCCTTGACGGGAGGGGATTAAGGGAAGGGTAAATTTTATACTGGTTCAATCGTATTCGATTGAACATTCTTCTTAAGAAACATGCCCTAACTAACTATTATTATTGAATAAATTATAGCCCAGACATCATTTCTAATAGTTTCCAAAATTTAAGCACATCCTTCAGCTTCCATTAAATCCCCTCTCCCCGGGGGGAGACTCTAAGATTTTTTTAATCCCCTCCTCCTTGACGTTAGTCTTTATTCAGACTATCAAGAGGACTTTCAGGGGCTCCGGACAATTCTCTTATGACGTGAAGATAAATCATTGTAGTTTCAATATTTTTGTGCCCTAATAATTGTTGTATCTCCCGGACATTAACGCCTTTCATTAATAAGTGTGTAGCAAATGAATGTCGAAGCGTATGTACTGATGCATGCTTTGCAATGCCCGACTTTTTCAATGCATTGCTCATGGAATTCTGTATAGCCCTATCGCTTATATGATGCCGTCTTATCTTTCCACTTCTGGGATCAACCGAGAGATTTGATGACGGGAATACATACTGCCAATGCCACTGTCCTGCAGCACTCGGATATTTGCGGGCCAATGCATCAGGCATAAATACTTCTCCGTGTCCTTTATGAAGGTCTCCTTTATGCAAAGCCTTTACTCCTTCCAGATGCTCCTGCAAGTCCTTTTTAACAGACTCGGGCAAAATTGTAGATCGGTCCTTGTCTCCTTTGGCGTTTCTGACAATTATCAGATTTGAACCAAAATCAACATCTTTTACTCTAAGGCGAGCAAGCTCCATGAGGCGAAGCCCTGAACCATATATTAATTTGAGAATGAGAAGATGCAGTCCTTTAATATATTTAAAGAGTTCCTTTACTTCATCGACCGTAAATACAACGGGCAACCTCTGGCCTTCCTTTGCCCTGACTGTATCATTAAGGTCGGATAATTTAATATTTAAAATGTTCTTAAAGAGGAACAGCAAAGCATTGAATGCCTGGTTCTGAGTCGATGCAGCAACTCTCCTTTTCAGAGCAAGATAACTAAGATAATCCCTCACATCGTGCGAATTCAGCCTGGCAATATTTATTTCTTTCTTCATATTGCCTGATATAAAGTTAAAGAACCTTTTTGCCCATTTTATATAAGTATGCTCCGTGCTGTAAGCAAAGTGCTTTATACGTAGATCCTCACGCAGTTCATTAATAATATCTGTAATATCTGAAAATTTCTGCCCTCTTTCCGGCATATTGGGATAAAGATTTGACTTGTCTCTTTTCAAAAAATGATAAACGTACAACCGCAGGGCATCATTCGCCTGTTTGATCTGCCAGTCAGAAATATTGTCTTGTGCCTTCAATTGATTCAGAAATTCTTCGACTCGCAATTCATGATTGATATTTTCATTATTATTTGAAAAGCTTAAAAATTTGCTTGCCCAATGGGCATAGAATGGAATATACTTATCATTAACAAGGCTCTTGGAGCTCAGATATTTCTGGAAATCTGGCAATACGTTATTTCTCATGTCCATGTCCCCAAAATACAGAAAAAGTCAGCAAATAAGAACTTCGCTGGAATATGATAATAAAGAGCAATTACGAATCTTATCGAAATAAGAATATTTTAATTTCAATCAATTATGAAACTGTCGTTTTTAACAGGTATAATAAAAATCCGGGAAAAAAGAAGTTCGGAGAATAATTGATAGGCGGAGGCTATAAAAGGAATAAAAAATAATAATAAAAGACGCCTCCGCCTATTGTGGAGCTGAGCTTTCGCTCTTCCAGCAATTTGCTGGGCGGCTTTGAAAAAGACATATTTACTCACTGATAATGATTTTTATGAATAACATTTATCTTAATGCTCGCAAACAGGCCGCCTATCAAATCGCTGGAGCGAATGTCTCCGACGGTCTGAAAGCTCCGCTTCCATCCCGTCTCCGACACCGCTCAGCTCCACATTAGATTGCAGGATGAATAATGATCGAATATAAAAAGATTATTGAAATCATTTCGAAATATATTCCAAGTCCACAAGCACTGGAATTAAATAAATGGGTCGATTCACTTAAAAAGGAAAATCAAGAGTTGCGTGACCAAATAAACACTCTTCAAAAAAGAGTAGATGAGCTATCATCACCGTCTGGAATATCCAGTAAAGCTCCCCCATGCCCTAATTGTTCTACATCCGGCAGAGATTTTTATATGAGGCCAATTCCTAAACATTTTATTGAGTTTGAAGATGCCACTCATGAATGTTCAAAGTGTGGCTATTAGATTAGAGATTAGTGTAAATCCGTTAGATATGGAACAAGTATTAAATTATTTAATTGAAAACGGAAAAGGCTGGATAGCAAATCAAAGAGACATTAACCATCCGATATCGTTACAGTTAAGTCAACAAGAAAAAGAGCACCTTAAACTGCACTTTAGTCTAGATACTTTGGATTCTGTTCGCGTGAGAACGGTTCATCAAATTAACAACCCAGATTTCTACTCTGTATTTGAGCAAGCCGGTCAGCAAATCCCTCTTGATTTCCGTCAAATGGCAGGTATTACATTTATTGATACTATTCTTGTGGTAGAGTCTAAGATTCCAGCTGGTGGTTGGATATCTTTGCTTTTCCATGAATGTGTACACGTATGTCAGTACAAAACGTTAGGCGTTGAAAAGTTTGTTGAGCAATATGTAAATGGGTGGGCTCAAAATGGTTTTGAATATCTCAATATTCCACTAGAACAGGACGCTTATGCACTACAGTCACGATTTGAGTCATCTCCATCAACCCCTATCAACGTAGAAGAATTGACTGAAAATAAATGGAAATATTAAATATGACCGAACGGGGACATAGGTAACACTTTATTCTGAGGACATAGGTTACACTTTTTG
>CAYFXR010000150.1:0-14272 GCA_964347155.1 uncultured Nitrospiraceae bacterium | reverse complement strand
TTTATCAGGGATTATTATAAAAAGTATAATTTTTTCCCTATTCTCCGTGCTGTTTGTAAAAATGTCCATCAACCGAAGAATTGTCTAACCGAGAAATTTCTTGATCCTGTTCAGGCATGGAAGATTGCAGGACTTCCCAATCCCGGTGAGGAAGTTATCATGTTTAAATCATGGGAGCCTCTCGGTTGGTGAAATAATATTACTTTCCTCAATGGATACTCAGGATTAGTTCAGCGAATACTCCAGAATGAAGATACAATCTGAGTGATAATCTAATCCTCTGAATTTCATTGCTTCTTGAGCATAAGCTTTTTCAAGAGGAAAGTCGTGCATATATATAGCCCCGTTGCTCAGGTTTTCCTGTATAATTACTTTGTATTCCATATTCAACCTCTCTTTTTTTATCGTCTCAAACAAAAATTTCTTTAACTTTTCTCAGAAGCTTTCAATTCATTCTACTGAGATGTTATGATAATTAGTTCTTACATATTGAGGGGTTTTATGTTTCCATTTTTTTTAAAAGCGAAAACAATCTCTGATGCATGGTTTCAGCTAATCTATAATATATTTGATTTCTCCTATAATCAGGTAATCCAAAGAGGCTCATTTGAAAAAGAGCAGTACCGTCTTCAATATCCTGGTTTAGCGGTATTTATTGAACATCCATCTCAAGATATGGTACCTGTAATACCCCCGGCTTTGGGAATCCCTGCTCCAACAACAATGGAGTATATAGAAGATTATTTTACAAATTATTTAATGAATCCGGAGCCTTCACAGAATGAAACCTACAGATATTCAAGCAGGTTGCATTATCCTATGCCAAAAGGCGGAACACAGTTGGAACGAGTCATTGAAATGCTTGAAGAAACACCCCTAACCAACCAGGCAGTAATTGAAATTGCTACTCCTGAAGATTTTGATATTTGTTATGGGAAAGACGGCAATCTCGACCCGCCATGTTTGCGACTATTAGACTTTAAAACTATCCCTGAAGGAGGCAGTTTAGTCTTGACATTAACGTGCTATTTTCGCTCCTGGGATTTATGGGCTGGGTTTCCCTCTAATCTCGGGGGAGTAGAGTTGCTGAAGCAATATGTTGCTGAAGAAACAGGGCTTAAAAATGGACCCATATATGCATACAGCTCTGGTGCTCATATCTATGGTTATCAAGAGGAACTTGCAAGATTAAGAACCATGAGAAAATAACGTATAATACATTAAGAAGTATGAATCATCTCCAAAAAAGTTGGTAAAATCCTTTCTACCAACTAAATGGGAGAAGAACCAAAAATATTAAAAAATTGCCTATATAAGAAACATGAAAATAGAGGAAACATATAACAGCTACAAGGAAACATTGCTTTCTATTAACGATTCTTTGTCTTCTTTATTATCCACCGTGCAAAGCAAGCCGGAAATTGCGGATACCCGTTTCAACGAGTGGCAGAATGCCTGCAGTGACATTCATCAGCAGATCACCGAGGATGTTGTTCGAATTGCTGTAATCGGTCCGATCAAATCAGGCAAAAGCACATTCGTCAATTCGCTCTTCAAAGGCGACTATCTGAAAAGGGGTGCAGGTGTTGTAACATCTATAGTTACCCGTATCCGAAGTGGAGAACAATTAAAAGCATCTCTTTTTTTTAAGTCCTGGGATGAAGTGAATGCCGATATTGAGCAGGCCCTGGTAATGCTCCCTTCGTGGAAGCGGTCGCCAGATGAGAAGCCATTTGACATCCGTCGTGAAAAAGACCGGCATTCTCTTCGTTCAGCTTTAAGGGGATTGAGCAATGACCTGCTTATTAAGAACGGCATCAGAAATTCAAATATCGTGTTGCTGTCTCTGTACTTTAAAGGGTATGACCATATCAGCGAGAAGATTTCTGCCGATTTTACAACTACCGAATTCAGCGGAAACCATTTTGCCGAACACCGGATATATGTCGCTGACGATATGCTGGCAGTATATTTGAAAGATATTGAACTGGAAATTGACAACGACAGTATCGACCGATCCCTTGAATTCGCTGATTGCCAGGGAAGTGATTCCCCCAATCCACTTCATCTTGCCATGATTCAGGATTATTTGATGCGAACCCATCTTATTATTTATGTAATCAGTAGCCGCACAGGACTTCGGCAGGCAGATATCAAATTTCTGTCAATGATAAAAAATATGGGAATCATAGAAAATATCATTTTTATCGTCAATTGCGACTTCAGCGAACATGAGTCACTGGAAGATCTGAATCACGTTGTCGATAAAGTCAAAGAAGAGCTTACCCTGATCAGACCACAGCCTCATGTCTATACATTTTCGACCCTGTTTAACCTGTTTAACGAATTATCCGGAAATTTAATGAAAAAGGATAGTATACGCCTGGCCCAGTGGAAAGAAGAAGAAGATATGGTTGCCTTTTCAAACAATGAAACGCAACGATTTGAATCTTCCCTGAACAAAAAACTTACTCAAGAGCGTTTTGATCTTTTGCTCAAGAATCATCTTGAACGGATTAGTGTAATTTTATCCGGGATTGAGCGGTGGGTCGAAATAAATAAAGAACTTTTAACACAAGATGTCGATAGTGCATTAATACTACTTAAAAAAATGGAACATCGTCATGCCCGGATGGATCAGATCAAATCCCTGATAAAAAATACATTTAACGGCGCTAAAGAAGATATTACAAAGAAGCTGAAGAATGAAACTGACCGTTTTTTCAATAACTACACTGAAGGAGTACTGAAGCAGACGTCTACCTTTGTTAATACATACAAGATCTCAGTTGAAGATTATCGTGAAAAGCTCATGAATTCCGGGTTTTCAAATACCCTCTATCTTGTATTCCAGGAGTTCAAACAGGCGTTAGATGTATTTATGACCGAAAACATAAACCCTAAAATTGCCCGATTTTCTGCAGAAACAGATAAAAAGATCAAGACATCTTTGGAATCTATTGCCAATCCATACTGGACACTGGCATTAGATGAAATTGCTGAATTAAAGGCCTCTCTCAACAAACCTTCAAAGGAGAATGATACTCCTCACAAAGAGCAAAATCTTCTGGATATGGATGTCTTAAAGAGAGTCGCAGGTTTGAAATTACCCTCATCCACTGCTGTCCTGCGATATTCTACTAAAATGAAAACAGAGGCTTTAGTGCGCCTTGGTTTCTATTCTGTGAAAAAACTGGTTAAAAAAGTATTTAAACAACCATCGGTAAACAAACAAGAGGAACAGATGCGTGCCCTAGCAGATGGTATCAGGATTATTAAAAACGAAACGGAAAAATCGATCGTATTTCATTTTGAAAATTACCGTGAAAATTTTAAATTTCAATATGTCTCAAAACTCATTGAAGCCTCATCTGAACATCTTCACCAGCTCTTAATGGAACAATTTCAATCTTACAACACGGATATAAAGGCCCTTGAAAAGGTAATACAGCAAAAAGGGAATGAACGTGAGGAAACAATAAATTTTCTTGATCGCATAGCTTTAGATGCATTACGCATACAAGACATTGTTGACAGTACCAGGGATAAAGTCCAGACATAACAGCACAACAGTCTAAAAGACTGTTGCTACCCCTTCTTAAACACAGCGTCGTCAAGGTATCTCATAATATCATCATATTTTTTCTTAGTATTTTCATACATAGTTGCATTTTCAATCGCTATCCCGCACTGCTCTGCAAGTGAAGCAGCAAATTTTATTTCTTGCATTGAAAAATTTCTCGGCTCGCCTGTAAGAAGCCTCAATATTCCAAGCACCTTGCCCCGTACAATAACGGGAAGCGTAAGCATGCTTTTAATGCCTTCTTCAGCTGCCTCTTTCTTGTATGTAATCTTGCTGTCTGTTGAAACGTCATAAATAGCAACGGGTTTTTCGTTCAGCGCCTCAACTACATTTTCTTCGGTATCAACAGGTCCCTTGTTCAGATATTTTTCGCTGAGACCGTGTGCCGCAACAAGTTTAAGCTTTTTACCAGCATGGTCAAGTAACCGAATGGTGGCCGCTCTTAAATTCATTACTTCAGGAAGTTTTTTCACTATCATATCCAGTACTTCATTGAGATTCAATGTGGAGCTGATTGCCTTTGTAATTTCTTCAAAAACCCTGAGATACTCTTTCTCCTTTGATATCTCTTTTTCAAAATGTTTTGCATTAACAATCGCGATAGCAGTCTGTTCTGCAATTGCTGCCATAAATTTTAAATCTTCATTTCCGTACATAACAGGCTTGATAGTATACAATCTGAGCACGCCTATAACCTCTTCCTGGAAACGCATAGGGATAGACAAAATACTTCTGATGCCTTCTTCTATAGCCTCTTTATAGTATTTCGAATCTTTATGCACCCTCATGTCATATTCTGAGACTGGTTTGCCGGCCAGTGCATCATCGATACTTGCATCATACGTTACAGGCCCCTTATTGGCATATTTTTCACTCAGTCCGTAATAGGCAACGAGTTCCAACTGCTTTGTCTCTTTATTGAGAAGTCGAAGCGAACTTGCCTTTAAACCCATTACCTGCGGGATTTTTTTCACTATCATATTCAGTACCTCTTCTACATTCAGTGAAGAGCTTACAGCCTTAGTGATTTCTTCAAAGACTCTGAGATACTCTTTTTCTTTGGATACCGCCTTTTCAAAACGTCTTGCGTTTACAATTGCTATTGCGGCCTGTTCTGCAATAGCTGATATAAAATTAAGGTCTTCCTGAGTATATTTCATAGGTTCGGTTGTATACATTCTGAGGACCCCTATTACTTCCTTTTCAAAACGCAAAGGAACGGATAATATTATTCTAATTTCCTCTTCTATGGCTTCCTTATAATATTTTGAATCCTTATGTTCTGCTAAGTCATATACTGATACAGATTTGCCGGCCAGTGCATCATCGATACTTGCATCAGAAGGCACGGGACCTTTATGAGCATATCTTTCGCTGAGACCGTAATACGCCACAAGCTCCAGCTGCTTTGATTCTTTATTGAGAAGCCGAAGAGAGCTGGCTTTTACATTCATTACTTTCACAACATTCGTTGTGATTAATTTTAGTACTTCATCAAGGCTAATACTGACACTTATTGATTTGCATATATCCTGATAACTCTCCAGATATACTTTCTTCTCAAAAATCTTATCAGCACATGAAGGACACATACCATGGGTAAAAATACCAAACCCCTCATTGGTGAGATACGTCTCCAGCCGTTCCCAATAATTATCGTCATTTCTTATCATTTTGCACCAGCTGCATATAGGAATTATTTTCTCTTTTCTCTCGGTTTTAAGCCGCGACGTTAACGTCTGGATGCAATGTGTCATATCTTTGAATGTGGCTATTACCCCTGTCATTTTCCCCTTGTTAAAAAGTGGAGCAGCTTTCTCTTCAACCGGGATTTTACCGGTATCCTTTGTTTTAATGAAAAAAAACTTGTTTATGACTCTCTTTTCCTGGAAACAGAGTGAGACAGGATACTCGAAAGGTTGTAATTTGTTTCCTCTTTCATCTTCATATTGTATATTTCCTTCGTGAAAGGACTTTCCAACCATTTCATCAGCGATAAAACCTGTCAATAATTCGGCAGCCCTGTTCCAGTATCTAATTGTACGATTCAAATCAACGATATATACACCGTCTGTTATATGATCAAGAACGTGTCGATACGTTTTCCACTTCAATCCAAGCATAACGTTTTACAGTCTCCTGTTAAGCCAAAAAAATGCATCTGTGTCCTTGCAACTTCTTACTTTGCTGCAAAGACAATATTTTTAGTTGAAAATTTGCCACGGAACATAGCATTATCAGCAATCTTGATCAATTCTTCCTTGTCCCTGGCATTATCGGGAAAAGACGCGACCCCAAAACTCGCTGTTAGCCTGATTGAGAAGCCTTCTCGTTTCAAGAAAACTTTCCTTTCTATTACCTTTCTGAGTCTCTCAGCTACCAGAAAGCCTGCTGCTCGCTGGGTTTGAGGCATGATAATAACAAATTCATCTCCACCATATCTTGAGATAATATCAATCTTTCTTAAATTTTTTTGTAGAATCTGAGCTATTTCAACAAGCACCCTGCTGCCAACAATGTGTCCAAATAGTTCATTCACTTTTTTAAAATTATCGAGATCCATAAATATAACTGAAAAAATTGCATTATACCGTCGTGACCTTTCTATTTCCATTTCGATTGCCTGGTTCAGATAACGCATATTAAAAAGATTCGTCAGTTCATCATTCTTCAATCTCTCATATAAGAATACCCTCTCTATGGCCACAGCAGCAAAACTGGCAGCATTTATGAGTACGTTCATGTCATTATCTGTAAAAGGAACTTTACCGTTTTTGTTTATGAGTCTTAAAACTCCTACAACCCTGCCTTTGATCTTCAGTGGAGCACACAGCAATGACTTTATTTTAAGATTTGAAAAACTATCTGCTTTTTTATTAAAACATGTATCCTTCAACACATCAGGAACGTTGAATGGAATACCTTTTTCCAGAACACAGCCGGCAATTCCAATTCCTTTTTTGAACCTGAATTTCTGTATTTTTTTTGATGACCGTAAAGGTATTATTTCCAGAAAAGGTTCATCATTAAGAAGAAGAGACCATCCTGCAGCCCCTGTCAAAACCTTTATTTTTTCCATGAGAGAAATCAAATTTTTATTTACATCAGAAATAGCGGTTAAATTTCTTGTTGTTTTATCATAAAATTTTAACTCTCTCTCCCTCGTTATCAGATGTGTTTGCAGCAACTTATTTTCATCTTCCAGAGATTTATTTGTTAAAAGCCTTTCTACCCAGTATATGAACTCCTTGAAAGAAAACGGTTCACATACAGGAAATGCAAATCTTTCTTTAAGCCAAAGATTCCCGTTATTCAAAGAATGCTGACGGGTTAAAAAAATTTTCGGTGTGTTGAATGTAAGATTTCTTAATCTGGTAAAACTGCTCACGTCCAATGTAAGGGAGTTATCAATTGCGATTAAATCAAAACTGTTATTCTTTAGAGAACGTATCGCTTGTTTAAGATTTTTTTCGCTAACGACGCGATACCCCTTATGAGCAAGGGTTCTTTTGAAATTGCGGATTGATGAATTGCCTTTATCTATGAGGAGTATGTTACGCATTGACTCCACAGCATTTCTTGTATTTTTTACCGCTTCCACATATGCAGGGATCGTTTCTGCCTATCTTTTTATCCTTGACAACAGTCTGAGGTTTAGTACTTTCTCCTCCGCTTCCCCGGCCATATATCATCTTGGCAGGCTTAGGAGCAAATTGCCGTTCAACAGTATCTTCTCTTGCAATCTGAATTTTCATCAATCTGGCACACACTTCTGATGAAACTCTACTGCTTAAGTCGGCAAAAATTTCAAATGCTTCCCTTTTATATTCCACAAGGGGATCTCTCTGCCCGTATCCTCTCAGGCCTACCCCTTCTTTTAAGTGATCCATACTCAGGAGATGGTCTTTCCACTGGGTGTCGACAACCTGCAGCATAATCATCTTTTCCAGATACCTGAATGTTTCAGCCCCGATTTCATTTTCCTTACTTTCATATGCCTGTTTTATCCCATTGATGAGATTATTTCTAATATCTTCAAAGTTTGTTATCTCTATCTTGGGGTAAATCGAGAACTGACTGTAAAGGGCATCTCTAAGACCTTTTGTATCCCATTCTTCTGGGTGCTTATCATCAGAACAGTACATAGAGAGGATATCGTCAAGGACATTTTCTGCCATCTCAAGAACTCTTTTCTTGAGACTCTCACTGGTAAGAATTTCCCTCCTGAAGGAATAGATTTCCGTCCTCTGTTTATTGTTAACATCGTCATATTCAAGCAGGTGCTTTCGTATATCAAAATTATGTGCCTCGACCCTCTTCTGGGAAGTTTCTATTGCCTTTGTCACCCATCTATGTTCTATAGGTTGAGACTCATCCATCCCCAGCTTCCCCATGAGACCAGAGATTCTGTCTGATCCGAAAATTCTCATAAGATCATCTTCCAGAGAAAGGTAAAACCTTGACGTTCCGGGATCCCCCTGCCGTCCTGAACGTCCCCTGAGCTGATTGTCTATTCTTCTTGCTTCATGTCTTTCAGTGCCAAGGATATGCACACCGCCCGCGTCGATTACTTTTTCTCTATTCTTTGCACATACCTCCCGGGCCTTTTCAAGGGCTTTATTGTATTCATCATCCGTGTAGTCCTTTTTGTCTATCAGCATATCTTTTGCCATGCCTTCGGAATTGCCTCCGAGCACTATATCCGTACCTCGTCCCGCCATGTTAGTTGCTATTGTTATCGCACCGCTCCTTCCTGCCTGAGCAACAATCTCAGCTTCTTTTTCATGATATTTTGCATTTAGTATGGAGTGAGGTATTTTTTTCTTCTTTAACATTGAACCAAGAAGTTCAGATTTCTCTATTGATATAGTGCCGACAAGAACAGGTTGTCCCCTTTTATAACAATCTTCTATTTCATCAACAACTGCATTGAATTTAGCCCTGACAGTCTTGTAAATAACATCAGGGTTATCAGTCCTTATCATCGGCATGTTTGTGGGAATGACCAGCACATCAAGGTTGTATATCTTTGCAAATTCTTCTGCCTCTGTATCAGCAGTACCTGTCATACCGGCAAGTTTATTATACATCCTGAAGTAATTTTGAAAAGTAATAGTGGCAAGAGTCTGATTCTCGCTGGCTATCTTTACCTCTTCTTTTGCTTCAATCGCCTGATGCAGTCCGTCAGACCAGCGCCTCCCCGGCATAAGGCGGCCAGTGAACTCGTCAACGATAACCACTTCGTTATCCTTGACAATGTAATCCACATCCCTTTTAAACAGTGCATGTGCCCTAAGACCTTGATTAACATGATGAACCAGTTCAACATTAACGGGATCGTAGAGGTTTCCAACTCCAAGCAGCTTCTCCACTTTTATATTGCCCTCTTCACTGAGCATAGCATTTCTGGCCTTTTCATCGATGGTGTAATCAACATCCTTTTTAAGCCTGGGGATTATCTTATCTATTTTGTAATACTTGTCCGTTGATTCCTCTGAGGGACCTGAAATAATGAGAGGGGTTCTTGATTCATCAATCAAAATACTGTCTACTTCGTCAACAATTGCATAATTCAATTCTCTCTGCACATAATCATTTATGTGATACCTCATATTATCTCTTAAATAGTCAAAACCAAATTCGTTATTGGTACCATATGTAATATCCGCATTATACGCTTCTTTTCTTTCCACAGATCTAAGGTATTGAAGCCTGCTGTCTTCCGCATGATATGCAGGATCATAGAGAAATGAGTTGTCGTGCTGGATAATACCAACTGAAAGGCCTAAAAAGTTATATATAGGTCCCATCCACTGCGCATCCCTTTTTGCAAGGTAATCATTCACTGTTACAATATGTACCCCTCTCCCGTCAAGGGCATTCAGATAAACCGATAAGGTTGCAACAAGTGTCTTGCCTTCACCCGTCTTCATTTCTGCTATCTTCCCCTGATGAAGCGCGATGCCTCCAATGAGCTGCACATCGAAATGCCGCATATTAAGGACCCTGCGGGAAGTCTCTCTGACAACAGCAAACGTTTCAGGGAGAATGTCTTCTATACTCTCCCCATCTTTAAGCATGTTGCGGAATTCATCTGTTTTGGCTTTTAGTTCATTGTTGCTCAGAGACGTTATTGAGGATTCAAGAGAATTGATTTGTTCAACAATGGACCACAGCTTTTTAAGCTCTCTTTCATTTTTTGTGCCTACAATTTTTGTTAAAAACCCGAGCATGATTTTTATTATAACAAAAACGATGTGTTTAAAAACAAAAGTATCACGAGCCTTCGGCCCACAAAGGAGCATGAAAATACCCTTTAACGTCATACCCGCGACCTGTTTTCCGTTATACTACGAAAAATAAAAGCGGCTATACAGGAAATAGGTATGGATTCCCGATCGGGGTCTTGGGAATGATGGCCTGTTTTCGGGTCAATGACAGAAAAAACCTGAAATAACAAATGTAAAATATTTCGACAGTGTAAAATTTTATTAAAAGAGAGTGTTTTTTGTTAACTGTCTGTAAAATAAATAAATATTTTTGATATCTTATAAGTAATCTTAAATGGTGTTAATTTATTTTACACTTGTTCATCATCTCTCAAAGTACTATTCTTTAAAATCAAATACTTATCTAATGGCAAGAAAATTGCTTCGATTTTTTCTATACTTTAATACCCTTTTAAACATAATGAAAACTCTTTCAAAAAAAGAAATATTGGCGGAATTAAAAAGGATAGGCATAAGCACACAGGTAGAGCTTGATTTATACTTTAGAGAATATGAAAAGTATTATTGCAGACAACTTCCATACACAAATTCTGTACAAAAGGTGACATTAACCGTGGCTAAATCTTTCAAAAAATCCGACATTATCAAGCCATTGCAGTCGCCAATCGTATAATTATGCTAAACTTCTGTCTCCAAACTTTTCTATAATCTTCTGTCTGCAAGTTTAGTCAAACTTTATCTGTTGATCGGTTTCAGTCAATAAAAAATATTTTACTTGACATCATGAATAAATTTATTTAATTTTAACTATATCCACGTTTTATTCATTTGATGCAATAGGCAGGAAAAAGGTGGGGAAAAAGGGGCTCACAAGAAGCTTTTACGAAACATCCAAATACCTTCAAACTCCTATACTTAAAGTAAATTTTTCAGAAATAAAACAATACATTGACAGCCTCAGGATTAAAGGTATTCAGGATTTCAGAGCATATTTAAAGAAAAAACCTGAAGATGTAATCTCTTTAGCTAACAATTTGAAATTCGTTTATGTTAACGAAGCTGCCTTAAATTTTTACCACGCCAAGAGTATAGAAAAACTCTCCCAAGACTTTCATTTCATTTACAACAAAGAATCATATGACGTTTTCAGGCAAATACTCATAACCTTGTCAGAAGGCAAAACTAAATTTAATAGTCAATCAGTAGCCCTGACATGCAGAGGGGAGGAAAGGCATATTCTCTTTAACTTGACTGTTCCGCCTGGTTACGAGGAGTCTTTGTCAATGCTCATTTTCGAAATAACTGACATCTCCGACATCAGGCATTTAGAAGATAATATGAAAGAATCCGTAGAGAAATATCGAGAGATATTTGAAACGGCTAACGAAGCATTTTTTTTGGTGGATGCAGAAACAGGAATTATTCTTGATACAAATAAAAAAGCAGAACAACTTATCGGAATTTCAGCTGATAAGCTTGTGGGCATGCACTGCACACAACTGCATCCAAAAGAGGAAAATGAAAGGTACTTGAATTTATATCAAAGACATATTAAACATGGCAAGTTTATTTCAAAAAATCTACTTGTATGTCACAAAAGCGGTAAAAAGATCCCCGTGTTAATTAGTTCAAGTATCATAGAATTAAGGGAGAAGCGGTTAATTTCAGGGATCTTCATAAATGTTAATCAAAATAGGCCGGAAAAGGAAAATATAATAAGAATTAATGAATATGAATCTAACGATAATATCAAAACCAGAATTCATGAGAATCTCACCCAGCGAGAACGTGAAATCCTGAAATTAATTGCTACCGGACTTTCAAATAAACAGATAGCCGAAAGACTGTTCATAAGCAAAAAAACAGTTGAAACCCATAGGACAAGGATAATGCAAAAACTCGATAAACGTAAAATTGCAGACCTGGTCAGATGTGCAATATTTTCGGGATTGCTTACTGAAAGCACATCATAAGTGCATAAGATTGACACAATATTGAGCAATCAAGTTCATGTTACAGCAAGCCTTCCTTTTTTTAAAATATAAATTTTTATCAAGATACTGCATTTATTTTAAAAATACACATTTTTCTGTACAAAAATACCTAGTTTCCTGTACAAAAATACATACTTTTGCTGACGTATTATCTATCAATTCAATATAAAATAATAAATCCCTAAATTTTTAACAAGGCAATTAATATTTGCCCGAGAAATTCAAATCCTCCGAAAGAAGGGGACAGTTTTTTTGTTTCTGAAATTCACAAAAGAAAGGAGGTGAAAAAATGAAAAAAATATTATGGTTTCTTGTTGTTGCTTTACTTCTATTCATGAACGGTTACGCAGATGCAGCAACCTACACTATTCCTAACAGCGACTTATACAGCCCGCATTTCATTGATCAGGGATTTAGTGCTACTACTTCTGAAACCGGCCGTAGCAATACTGCCTATGCAGGATGGGTAACATACACTCTTTATTCTACCGGTTATGAATCCAAGGCAGGTATTGGAGACAGTTTTGATTACGATGATAGTGGATACTATGATAACGCAGGCTTTGGCATTTCCAGCATGCCTATCGATGGTGGCGGCTTGGGCGATTTAAGCGGCTATGACTCTTATGCATTAAGGTTTCATAATCCCAATACTCGACCAATTCATGTAAATTTGTTCATGAATACAGGTTGGACAGACCCACCAGTCAATGAACCAAACAAATTCTATGAAAACGGCTGGACATGGTTGAATCCCGGCGCAACAGCTACCCTTACCCTCGACTTTACAACTGAAGGAGTTATAAACGATAACCACGTTTCAAATATCGGCTTTCAGGCTGCACTACCAGGTCCATCACCTGATTATAACTGGGCAAGTGGTACAGGAGAATTTAGTGTGAATGTAGCCGTTGTTCCTGAGCCAATAAGTTCTATCCTTTTTGTTATCGGCGGAACAATATTAACAGGCCTACATTACTGGAAAAGAAGAAAAACTTAGGCGGTGAGGGCTTAACAGCCCTCACCCTCTTCTCTGACAGAATACCATGAGACTGAACTTGTTTGCTATGCCTACTGCCCAAATCCATATGCCTCTCTACTCAGAGTTTCAGCACCCAAACCAATAAGCTCCATACTCTTCATTCTAGACGGAACCTCAATCTATCCTCTAGGTAAATACAAAATATAGACAATTCAAACTTGTGCAATGCTTGCAATGAGCATTACAGTCAATATAAAATATTTTCTGTATGCGGGCGTAACTCAGTGGTAGAGTGTTAGCTTCCCAAGCTGAAGGTCGCGGGTTCGAATCCCGTCGCCCGCTCCAAAAAAACAGCTATTAGCTAAACGCATTAAGAGATAAGCTTTCTTAAGAATTGATCATACATTAAGCTAATTGCTAACAGTTAACTGCTTATCGCTATTTTTATGGCTAAAGGATTAATACACGTATATACAGGTGAGGGTAAGGGCAAGACCACCGCTGCTTTTGGTCTTGCCAAAAGGGCTGCAGGTCATGGCAAGAATGTCCTGATACTACAATTTCTGAAAAGCGGAACCAAAAATTCCGGTGAGATTGTCTCTGCAAAAAAAACAGGCATAAAAATAATAAAATTTAAAGGTCAAACCACTCCTCTATTTGATCCAAAAGTAAAACTTCAGCAACTTAAGGGATCAATCAAAAAGGCAATAACTCGTTCTATAAAAGAGATAAAAACCAACTCATATGACCTTATTATTATGGATGAGTTCAATACTGTTATCGGCTGTGGTTTTGCAACCATGAGGGATGCAAAGAAAATTATCGCGGCTAAGCCTGAAAGACTCGAACTTATTTTCACCGGAAGGGGAGCACCAAGAGAGCTCATAAAGCTTGCAGATTATGTAACAGAGATGCGCATGATAAAGCATCCTTACAAAAAAGGGGTGAAGGCGAGGAAGGGAATAGAATTCTAACAAAACGTTATTCGTGTTCGTGAACCGTGACCCGTAAAGACAGTATGAAATTACGGATAACGGACGACAGACACGGATTACGATTATTTCATTATCCTCCATACATGATAGATCCTCTGAATGACTGTGACATGTGTCAGTACTATCATTATCCACATCACAGGGAACACCCACCCTGTTATTGCCCCAAATGCCATAAGAATAACTCTTTCCGGTCTTTCCATAAGTCCGGTATGACAGTCTTTTCCAAGACCTTCCGCCCGTGCCCTTGTATAACTTATTATTAATGCCCCGATCATCGTACCAAGACTTAAAAATGCGCCTGTTATTGAGTTAATCTTGAAAAAGTACCATGTAAAACCAAGTAGTAAAAAAGAGTCTGAATATCTGTCAAGAACTGAATCCAGAAAAGCACCAAAACTTGTTGATCGGTTATTTATCCTCGCAACAATTCCATCGAACATATCAAAAAATCCGCCAACAATAATAAGTACTCCACCGAGTACCAG
>CAYFXR010000149.1:0-33332 GCA_964347155.1 uncultured Nitrospiraceae bacterium | reverse complement strand
TGCAAGCGGAAGTATTTCTTCCCTGCGGTCTTTCAATGGAAGGACTCTCACGTCTTGATCTTTATCAGTCATATTATTACTTAAGCAGTTTTTTCGGGGATTTATAAAATAAGGTTCTTGAACCCTTTTTGATATTTTAGCTTTTACGTTGAAGATATGAAAAGGCTATTTAATAAACAGACAAAAATTATTTCTGAACAAATCCCTTCTTATCTTTTGTCAACTATTATATTATCTATTAACCTCGTATTTCCAATTTTAACAGCAAGGCAAATAGCCACAGGTAATACAATGGTCTGCATTGTCTCAAGGTTTGGTGGATTGACAATATCCACATAATCGATGTGAGCAAGCGATTCAGATTGAATCAGTTTTTCAATATTTGATTTAACTGATGATGCATCAACACCCTTAGATAATATAAGCTTTTCTCCATACTGTAATGCCTTATATAATAATTGCGCTGCTTTTCTTTCTTCTTGATTCAAGTACGTGTTTCTTGAACTCATAGCCAGGCCGTCAGATTCCCTCATAATAGGACAGACAACAATATCGATATTAAAATTTAAATCCTTTACTAATTTCTTTATCACCACTGTCTGCTGAAAGTCTTTTTGCCCGAAATAGGACCTGTCAGGCATTACGATATTAAAAAGCTTGGCAACAACGGTTGCCACGCCGTTGAAATGCCCCTCTCTTGAAAGACCGCAGAGCATCCTGCCTATATTCCCAATATCGATTGATGCAGAAAAGTCCTCCGGATACATCTCGCCGTTCTCAGGCATGAAAACAGCCTCAACCTCAAGAGATGATAGTTTATCTAAATCTCCTTTTCTATCTCTCGGATATCTTTCAAAATCCTCTTTTGGTCCAAATTGAGTTGGGTTTACAAAAATGCTGACAACAGTTATGTCATTTTCTTGTTTTGATCTTCTGACAAGACTTAAATGACCTTCATGCAATGCCCCCATTGTGGGAATAAAACCTATGGTCTTCTTTTCAGCACGGAGCTTCCGGCTCAAAGCCTGCATCTCTTTTATAGTTTTAATGACGTCCATGTTTCCTCTTTAACCACTTCTTCCCTTTCGCATTTCTTCAGGATTTCCTTCCCACTTCACCTTGCCTTTAACCCAAAAAATGCATCTCAAAAGCTCGTCTTACAGATATACAACTGTCCTGCATATTTTATATCTCCACATATGAAGTATATGGTAAATTTGATATCATCTCAAGTAGAAATTGATATCATATCCATTCCTTATTTAATTAACAATTTCAACATATTTGTTCCTATATAGCTTTTTAAGTACACACAGCTTTTGCATAATAACAAATTAGTAAAGACATTCAGCTTATCATAAAAAATCTTCCAAATACACATTAACTCATTGAAAGTAAAAATTTCTATTAACCCAAAAAATGCATTTAAAATAGTGCAGGCTTTGTGAAATAAATTATTTTTCGATACCTTAAACGCAATATTAATTGATCGAGTTTGAATACTTTTATTCAAAGCCATATGCACAATTTAATAATAAATTTATCGAGTTAAATAATTTATTGAGCAATGCCTGCATTATCTGGGGTTAATACTCATAAGTTTGCATTAATCTGGCATTAGATTTGTTCTATGAATAAACATAACGATACAATGTCCGTCTAATTTTAGATGAAGGGCACGAATAGAAAAGATTCTTAAATATATAGGGAGAAATAAAAAGGAAGTCCCGATAAATAAAGCAATATTAGCTGAAAAAAGGAAATATTGCATTTCTGTTTATAGGTATTATGAATCATGTGAAAACTTTAATACAAAATTTTAAAAATGTTTTATGCAAGATTTTCCGAATTGTAACGTCTATTAGGGAAACAGCAAATAACAAAACGTAAAGGAAAAAAGAAAAATGTATATGGAAACAATAAGCACATTAAGTAGTCAAAACACTTTCAACTTCTGCTCAAAGAACAAAAAAGAACTTCTCAGCAACAGAAGAAGTCATACCCGATTAGACCAAAAGAAGAAATTTTTGAAAGCTTTAAAATATGGAGGTAAAGAGCAGAGAGAGAAAAAAAGCAGACTGTTAAAATCAACTGACAAACGGACGGCCTTGATTGCCAGACAGCTACTGAGTGCCTACAATCCAAATACTGTAGTTGCCTGGAGAAGTTTCCTGGTACCATCAGAAATTCTTTATGCTGCAGGTGCCCTGCCTTTTACCCCTGAAATGTCCTGTTCCGCAGTTGCCCAGTGTCAACCGGCAATAAGAAATGCTATTCAGAAAGCTGAAGAAAATCAATATGAACCTAAATTATGCTCCTTCTTAAAAACTACAATTGGAGGAGTACATGAGGGAATAATGCCAACACCGGATCTCGTTATAGGGTCTCCCAGCTTCTGTAATGGAATAGGTTCCATTCTCCATGATGTCAGTAGATTTTATGGAAGTGATTATTTCTATCTGAATATACCGTTGGATAGCAGTGCAGAGTCTGTTGAGTATGTTGCTAACCAGTTTAGACGTCTAACGGCTCTACTATGCAGAAAGACTGGAATAAGTGTAAGTGAAGTAGAAAAAGAAAGACTTCCAAAGGTAATTGAGTTCTCAAATCAGGCAGCCTGGTACTGGAAAAAGATTGAGGAGCTGCGGCAGACCGTGCCTTCCCCAATGCCAAGTAGAGAAGCCCTCGATTATGCTACGGTTCTGTCACAAACCTGGGGTTCTGAAGAGATTGTGGAAATCTATAGTCTTCTCTATTCAGAACTCAAAGCGAGAGTAGAAAGAAATAATAATGATCTTCCCAAAGAAAAATTGAGGCTGCTCTGGCTCCATCTTAGACCTTATTACGACAATAAAATATTTGACATACTGGAAGAGCATAACGCTGTGATTGCTTTCGAGGAAGTAAATTATCCTTCGCGAAGTGAAGTGGACCCTTCAAATCCCTATAAGAGCCTTGCCAGGGAAATTCTTTCGGGTGGTGGACAATATAGAACGTCATTAAAGCGTGCAAAAGACCTTGATAATCTTGCAGAAAAGTTTAAGGTAGATGGAGCAATTCATTTCTCTCATGAAAATTGTGAATGGACCAAAAATACCTTTCCTGTAGTTTCCGAGTTTTTAAATCAAAAAAAAGGATTGCCTATTTTGAATCTGAGCAGTGATTGTCTGGTCGATGAACGCAGCGAACTGGTGAGAACAAGACTTCATGCCTTTCTGGAAGGTTTAAAAGCCAGACAATCCATTTATAGTTATGATACACCTGATAAAAGGAAATTAAACATACTCCCTTGGGCTGCTGATAAAGAATGCTACATGGGAATTGATGTAGGATCTTCTTCAATCAAGGTTGTGGTATTTAGTCAAAACGGAAAAGGAAATATATTGGGATCCAGTGTTATTCCTACTGGCTCTGACAATAGAAAAGCTATAGAAAGGGCGAGCAAAGAGGCTCTTAGTACAGCGGGTGGATTAAAAATAGGAAGTTGTAAAAGCGTTGTTGCTACAGGCGTAGGTCGCGAAAATGTATCTTTTGCCCATAAAGTAATAACAGAAATCACTTGCCATAATGAAGGGATGAAATATCTATTTCCCGGAGTCAAGACAATCGTTGAGATTGGCGGACAGGATACAAAAGTTATTTTGAGTGACGAAGCGCGCTTTCGGATGAATGATGCATGCGCTGCTGGAACCGGCAAGTTCCTTGCAGCAATGGCAAATGCGTTAGGAATTGGATTGGAAGATTTAAGCGACTATGACGCTAATGCAAAAAAGTCTTTAACGCTGAGCAGAATGTGCACTGTCTTCGCAGAGTCAGAAGTCGTCAGCTTAATTGCCAGAGGCTCTTCAGCAGATGATATCGTAAGGGGTATTCATGAAATGGTTGTGACCAGGACTATTACTTTATTGAGGCAGTTATCTCCAAAGATTATTACACCAATCGCTATGTCAGGAGGAGTAGCACTTAATGGTGGTGTAGTTCGTGCTCTCGAAAGAGGTGTTGGGGAGAAAATTTTAGTTCCCGATAATCCACAAATTATCGGGGCATTGGGAGCAGCAATTATTGCGGCAAACGAAAATAAAATGTACAGGGGGTGATGTTATGAATTATTCGAACATTGACAAAGTAATAAACATTGCAGCAAAGGATACAAAAAAGGGAGCAAGGGTTGTTGCAAAGGTTTTTTATCGGATTTTGCGAAAAAAAGGTTTCTCGGAAAATCAGATTATTGATATTGCAACAAATATACTCAATTGTTTAATCGAAAGTTTAAAGGGATATGAACATAAAATAGAAAATGCGAAAAAACATAAGAAAGAGGCACTTAAAGAATATACGTTCCAACAAGGAAAAGTGGTCAGGACATTTACTAAATATAAAAGCAGATATAATGACCATGAAAATGAAAGCGTTCGTTATTGTGCCCAATTATAGCATTTAATTAAAGATACATATTTTTTTGTTTTCATACCTCGCGGTTCTGCTGCGGCGCAATTTATATTTTTACAGCTTCTTGATCTCTCTTATTAACGTACTGAAAAGTTCTCGTTCTTTTAGAGTCTTCACGACTTTGCCTTGTTTAAAAAGGATACCCATGCCCTTTCCACCTGCAATTCCTATGTCAGCTTCCCGTGCTTCTCCCGGGCCGTTTACCACGCATCCCATGACAGCTACCTTAACGGGTTTTTTTATATCAACAAGTTTCTTTTCAACACTATCTACAATTCCCCTTATATCTATTTGACATCGACCGCACGTAGGGCAGGAAATCAGCTCCGGACCTTTTTGCCTCAAATGCAAACATTTCAAAATCTCATAAGCAACCTTTACTTCCTCAACAGGTTCTGCAGTTAATGACACTCTTATTGTGTCTCCAATACCTTCTGAGAGAAGTATTCCTAGACCAACAGCACTCTTTACGGTTCCTGAGAAAACAGGACCTGCCTCTGAAATACCGATATGAAGAGGGTATCTGAATTTCTCAGCAAAAAGGCGGTAAGCCTCAATCGTTTTCAAAACATCGGATGCCTTAAGAGAGACTTTAATGGCGGTAAATTTCATGTCTTCAAGGATTTTTATATGCCTTCCTGCACTTTCAACAAGTGCCTTTGCAGATGGATGTTTATATTTTCTCAACAGCTCTTTTTCCAGAGATCCTGCATTAACCCCTATCCTTATTGGAACTCCTTTATCTTTTGCAGCATTTACAACTTCTTTTATTTTCAGTTTGCTGCCGATATTCCCAGGATTTATCCTTAATCCATCCGCTCCATTTGCTACTGACTCAAGAGCAAGTCTGTGATCAAAATGGACATCGGCAATAAGGGGAATTTTTATCTTTTTCTTTATGGATCTTATGGCCTGAGCAGCTTCTGCATTCAAGACTGCAACTCTTATTATTTCGCAGCCAGCAGCCTGTAGCCTTTTTATTTGAGCTACAGTGGAAAATACATTACGGGTGTCGGTTTTTGTCATAGACTGGACGACCACAGGTGCGCTTCCCCCGATTTTTACACCTCCGAGTCTTATCTGTCTAGTTGACTTTTTTTTTGCCATTTTGGGTTTTATTATAGCTGTTGCGCTGATAGACGTCTACCGCCTTTTCATGCTCTTCCCCGGTGAAGGAAAAATGATGTTTACCGTTATTCATCGAGACAAAATATAAATAATTAACTTTTGCAGGATAAAGTGCGGCCTTTATGGACATTATACTGGAAGATGCAATCGGACCCGGTGGTAACCCTTTAATTATATAGGTGTTATATGGTGTGACCCTCCTTAAATCCCTGTATCGAATCCGCTTCCATCTCTCTTTTACTCCATAGAGCACTGTAGGATCAGCCTGGAGTCTCATTTTTTTCTTTAAACGATTGTGGTAAACAGCTGATATCAAGGGCCGTTCAAAATTATATATCGCTTCTTTTTCAATAATCGAAGCAAGAGTTAAGACCTCGTTTTCAGTCATACCGAGTTCTATAGCCCTTCTTCTTAAGGGTTCTTTAAAATTCTCCATGAGCCTCTGAACCATAATTTTAAAGATAGTTCTTGGCTCTGTTCCCTTTGGAAAATTATAGGTATCAGGATATGCATAACCTTCCAGACTTGGAGCATGTACTTCAAGAGAATCAAGAAAATCCTTATCGTAAACGAGCTGCCAAGATTCTTTGTCAATAAGACCTGTACCTTTAAATTTCTTTCTGATATCTTCCAGAGTTGAACCCTCAGGGATTGTAATACTGTATTGAACTGTCCTGCCCGCAATTAGATCTTTAAAGATCTGCACCGGGATCATAGAGGCACTGAGATGATAGAATCCAGCTTTTAATTGCCTATCGGTATTGGTTATTCTGCCCAGTAAGAGAAAGGTAATTTTACTTTTTATAATACCATTATCTTCTAAAATCTCAATTCCTTTCTTAAAACTTACTCCTTCTGGAATTTCAATCTCTTTCCAGATTTCCTTGTACGAAACAGGTGTTGAGATATGAATAAAAAAGGCAAGACTTACCAAGATGGCAAAACCGGTCACCACAGAAACTATCTGTATGATAAGAAAAAATATTTTTTTCATTGTTTTACACTATCGAGATAATTCTGAAGGATAACTACTGCTGAGACCTTGTCGCGAAGACCCTTTCTTTTCTTCCTGGACACATCAGCCTCTAATAAAACCCTTTCAGCGCTCACCGTACTCAATCTTTCGTCCCAGAAGGAGACTGGTAAGGGAATGGATGATTTTAATTCATCTGTAAATTGAATAACTTTTTCACCCTGAATACCAATGGTGCCGTTAAGCATTTTGGGGAGTCCAACTACAATTGATTCTACATGATATTCCTTGATAATCTCTTTTAACGCTAATATATAGTTATTCCTTTTTATAGTGTCTATCCCCTGAGCTGTGAGCCCAAGGCCATCACTCACCGCTACGCCTATGTATTTATCACCAACATCAAGCCCCATTATCCTCATATATTTAGCATGCCAGAACAAGTGGATAAAATCAAATATTCTGCTTGTCAATAGCCAATAATTGTCAATAAATTCAACCAGTTGCAGGGAATTAGAAAAACAATTTGTCATAAGTAACGAGTAACAGGTTAAATAAATACTTTAACTCGTTACCCGTTACGCGTCCCCTATCACCTATTATGATTTTATTTCAGGGTTTTTATAAACTCATCTACTGAGAGAGCCGGCAGGGTGATCATCTGAACCGTGCCTCTTGAACCGAGTTCGACAGACATTTTTAAAACAGTCTCATTATTGGGGGCATCAAGTAATGTTACAAAATCATATGGGCCGAGCACTGCGTACTGTTCCAATACCTTAATACCCATAGCCTCAATTTCCCTGTTTACTTCTTTAATCCTGTCCGGATTTTTTTTGATGGTCTTTCTTCCCTCATCAGTAAGAGTACTTAAGGCAATATAATTAGCCATAATTCCTCCTTTCTAAAAATATTTATTTAATATTTATATATTACTATCATATGAGACTGTCAAGTTGCAAATAAAAAAATTTATTTAAAATCATTATATTAACTTTTATTTTTCAAAATGATATATACTCTTATGACATTGCGCGTAAAGAAGACTGAAAGGACTATCTGACGGTGGGGTAGGGATTCTATATATGCAGATTGGCTCATTTAAGTTTGACAGGGTAGAGTTTGCAGGCTCTCTGGGAGACCTTGGTACATTAATTCCGCTTTCTGTAGCACTAATAGTTATTACCGGTCTTGGTGTAACTTCTGTGCTTTTGATGGTTGGTCTTTTTTATATCGTCAGTGGTATCTATTATAAACTCCCCATACCTGTACAGCCGTTAAAGGTGGTATCAGCAATTGCTATTGCATATCCTGCGAAGATAACCTTGCCGATTATAGCGGCATCAGGTATAACTTTTGGGGCAATTTTACTATTTTTATCCTTTACCGGTTTGATTGACTGGCTAGCTAAATTCTTTACAAAACCAATCATGAGGGGTATACAGTTAGGGCTTGGACTTATCCTTATCACGAAAGGAATCAGTTTTATCCAAAAACCTGAGCTTTTTATCCAAAAATCCGGTGCGGTTATTTCTTTTACAGGCATCTCTTTCAATCTAGTAATCGGTATTTTAGGATTTGTCATTGTACTTATGTTGATATCGAGCAAACGCTTTCCAGCAGCCATCGTAATAGTATTCACGGGAATCGTTATCGGCGTGTTAAGCGGAGCACTGGAAGGTGTCAGCCTCTCATTAGGACCTGCACCGATTAAAGTCTTCAAACCCACTATGGATGACTTCGTGAACGCCTTTATTCTTCTTGTAATTCCCCAGATACCTCTAACCCTGGGTAATGCGGTAATGGGCACCGCTGATACATGTTTTTCCCTTTTTGGTAAAGGAGAGAGTACCAAGAGGGTAAGTTATCGTGGATTTGCTACAAGCATGGGTCTTACGAACATCGTTACGGGATCAATTGCAGGGATGCCTATGTGTCATGGTGCAGGCGGTCTTGCTGCACACTACAGATTCGGTGCAAGGACAGGTGGTTCTAATGTAATGATCGGGGCTATTTTTGTGCTGATTGCCCTTGTCTTTGGCAAGATAGGGATATCTCTTCTGTCATCAATCCCCAATGCTGTTCTGGGTATACTTCTTCTATATGCAGGGCTTGAACTGGCTTTGCTGATAAGAGATGTAAAAGAAAAGAGAGACCTTTTCGTAGCATTAATGATTGCAGGTATCGGTCTTGCAACAACTAATATGGGAATCGCATTTTTTGTAGGGATTGTTGTCATGTATTTAATAAAGTGGAAGGATATAGAAATTTAATGACATTCTATTTTTTTGTATAGAGAATATACATCCTGGATATTTTTTAGACATTAAGAACATAATTGATCACATGCAACTACTTAAAAATAAAGTTATTTTTTAATTTTATATATTGGCATTATTTTTGCTCTTAAAATACAAAATTTAACTGTATTTCTTATATTATCGTGAAACGTGTCCGTTATCCGTTTTTTACGGACACGTACTACGGACATGGATTACGAATTTCCAAGGTATCGTCCCGATGCATCGGGACACAAAGCCTGCATTATCTGAAATGTATTGTTTGGATTAATGGCGTGATAATGAATCGCACAATATCAATTCTCCTACTCATAATAATGATTCCTATGAGCAATACATTATCCGCACAAGAGAGAGGTAAAATAATACCTGTCAGATTTACTCAGAATGATACTGAAAACGATGAAATAGATCCTTCCTATAGAGGAAAGTGGGGATGGCATAAAGTTCACAAGAGAACTGTAAGGAAATTTCAAAAAAAAGCCTCCCTTCAAAAAAAAGATATCTGTTCTAAGTGCCATCAAAAAAATAAATATAAGATTTTCGATCCTCATAACCAGTTAAATGAAACAGGAGATATTATCAGAGAAAAGTGTTTATACTGCCATCCGGAAAAGCCTGATGAAAAACGTGCAACATTTACAATCCATCGTCCGGAAATTAAATTCATTAGAAGTCTTGATGTGCTGTGCCTGGGATGTCACAGTAAAGTGTATGACCATGCACATCCTGTAAATGCAAATCACATATGCAAGCCATCCAATGAGATGCTGGCAATGATGAAAGCATCAGAAAAAGAGTTCGATATAATACTTCCGCTAAATTTCAAAGGGGAAATTATGTGTGCTACCTGTCATAATCCACATGAAAGAGGAGTAATACCTTATGAGAAATCTGCCGCAAAAGGGGCTAGTGAGAAATACAGGGTTCGTCTGGCTGGTCAAACTGAAAGATCTGAGGCAGAAGGAGCAAGTGGGAATTCAACGTTCCGTATAAGTGGCCCAATTTTTAAAATATGTATCACATGCCATAAGGATAAAGTGACAGCAGACCTCAGACTGCGATAAATAAAATCTAAAATAAAACTGATATATATCCCTTCAATTCTTCTTTTTCAAATTCAATAAAAAGCTTTGTTATTTTTGCTATTTCCCTGTAAAAAGACAATTCCGCTTCAGAGATGATCTTATCACAAAAGATGGGAACCCATTTTAAGAGATGGTCTTCGATAAATTTGTTCTCCATCATCAGACAAGAGAGCAGCCCATCATTATCATTCTCTTCGAGGGCATGTGCTTCACGCCTGGTAACTTCCCTCATGAATTCAAATTCAACGCTGATGTGGTCAGGTAATCCTGGGTAACTGGACGTATATTTAAGCCCTGCTGTTTCAATAAATTTTTTTACCTCAACGGTTGCCCTGCCCCACAATTGGCCCCAATCTCCGTCACCTCTCTCATGATGAACAGATTCATGGGGAGAGATATGCTTACCAGGCCCTAAGAACAGTCTTGTATATTCTATCGAAAGGTCTTCTATTAATTCGTCCTCGGGCCTTTTCAAAAAATCATCCTCCAGCCTAGCTCCCATGTTTGACAAGACAGAAAGGAACTCCGGGTCTTTTAAATGCCTTAATAGTGTCTTTGTCACCTCTTTGCGGTAAACAAGTGCAAGCAGTCCGTAAATATTGCTTCGTTGTCTTGCTGTTTCGATCATTTTTTTCGTCATTTCTTCAGCCCAAAAATGCATTTTAAATAATGTCCCGATGTGTCGGGACGATACCTTAAACGCAATATTAATTATATATTTCCCCCACTTTATTAAAGTGGGGCGTAAAGCCCCGCGTAAAGCGGCGAGGCCGCAACGCGGCTTTTCGCCGTTGATGCAACGCCCCTATACGGGGAGAGGGGGGATTTATAGGACGTTATCATTATAAAATCCCCCTAAATCCCCCTTTTCCAAAGGGGGAGGTATGACGGGTATTTTTGAGGTCGAATCGACTCTGCATTATTTGAGTTAATTGTTAAATTTGTCCTCCACTGACGTGTATGCATATTTTGATAACAATCTTTAACTCCTTCTCTTTAATGCCCATTGTTTGGAGTAATCCTATGCTTTTGTCACTGTTACAACCGTATCCATACAGCACAGCTGGCCACTTATTGGGTCAGAAGAGTTGGGGATAATCCTGTTTGAATTTACACCATATGTATCCCAGAACTTGTTCTGGAGATCCGGGTCATTATCATGTGCCTCCGGTGACTTATTGCCTGATCCGTATCTTCCGCTTTCCTCGCGTCCTGCATGAAAGGAGATGGCTATGACTCCGGGAATAACCTTTTCGGTAACACGTGCTCTGGTTATAATCTCTCCGACTCTTGATTTAACCTTGATTTTGTCTCCATCATTGATACCCCGTGTAGCTGCGGTTTTAGGATTGATCCATCCTGGATTGTCATGGTAAACCTCGCTTAGCCATTTACGGTGTGAACTCCTTGAGAGGATATGAATGGCGACTTTATAGGTAGCAAGAATCAGCTCATCAGGCTTCATGTTCTCATGCTCAGGTATCGGCATCCAGGTTGGAAGAGGGTCAAAGCCCTTTTCTTTCATAAGCGCGGAGTAAAGCTCAAAGTAACCAGTCTTATTGAGCTTGTCAGGATAAAAGCCTCTGTAGACCTTGTCTCCTATTTTCTGGCCAACATACTGTCTGTATGCATTTCTGGTCTTGGTGTAATCTTCACCTGCTTTTCCTCTCCAGTATACGCCCGTTGCTTCATCAAGAATTGCACCGTCAGTCTTTACTTCTTCCCTGTATAGATGATAACGAGGTTTTTCATTCGGGTCATGCCACACACCCTGCTTCTTCATGTACTCAAAGCCGCCTGCCTCCTTTACACCGGGAGTCATCTCGCAGGATTTCCTTACAAACTCCTCTTTAGAACTGCCAACACCTAAAGGCATGCCCATTTTCTCTGCAATCTCAATCACCACGTCTCCAAAATCCCTGGCCTCCCCAAGCGGCTTTACCAGGGGCTGTCGGATATAGTATTCTGGAATCTGAGTGGGGGAGACATTGTCTTCCCAGTCCCATCTTTCGAGATAGGTGGCATCAGGCAGGATCAAATCAGCGAGTTTGCTCGATTCGTCATAGACAATAGTTGAAGCCACTGTAAAGGGGATCATCTTTTCGTCTTTCAGAACCTCTGCATTCTCCGTGCTTTCGCCGTTCACATACACAGGGTTATAGCAGTACCACATGTATACTTCAGGTCTTCCATTACCGCCTTCCTTGATCATCTTAAATACCTGGTGTCCCATGTTGTGAGTCGGTAGGGCTGCGCCTTTGCCGTCAATTATATCCAGTCTCTTTGTCTCCGGTTTATCTTTCGGCCCCTTTGGATATTCCCATCTGGCTCGCACACCTCTGCATCTTCCGCCTGGGTTATCAATGTTGCCTGTTATTGCAGCAAGCATCTGGATAGCACGTTCGTTTTCGACACCGTTGTAATGGGCTATTGCCCCTCTAAAGCTGATTACTACTGCAGGCTTTGTCTTTGCGAATTCTTTTGCGAGAGATTCGATCTTAGCGGCGCTCACACCGCTTACTTTTTCCGCCCATTGAGGTGTATATCGGGAGAGGTGAGATTTCAAAGCAGATACCTTTTCGTCTATAGAGAGATTGACATTCTCCTTAGCCCTGATGAATGTAAAGAAATCCTTGTCATAAAGATCGTTTTGCATTATCACATTACACATAGCGAGGGCAACTGCTCCATCGGTTCCCGGTTTGATTGGTATCCATTCAGTTGACTTTGCCGCGGTATTTGAAAATCTCACATCAAAGGTAACACTCTTTACACCGTTTTCAACCCTTGCCTTTATCAGCCTGTTTGAGCAAGGTACATGATTGATATGGGCCTCCTGCACGTTACTTCCAAAATTCATGACAAACTTGGTATTGTCAAAGTCCCAGTTATCGAAGAACTCGCCCCACGTCAGTTCCTGCGCTGTCTTTTTTGCGCTCGTGCTTGTAGAGGTATGGTTTCCTATCGTCCCTGTGCCGTACGTATCAAGGAAAACGTTTTTCATCAGTTTTCTAGAACTTGCCTCCATCATGCCATAGTGGAACATGAATTTCTCTGGATTACCGTCGTCACGGAGCTTTTTTAGCCGTCCTGATAATTCTGTAATAGCCTCATCCCAGGAAATCCTCTTCCATTTACCCTCACCGCGTTTGCCTGCACGTTTCATTGGATAGAGTATCCTGTCCGGGAAATAGATATCGTTGGGACCTGACTGTCCTTTTGCACACATTTTGCCCTCGGTTCTGATAGAATTAGGATTGGATTCGATTTTAACAAGCTTGCCATCCTCCACAAAACCGATAGCCGCACACCTGGTAAAACATGACCAGCATGCAGTTGGAATGGCTGTTCTCTCTGCATCCGTCTTAAAGTTGAAATCCTTGCCGCCTTTATCTAACTTTACTGCACCAGCTAAAGCAGGGAATACAATACCTTCTCCGGCAGCAAGGAGGGCTCCGCTTGCGATGCCCAGCTGTATGAAATTTCGTCGTGTTACATTAGCCATTTTATTTCCTCCTTTCTGTATTTTCGTTATTCATTATTCAAACCAGGATGTAAACTCCCGCAATTTTGTCTCTTTTGTAATTTTCTTATTGTAGTGCGCTAACACACCATCCGGGTCTATATAAAATACGTGAGGCATAGTCTTTTCTTCCGGAAGCAGGGTTGACTTGTCCCTGTTTTCGAGCAATTTAAATTCCTTGGCAAGTTTATAGACCTTGCTTTTTTTGTCGTTCAGATCACCGAAATTCCTTGCCATGCCCTGACAGGTATTCGTACATGAAGTCGTAATTCCCTTATCGACACGATGCCGGCAGAACGTACATTTACCCACTCCGATATCCTTTTCCCTGTCAGGCCTGGTAAGCTTTACATTAGGGTCAGGAGAGCGCACTCCATACGGACATGCATCAACACATTTGTAACAGCCGATACAGAGGTTGGGATCTATCAAAATCATCCCGTCAGGTCGCTTATACGTAGCGCCTGTCCTGTATCTTTCATTCCCCATTTTCTTCCTCTCTCCGCTTTTTGCTTCGGGACATACCTCAACACATGGCGGGACCTGCCATTCTTTTGATGGGTCGCCTGCACAGTGGTTACACAGACGAGGAAGGAAATGCTTTTGGGGAGCAGGATATTTGCCGTACTCTACATTCTTGACAACCGTGTTATACCTTCCGAGTGCAGCTCCATATTCTGCCTTGTCTGCAATGCAGCATCCCCTGCAGCCAATGCATCTCCTGAGGTCAACTACCATAGCCCAGCGGGCAAGTTTTTTCTTTTTCTTTTTTGCAGCCTCTGCTACATCTGGCACAAGGCCTGTTGTTGTAGCAGCAGCCGCAACAACAGCGCTGCCTGTCTTGAGCACATCGCGGCGGGATACAGTTACAGTATTTATCTTACTCATGGTTACCTCCTTTTTTCGATCAATTGTGTTATATTTGTAGCAACTCACCCCTATAATCCTCCCTTTTTTTCAAATTCCAAAGGAAGAGACATGAGTAGTTACTATATTTCAATCATAGGACAGAGCATAAAATCATTCATCATCCTCATCTTCATCGTATTCTTCGTCTTCTTCGCCTTCCTCTTCGTCCTCATCTTCACTAAGCAAATCTATGGCATCCTCAAAGTTGGACATGGCCACGTCAAGAAGCATTATAGAGTATTTCTTATTGTGAACCCCCCCTCCGTATTCAACAATCTTTAAATTCTCCTGACCCTCTTTTACCATTGCCAATGCTTCTTTTAATATCTCCTCCCTCACCTTGCCCTTTGCTTCTTCAATAGCATTTGAAGCCTCTTTGCCGATCTCCTGGGCATTCTTTAACTCTTCCCCTGCCTTGTCCTTCCACTCCTTTACCATGCCTTCATGTTTTTCAGTATGGCAAGCAGCACACGCCTTTCCCGAGCCATGCACAACTTTCTCTCCATTAATAAGTCTTTCTTCAAGATGACATGCGAGGCAGTTCGTATTCACAGCAAACATGAGGCCCGGGATATGTGATACTCCTTTCCTCTTTTCTCCAAGTAAAAGCATCTTCTGGTACTTATGATGATCAGGATGGCATGCCTGGCAGTTTTCCCTTGCAATATCTATAAAATCTCCCTGTTTATTATGCTCAATAGTCTCATGGCAACTAAAACAACCGGCATTCTGTCCTGCTACATGTTCTTCATGCATACGTTTTTTATTAAGCACCTCCTTAATAGTTGATTCTTCATTTTCATGACAATTAAGACACTTTTCCTTCCTTACCGTACCGTTACCTTTTATAAAGTGGAGATGGCAGCTCTCGCACTGTACCTTTGCCTCTTCAATCGATTGATGAGTAATAGGTTTTTCATCAGGGTCTGCTCCTTCTTTCTTTTGTCTCTGAAGAGGTTTTGTGGGAATCTCGTGACATAGTGAGCATTTTGCCCGTTCTTCATTTAATTTGACATTCTTAAAGTGGCAGAGAAAGCACTTCTTCCGGGAGACTTCAAAATGTTTCTGACTAGTCTCATGTTGATGACAGGTTGTACAGTGCATCTCCTGACCTTCTATCCATTTCTCCTTATCAAAATGTTTTTCATGAACATACGGGATAACGCCTTTTGATTTATCCTCTCTTTCATACTCAAAGAAATTGATTTTTTTAGTCCAGAACTCTCCTTCCCTGCCAATGCCGGTTGGCGGATGGCATTTGGATTGCTTACAACTCCTGTCGTCAATTCTTGGCTTTGTCCTTATCACTGACTCTTCCATATTCAATATTGTTATCAGCCTTGATAAGACTTCCAGCTCGGTCTTCATAAACTCCAGAGCCGTCTTCTTGCCTGATGCAGTCTCTTCATCTCTTGGAATTTTTTCATGTTCGGGGATTCTGACATCGAGTTTTTCAGGAGGATAATGGCAATCTACACAGGGGACATCTTTATGTTTACCAGCCTGCCATGACGTATGCGCCTTTTTTATTACCTTAGGATAAGTAAGGACATGACAGGCGCCACAGAAAAACTGGGGTCTTACATAAGGCAACTCCGCGGATGATTCCTCTGCAGCATATGAATAATGAATATTTGTCATGACTATCAGGGCAGTTATTACGTATAAAAGAACTCTTTTCATGGCCTATTGTTCAGTTCCCTCCTTTGTTCATAGATCTTGCAGCAAGAAAACCTAAATACGTTACCTCCTGTGTGCTGAAAATGGTTTCGGCATATCTCTTTTTTTGGCGGCATCAAGGAATTCAACAAGATTCACTAATGGCGTCTCTTTGTGGTGATGACAGCCGCTACAGGAATTAGGTTGTTTTTCAATGCCTCCCGCCCTTATGCTCAGCTCAGGCGAAATAAATTTAAATGTATGACTGTGTTCATGCCCTATTGTCTTCGGCATGTGACAGGCAACACAGCTTCCGAATGTATGAATTCTGTGCGCTGCCCTTCTTTGCAATGTCTTGTGGCAATCCATACATAAGCTGTCCGGGGTAAGCTTTGTCATGGCAATTTTTATATCTTCTTCTTGATGGACATTGTGACAATTCGTGCACATAACGCCTGTTTTTGCGTGCTCGCTCTGCTGCCACTCATTGTATTGCTGGTGGTGTATCTTCTCCTTTTTACGCTCCTCTACATAGTAGAGATAGAGTGCTTTTCCAGCCTGATAACCATACGGGTAGCTGAATTGTTTCGGGAAGCCTTCCTTGTTTGGGGAAATTGCAGTAGTGCTTAATCCCCAGTTGTGGCACTGGCCACATATCATGGCACGAAGCCGCCACGGCAACTTTGCCGGATTAATGATTGTGTCCTTCTCGCCCTCAAAGAACATACTTGCAGCCTGGACATGATTACTACCCGGTCCATGGCATGCCTCACATGCAATGCCGGTGTCTACCCAGTCGGTGTCAAAGAAATCTCTTGTTTCATCATAATTTATCTTCATGCCGGTAACGTGGCAGCCACCGCACCTGTATTGCCAGATACTGCCCTTATCGCTCCAGTATTCACCATCTCCAGGGTAGTGGTTTTTTAAGCCGTTGTTGTCAACCCACGTCTTCTTCTCGACGTCCCACTCGACTGGAAGGACATGCATTTCACCGTTTGAGAACGTAGTGATATATGTCTGTCTCCTTCCGATGCCGATGACGTGAGTGATTTCATAATTGTTGTACTTCAAATGAGGACCAATGGTGTTCACGTAGAAACCACCGTTCTTCTTATACATTGTGCTGGTAACCAGTCTGTTTGATAGCCCGGGCACCTTACTCGTGACTTTAACAGTCAACTTGTTATTTTTCTCAAAGTCACCTATGATCGTGTATTCATTCGGGAGTTGCATAAACTTGGAATGTAATGTATTCTTCCAGGTATCGTATTCCTTCCAGTGGCAATCCCTGCACCTCTCTGAACCAACATAATCGGGACTGCCGGGGATAGTAATCCTGGCAGGTTCCGGTATCCATTTTTCTTCTTCCGTATGTGGCGCATAGGTGACGATTTTTATCAGTATATATATAAGGAGAATGCCTAAGATAAACCAAATACCCCAATAATATGAAAAGTCATTTTTTGTTTTTCTGGATCTATTTTGAATATATCTATTTGGAACATCTACACGTGATTGTTTGTCCAATTTTTCACCTCCGCCTATCAACTAGTTCAATTTTCCTTTTTGCTTCTTAATGAATAATTATCTATGCCTCCAGCTGCGTTGTACCGGCTGCTGTACAAGTTCCTGAACTGTTTCTTCCATAGGCATTATCCTGGACAGCACCGCATAAAGGAGTATTACAAGCGCCACTAAAGCCAACGCCACTGATATCTCTGAAAATGTCGGGCTGTAGTATATTTCACCCATACCCGGGAATAAAGGGACTAACTGTCCTACTGATACCAGATTAATACGATATGCTATGATTGCCAGCTGTACCAGGATCGTAGCAATAAACATTCCATTGACGGTTCTCCCCTTTCTGAAGATCAGTATCAAAAACGCAGAAGCCAATCCACCGATATTCATTGCCAATACAGGGGCATATCTGCCCGTCAGAATATGCCATGTTTCCATTGCCTCTGCTTTTGCGCTGTATCGAAGAATAAAATAGTCAAAGAAGTCAAGGAACAGGGTTACTACCACAAAGAAGGCCAGCAGTTTACCCATGTGGTCATAAGTTCCACTGCTCAGGAGCTCTCTTTTTTCTATTTTCGATGTTATTATTCCTACCAATATCACCATGGCAAATCCGCTTGCAATGGCTGATATCACGAAATGTACCGGCAGCATGGGGGTATTCCACATTTCCCTTGCTTTTACTACACCAAAGATTGATCCAGTGAAGGCATGAACTACCCAGAGGGCATACGGAACCGCAAGAATTCCAAGCCATTTTGCTATTGTTTCATCCCGGTGGCTTGCTTTCCCTTTCGCCACTTTTATTGAGAAGTAGAGTTCTCCTCCCAATATGGTCATAAATCCGTAATAGCTTGACGAGGAGATAAGGAAGAGTGACGTCAGGTTGTGAAGTACGAGAGGCACCTTCAATCCCCTAAAAGGAACACCCAGGTCTACCAGGACAAATTGTGTGGCTCCGAAGATACAGAGGAGCGCGAGAAGAATTGCGCGTATCCCTATTGGTTTGTAGTCATTACGGCCAAACCCGTGTATCAATAATCCGACGATTGTTGCGCCTGCACTTAATCCTATAAAGTATGCCAGCCCGGTTATGTATATTCCCCATGGCACCGCATCACTTGAACCGGTAAGTCCGGGGCCATGTGTTAAGAAACGAAGCCAGTTGAAGCTGCCCAGGCCTATCACGACCAGCAATACGACAACAAAGATGTGAAAGGATCTGCTTACATCTTTCATGACCTGACACCTCTGATATTTTCAGACGGAGGCAGGGGACGATACCACCTCATGCGCTTTTCTTTGGGTCTTGTGAGATACCATATACGTGGCTCTGTATTAAGTCCTTCCTTTAGTCGGAAGTTCCTTTCGGTTTCAACCAATTTGGAAACCCTGCTGTCAGGGTCATTGAAATTTCCGAAGGTTCTTGCCTTGTTCGGGCATACTTCCACACAACGTGTGAATTTACCCCTTCTTGTACGGTGTACGCAGAAGGTGCATTTCTCTACAATGCCGTGTCTGCGTAAGGGCACTAGGGGATTTATACGGTCATGAGGTATCTCCGGCTCCCACCAATTGAATCTTCGGGCGTTGTACGGACATGCAGTCATACAATACCGGCATCCTATACATTTTTCATAATCTATCAATACAAGACCATCAGGATCTTTATATGACGCTCCGGTAGGACAAACTTTCACACACGGAGCATGATCGCAATGGTTACACTGTACTGGCATATACCACTTATCTTTCCGGAGTCTGGTGTAATACATTGTTGTGCCCTTCCACGGAATTTCCGGTGAAGGGAAGTGGCCTGTTACGCCCGTAGCTGATTCGGTTTCAAACACCATGATATAAGGAGGGGAAATGGTGTCAGGCACATTGTTTTCCCGTTTACAGGCATACATGCACCGCCTGCAACCAATGCACTTTCCGAGGTCTATAACCATCCCGAATCTGACCCCAGTGACCGGCTTCGGTACATATTCGATCTTGCTATTCTGCTGTGTAGTCCCGATAATTTGGTCAAACGCGTCATCAAGCACCCTTAGCGGTTGGGGCAGGAGAATGCCGGTCCCGCCAACAGCTGTCAGCCTTATAAATTCTCTTCGGTTCAGCTTTCTCATCTTTCGGTTTTCTCTATACATCGCGTATGCAATCTTTCGCCCTTACAAATCTCCACCACTCTCTTTTCTAGATTTCTTCAAGAAAGGTTCCAGAAGGTCTATGGGTACAGGGAATATTGTTGTTGAATTCCTTTCAGTAGCTACTTCTACTAATGTCTGGAGAAATCTGAGTTGTATTGCCGTTGGCTGGGTCCCAATGATAGCCGCTGCATCTGCAAGTTTTTGAGATGCCTGATATTCACCTTCTGCATGAATGACTTTTGCCCTTCTCTCTCTTTCAGCTTCTGCTTGTCTTGCAATTGCCCTCAACATTTCTGATGGAAGGTCAACGGTTTTTACCTCGACCGTCGTAACCTTAATGCCCCAGGGTTCTGTTTGGTCATCAATGATTTTTTGTAGCCGAGAATTTAATTCCTCCCTTTTGGCAAGGAGCTCATCAAGATGACTGTGTCCTAAAACACTCCTCAGGGTTGTTTGAGATATCTGCGAAGTAGCGTAATGATAATCTTCAACTTCCGTTATGGCCTTGTTAGCATCAACAGGTCTGTAATAGAGAACCGCACTTACTTTTATGGAGACGTTGTCTTTTGTAATTACGTCCTGAGCAGGCACCTCCAAGGCAACGATCCGCAGGCTTACCTTCACAAGTCTATCGATAATTGGTATGATAATTACAAGACCAGGACCTTTTACAGGTATTAACCTACCAAGCCTGAAGACGACACCCCTCTCGTATTCCCTTAGAATATAAATTGCAATTGAAAGAAGATATATACCTAAAATTACAGCTAGTAAGAAACCAATAGAAGTTAGCTGTTGCATCAAACTCCTCCTTTTTTATTTTTCGTAAAAGATTTTTTGTTCAATGAACCTTTCCCTTTCTTGATGCAAATAACCTGCCATTTAGCCCTGAAACTTTTACAAGATGGTATTAAGTATTTAAAAAACTCCCTTTGTCATTTATAAATGGGGCTCGGCAAAGGGTCACTATAATCGTGGCTAACTGCATTTCTTGGATTATTCTGGATAGTGATTGTACAGGCTGTATATTTTCTATGCAAAGATTTTACCCGAATCTTGTGCTGCACGTGTTTCAGGATACGTTTCTGAATATCAATTACGACACACCATAAAACACCCAGATTTACCCCAATACCTGTTTCACAAAAGTCTTGATTCGGGAGAGATCGAATGGCTTTTCGATAAGAAGAGATGCGCCGTCTTTTATTGTCTTCATCATATCATTATTTATAAGACTCGCTGTCATAATTGCAATTTTTGTCACAGGAGATAACTCATTTATTTTTTTCATTACTTCCAAGCCATTTAAATCAGGGAGATTGATATCAAGAAAACATATGTCACAGAAACAATGACTGATTTCTCTCACAGCTTCCCTGCCACTTTTAACAGTTTTCACTTCACCTTGAAAATCACAAAAAATACGAAGGGCATTTGACAGCTGAGAGAGAATCAATGTTTCATCATCAACAATCAGAATCCTTTTTTTTATACCTGTAGAAGTGTTTTCTTTATTTTCTACCAGCATGTAATCTTTGGTTTCGTAAAATATAATACGGTCAAGATACTCTTGTATTGACGTTATGTTAAGCAAATAACATGCCAAAATAAAGATAAAGGGAATTCGTTATTTAACCTACATAATGCAGACATTGCTCAATAAATTATTTAACTCGATACATTTATTATTACATTGTGCATATGGCTTCGAATAAAAGTATTTACATTCGATCAATTAATATTGCGTTTATGGTATCGAAAAATAATTTCTTTCACAAAGCCTGCATTATGTGAAATGCATTTTTTGGTTTAAAGGATTTAATCAGGAGTGAGTTATATAAAATGATCAAAAGTATGCATAAAGGCTGTGCATTTCCTATACAGACGGGATTTTGAACTCTTGCATCTTTTTTCTTAATGTGACTCTTGTAATACCGAGTAGTGCAGATGCCTGTACCTGATTCCCCTTTGTTACATTTAGTGCCTTTTCAATAAGACATTTTTCCACACGTGAGAGGATAGAGTGATAACTGTCTGAAGGGGCTTGCGTGTTAATCGTCCTTTCAAATAAACCGTCAATTACCACAGAAAGCTCTTGAAACTCTTTTGTACATGACTCAGCATTTAAAATAACATCATTCACACCAAGAACCTCTCCAGTAGTAATTACCACAGCCCGTTTTATGGTATTTTCAAGCTCTCTCACATTGCCCGGCCAGTTATATGACATAAAACGTTTAATTACGTCATGTGAAAATCCCGTGATCTTTTTATCCGTATCCCTGACCGCCCTTGAGAGGAAGTAATCTGAGAGCAACGGAATATCTTCCATTCTTTCTCTGAGCGCAGGAATGTGTATGGAAAAAACATTGAGTCTGTGAAACAGGTCTTCTCTGAACCTGCCGTTCCTTACCTCGTCGTGGAGACTTTTATTACTGGCAGCAATGATACGCACATTTGTCTTTATTGTCTCATTGCTTCCGATACGCTCGAAGCTACCATCCTGGAGTACCCTGAGTAATTTAGCTTGAGTTGGAATACTCATATCTCCGATCTCATCAAGGAAGATAGTACCCCCGTCACACTGTTCGAACCTTCCTATTCTCCTCTTGTCAGCGCCCGTGAATGCCCCTTTCTCTGAACCAAATAATTCGTTCTCTACCACACCCTCAAGAAGTGCAGCACAATTAACAGCCATAAAAGGTCTACCTTTTCTACTACCGTGGTTGTATATTGCCCGTGCCACTAACTCCTTTCCTACACCACTTTCTCCTGTTACGAGCACAGGCACATCTGTGTTTGCAACCTGACCGATCATCTTACAAACATCAAGAATTGACTGAGTTTTTCCCACAATTGTCTCTTCCTTATCCGAGAGTTCTTCTATCGTTCCACAACAGGAAGCATCTTGCTGAAGCCGTGCCGATGCAAGCGCCTTTTCAATAACATCTTTTAGCTGGTTACCCTCTAAAGGCTTTGTAAGGTAATCAAACGCCCCTTCTTTCATAGCTTCAATAGCAGTATCAGAATCGCCAAATGCCGTCATTACTACAACAGGAATGTTCTTTGTTATCTCCTTAATCTTTTTAAGCACCTCTATCCCCCCCATGCCAGGCATTCTGACATCAAGGAAAATGACGTCAACACCAATATAGCTGGTATCGAGAATATTCAGAGCCGATACACCGTCCTCAGCAGTTAAAACCCTGTATTCATCTTCAAACATCCTTTTAAAGGAGTATCTCACTGCTTTTTCGTCATCTATAATAAGAAGTGTATTCATAAACCCAAAAAATGCATTTCACATAATGCAGGCGTTGGAAGAAAATCTATTTCTCGATACCTTTGACGCAATTCCAGCCAATCAAAGGTGAATATGTTTGTTCCAAGCTATATGCATAATTTAATAATAAATCCATCGAATTAAATAAATTTTATTACAATGTCTGCATTATTCGGGTAAGGGCAAATCCACTTTTACCGTTGTACCGGATGTAGTCGAATCTATATCAATCTTGCCAGAGTGGTCATTCACTATTTTATACGTTAGAGCCAGTCCCATACCGGTTCCTTCCTCTTTTGTTGTAAAGAAAGGGTCAAAAATTCTTTTTAAATCCTGTTTTGGAATCCCAGCGCCGGTGTCTCTTATTACAACTGACAGCATATCTTTATTCTTTGATGTCTCTATACCCAGTGTGCCACCACCATTCATTGCTTGTAAGGCATTAAGAACAATATTGAGAAAAACCTGTTTGAGACCATCAAGATTTCCCTTGATCATCGGCAGGTTGGGAGAAAACATCTGTTCAAGTTGTATGGTAGTTTGTTTCATCTTTGGCTCGGTCAATGTAATAACTTCTTCAAGGACATCATTTATACTTATATCTGTCTTTTCAATCTTTTCAGGTCTTGCAAAAGCAAGAAACTCTTTTACGATACGATCTATCCTGTTTATCTCTCCCTCAATAATCTCAAAATCTCTGTCGGACAGTGCCTTTTTTTTGTATCGTGTAGTCTGCATAAGCATTTTGATGGATGTAAGAGGGTTCTTTATTTCATGTGCAATTCCTGCAGAGAATTCTCCAACGGCATAGAGTTTCTCTGTCCTTATAAGATTTTCCTGAGCGGTCTTTATCACCTCAATCTGTTCTTTCAATTTCTCGGACATTCTGTTAAAAGAAAGTGCCAGCTCTTTTATCTCGCCCTCTCCAACTACAGGTATCTCAACACCCGGCCCTCCTTCACCAACCATTTTTACCCCTTTATTAAGAATAAGTATTGGTCTTAAAATTTTTCTTGCCATCCAGAGTCCCAGCATTATGCCGATAAAGATAACGGCTGCTGACAGAAGATAAAGCTTCTGTTTTACATTTCCAAGGGTCTTATAAAGGTATTCTTTTGTTATGCACAGCCTGATAAATCCAATAGTTCCAAGTGCTTCTACTTTAAGAGGTAAAGATATATGATAAATTGGCAAGATATTGTCTTCCTCGATAATAATATCCTCTAGTGAATCTTCAAAGTTAAGCGGCTGAAACTTTATTGTTTGCCACTTTTCATCCTTGTCTGCTGTAACAATCAATTCTCTATTCTTGTCATAGACCTCGGCATGCACCACAAGACTCTCTTCGTCAATCATAGATGCTTTGAGAAGAGAGAATATTTCATGCCGTTCCTCATAAAGGAATGGTTCGATGATATGGTGGGACATTGTATTTGCAAGGTACATTCCCTTGCTACGAAGTTCAAGTTCCAGTGTTTTTCTTTCTTCTCTCAGCAGCAGCCAACTCACACCCATCGTTGTAGCAGCCACTACAACGGCAATGGAGATAGAGATGCGAAATGCTATGCTGTTGTAGATTTTTCCTAATCTCACCGTAGAAATGTTGCCTCCCTCACTTCTGCCGCAGTCTTATAAATAGCAGGGTCAGGAATAATAAATTTTTCAATATGGATTCCCTGGAGAATCTCCCTTCCGGTTGTATCCTCTGCCATCTTAATAAGGGTCTTTAATATAAGCTGCTTGGTTGATTTTTCCGCAACAGGAGACGCCACAACCGGAGGTATGCCGTAAGGCGGTGAAATCTTTATAATTCTTACATTGCTTGTGGACGGGGCATGTTTTCTCTTCATATCGTCAAAAATAAGACTGTCAACTGCCGCCCCATCTGCAAGTCCATTTGCCACAGATTGTATTGATTTTTCATGACTTGATGTGTAAAAAGTCTTTTCAAAAAATTCCTCCGGTATGAGACCCATTGTATCAAGGAGATGTATGATGTACAGTCTCCCTGTCAATGAGAGCGGGTCTGTAAAGGCAAAGACCCTTCCTCGAAGCCCGGAGAAGATCTCGATCTTGCTTTCTTTGTTTACAATTATGTATGAATGATAGCTTGTCTTGCCATTTATGACTGGCACGGCAAGGAGTTCAAGTCCGAAGTCAAAATTGCCTCTTATGTAAGCCCCGGTGCACGTATAGGCGAACTCTGCTTCGCCCTTCTTTAAAAGGGAGTTAATCTCAGCGTAGGTTCTCCTCTGTTTAGGAATGATCATTAGACCTGTCTTTTTAGAAAGATATCTTATAAAATCATTGTAATAAGAGAGAGTGGAAACAGGAGATGCCATTGGCGAAATGGCAAAGATAATCTCCTTTTCCTTAGCATATGATATATTTGTACTAATGAAAAGTATTAGAAATGCTATAAGGAATATACTGAGTTTAAACATATTCCCCTCTCTTAAGACCTATTATATCAATTAATATAATTAATTAATATATTAATATATTTAATTAAATATTTTTAAACTTAAATAATGCAGACATTGTAATAAAATTTATTTAATTCGATTTATCCCGTAAATAGTAAATATTTTACGGGATGGATTTACTATTAAATCATGCATATAGCTTGGAATAAAAATATTCACCTTAGATTGGTTGGAATTGCGTCTAATGTATCGATAAATAAATTTTCTTCCAAAGCCTGCATTATTTAAAATGCATTTTCTGGGTAAAGGAAGTAGGTACAAAATCATAGAAAATTGAAGGTGGATTTGGATTGGCTTTTTTGAAGCAAAGCAGGTACTATACATTGAAATAAGTAAAAGAAAATTTGCAGGTTGGATAAAAATAGGAGATGGAATATGAGATGTTAGATAAACTCGGTTTTGAGAGACTCCTCGAGGAATCAGTAAAAACACATGGACATCTTTGCCCTGGACAGGTCCTTGGTGTAAGGATGAGCATTTTAGGACTTGAGTTGATAGGGATAAATGATCCAAAGGGGCAGGATAGAAAGAAGCTCATTGTGTATGTTGAAATAGACCGGTGCGCTACCGATGCAATACAGTCCGTTACCGGCTGCAGCCTGGGTAAAAGGTCGTTAAAATTTCTTGATTTCGGAAAGATGGCAGCTACTTATGCAAATCTGAAAACAGGAAAAGCGGTAAGAATTCTTGCGAAAGAGGAATCCAAAGACAAGGCAAAAAATTATTTTCCAGATATTGAAGATAAATATAAATGCCAGCTTGAAGCTTATAAGATCATGCCTGATAACGAATTATTCGAATGGACAAATGTAAGCGTTGAAGTACCTGAAGAGGATATGCCCGGAAGGCCCGTTCGGAGAATTAAATGCGAAAAATGTGGTGAATACGTCCAGGACAAGAGGGATGTCAATGTAAACGGCAGACTTTTCTGTAAAGCCTGTGCCCAGGGATCCTATTATAAATCGCCATAGTACAGCAGTCCCACATTTCCGCAGTTTCTTTGTTCTTTTACGTCATTTCCCTATGCAAATAACAGGCATAGATACCTGAAAAAAGCTTTAAAAGCAACTCCTTTAAACATGCCATTTTGCAATCATAACAGTATAAATGTATGTAAAAAATTTTTATCGATTGCAAAATGGCATCTGGTAATCATGTTGCATTTTTAAATATTTCGAAGTTATCTATGCCTCCGATAATTGCATTTTGACATTTTTTTCTTTACACCGTTGTGACAAATATGTTATAACGATACTATGCAGATTCGCTCAAAGATCTGGCTTGAGGTTGATGGCGAACCTGTTTTCGGCAGAGGCAGGGAGGCTTTACTGAAGGCTATTGATAAATTGGGGTCAATTAATAAGGCAGCAAAAGACATCAATATATCATTCAGAAAGGCTCTGAGTTATATACAGACAATGGAACAAAGGCTCGGAACAAGACTTGTGGAAAGAAGAGCCGGGGGGCTTCACGGCGGCGGGGCATTATTAACAAAAGAGGCAAAAACATTTTTAAGGAAATATGAACTACTTGAAGAAGGCGTGAATGAGATGCTCGATAAGAAATTCATCGAAGTATTTGGCAACGGGAGAAGTTGATTTTTTAATTTAATTTTTTGGGTGCGTTATGCAACGATGCTACGACGACAGCTTTTGGCTATAAGCGTTAAGCTCATAATTTTTTAGCTTATGGCTAATAGCTTAAATCTGACAGCTCATGTAAGGAGGCATGCCTTTTGGAAATAATTGGATCACCATACGTTTTAGCATTTTTATTTTTTCTTGTGGCATTCACTTATTCTTCCGTGGGGCTCGGTGGCGGTTCCTCCTATACTGCATTGATGGCTATCTTTGGGATAAGTTCACTGGCAATACCCATGATTTCATTGTCACTGAATTTATTTGTTACGTCAGTTGGAAGCGTTAACTTTATTCGAAACAAGCATGCCAGGATAAAGCTTATTGTGCCCTTTTTGCTATCTTCAATCCCTATGGCGTATTTGGGGGGGTCGCTTAGACTACCAAAAGAAATATTCTACTGGATGCTATTAATATCTTTGGTTTTTGTGGCATTACGAATATACGCTTGGGAAAACACAACTATCAAACTGAACATTAATCAAAATGGAAAAATAATCATCTCATTAATTGCCGGTTCAGTACTTGGTCTGTTTGCAGGAATAGTCGGAATTGGCGGCGGTATTTACCTTGTCCCTTTAATAATAATCTTAGGGTTAGGCACTGAAAAAGAAGCCGCTGCCTGTGGAGCTATTTTCATTTGGCTTAATTCCTGCTTTGGGTTGCTATCCCGTCTTCAATACAATTCGATCGATTTAACAAATTACATTCCACTTATAGCAGCAGTTTTAGCCGGAGGGACAGTTGGTTCATTTATGGGTTCATTTAAATTTTCCCCAAAATCTATGGAAAAAATATTGGGGGCGGTAATCATAGTCGCAATTATTTTCTTAACCAGAAAAGTTATCAAGTTTTAAAAGAGATACGATAGCTTTATTATAGTACAAGTCTGGAAACCTAACTATGGAGGAATCATGTGTGAAATCACAGAAATGGATACCAATAAAAGTAAAAGTATCAGTGCAAAGGCAGTCCCCGTAACTGAAGCCGTAGGAATGGTATTGTCACATGACATAACCGAAATAAGACCCGGTGAATTCAAAGGCAGGGCGTTTAAAAAAGGGCATATCATACAAGAAAAGGATATTGAACATCTCCAGAGACTTGGGAAGGAAAATCTTTTTATCCTCGAGATGAAAGAAGACGAGATGCATGAAAACGATGCGGCATATGCAATTGCTAAGGCCCTTGCAGGTGATGGTGTAAAAATGGCTGGAGACCCGAACGAAGGCAAAATAAATCTCGTTGCTGAAAAAGATGGATTGTTGAAAATAGAACGTAAAGCTCTCCTTGAATTCAATCTGCTCGGCGAGGTTACGTGCGCAACGATTCATAACAACTCTATTGTTAAAGAAGGACAGCTTGTTGCCGGAACAAGGGCTATCCCTCTGGTAGTTAAAAAATCTATTGTCGAGGATTCGGTCAGAATAGCCGTAGATGCAGGAGGTGTCTTAAGCGTAAAAAAAATAAAAAAGCCCAAGACAGGGGTAGTAATAACAGGGAATGAAGTCTACCATGGAAAAATAAAGGACGCCTTTGAGCCTGTAATAAGAAAAAAAATAGAACATCTAGATGGAAAAATCATCGGGGTATACTTTGCTCCTGACGATGCTCAATTTATCGAAGAAAGAATCAGAGAGTTGATAGATACGGGAGCAGACCTTATTATCACAACAGGCGGCATGTCTGTTGACCCTGATGACGTTACAAGGTTCGCGATCAGAAATCTTGGTGTCGAAGAAATGTATTATGGATCTCCTGTTCAGCCCGGATCCATGTTTCTTATAGCATATCTAAAAATTAACAGTTCGGATCTCACTTCTCGAAACTCTGAACTCATCCCGATTCTTGGTATACCAGCCTGCGGCATGTACGCCAGTATAACCGTATTTGACCTAGTACTTCCAAGGGTTCTTGCAGGTGAAAGGATAGGTAGAAAGGAAATCGCGGAACTCGGACATGGAGGGCTGTGTTTAAAATGTGATCAATGCCGTTTTCCGGTTTGTCCGTTTGGAAAATAACGGTTCAAACAGTTTGAACCGTTTGAGCAGTTCCATCCGTTGGAACATTTGGAACGGCTGGAACTGTTAAAACGAATTTACATGAAGCGTTGTTAATAAAACAGCATATGAAGCAGTCAAATAAAACATATCCTCTCAAAGATTCCTTTGACCGCCGTATAGATTACCTCCGAATATCCATAACGGATAAATGCAATCTTAAATGCATTTACTGCATGCCTTCAAAGAGGCCGAGATACTTCAAGGAACCCGATATATTAACAGATAAAGAGATCGTGCGGTTTGTACGCATTGCCTACAAACAAGGCTTAAGAAAAGTCCGCATTACCGGTGGTGAGCCTCTCCTGAGAAAGAATATCATTGAGCTGATTTCATCGATCAAAGACATAGGCATATATGATTTAAGCCTTACTACTAATGGAATTATACTGTCAAAACTCGCCAGGATGTTGAAACGGGCCGGTCTCGACCGCGTAAACATAAGCCTCGACACCCTTGATTCTGACAGGTACAGGAAAATAACCGATGGAGGCGATATTGATCGTGTCTGGAAATCCATAAGAGAGGCGGAAAAAATCGGTCTCTCCCCGGTAAAAATAAATGTTGTGCCCATACGTGGTCTTAATGATGATGAGATACGGTCATTTGCATCGCTTACTCTAAACCACCCATATCACATAAGATTTATCGAGTTCATGCCTGCAATGTGTAGCGGAATGTGGTCAAAAGACAAATGCATAAGTTCAGAAGAAGTTCTGGAAAAAATATCATTTCTCGGCAACCTTAAACGTCTTGAATTTAAAGGCAGAGGCCCTTCAAGAAATTTCAGGATTGAAGGGGCAAAGGGGGTTATCGGAATTATCAGTCCGTTAAGTGATCATTTCTGCAACTATTGCAACAGGCTCCGGCTTACTGCCAACGGGAAGATAAGGCCGTGTCTTTTTTCAGATTTAACAGTTGATATAAAAACCCCGATGAGGAGTGGAGCCACTGAGAACGAGATTGACGAGCTTTTTTGCTATGCAGTAAAAGTAAAACCTCAGAGGCATCTGCTCAATGAGAATATAACTTTATCCAGCTATATAAAAGCTATGTCTAAAATAGGCGGGTAAAAATTGATTTCATCCTGTTATCATTTTGTCACCTATTTACAAAAAAAAATATTTTTTGATAAAATGGGTAGTTATGATTTTCAAATCGAACTATTATAAAGTAATAACGCTTGTAGCACTGTCAATTGCTTTTCTGTCAATGGACCTCTATGCCCAGGAACCCTCTGCTGAGACGTTTTTTGATATCGGTGTCCAGAACAGTGAAAATACAGAATATTCAGAAGCTATCGACGCTTTTCAACATGCCATTGAACTAAAACCCGATTATGCCGAGGCATACCATCATCTTGGTAACGCATACTTCAACATTCACAGGTATTCAGAAGCACATGATGCGTATAAGAACGCCGTTAAAATAAATCCCAAATATGGAGATGCTCTCTACTCACTTGGTATGCTCTCTTCCATGCTTGGCAAGAATGATGAAGCAATTAAAGCACTTCAAAAAGCCGTTACACTTAAACCGAGAGATGCAAATGCGTATTTTACGCTCGGTAACATATACAGCGAGCTGGAAAGATATGAAAAAGCTATTGAATCATATAAAAAAGCTGTAAAGATTAAGCCCACATTTGCAGAAGCCCGCTATCACCTTGGTGTTGCCTATGTCGAATTAAGTAAAAAGTCATTAGACTTAGCAAGAAAAGAATATAATGTCTTAAAAAAATCAGATAAAGACTTTGCAAGCGATCTGCTTGAAAAGATAAAAAGTAAAAAGTAACCGAATCTTACCAGCCATTACTAATTAATTCCTTCCTTATATTCCCTGCCAGTATTCTTCATAATTTATAGATACTCTTTTATTGTCTTGTTATACATTGTTTATCTTTTTATCAAAAAAACGTTAACCCCAAAAATGCATTTCACATAATGCAGGCTTTGTGAAAGAAATTATTTTTCGATACCTTAAACGCAATATTAATTGATCGAGTGTAAATACGTTTATTCAAAGCCATATGCACAATTTAATAATAAATTTATCGAGTTAAATAATTTATTGAGCAATGTCTGCATTATTTGGGTTAAAATATGTAGTTGATCGATCTTTTTAAAAATTGTAAACGCAAGCTTTTCGCCCGGCGAATCGAGAGAGCGATATGCCGCATTTATTGCGGCTGCATAGGTCGCTCACATCAGATATCAAATTACCTTTTATAAAATTGTGATTAAATGACAGAGAGAAAGAAATATAAAGTCATGTTTCTATGCACTGCCAATTCCTGCCGGAGTCAGATTGCAGAAGGACTTGCGCGACACTTTAGCAAAGAAATTATTGAACCGTACAGTGCCGGGCTTTTTGAATTTTATGTTCATCCAAGGGCAATAGAAGTTATGAAAGAAATTGGTATTGATATATCAAAACAGCGTTCAAAGGTTATGGAATTGGACCTGTTGAAAAGCATGGATATAATACTAACTCTATGCGGAAATGCAGAAGTAATATGCCCGGTAAATCCCACAGAGATAAAAAGGATTCACTGGCCGATTAACGACCCGGTTGGTACGACAGGGACAGAGGAAAAAATTATGAATGCATTTCGTAAAGCAAGAGATGAAATTAAAGAGAAGATTCAAAGTTTGACTGAGGATCTTAAAAAAACAGTTTAAACTTTCTTTAAAAACTCTTTTAAACGTTCTATCCCTATTTTAAGCTTGGATATATCCTGAGTGTATGCAAACCTTATATAGTTTTCTGTCTGGTTTTTACCAAAATCAATTCCCGGTGTGACTGCAACTGCTTTTTCATCAAGAATTTTCTGACAGAATTCCATTGAATCATTACTATACCTACTGATATCAGCCCAGATGTAGAAGGCACCATCAGGCACAACGTCAATAGTAAGTGTATCTTTTAGTTCATTATACAGAAAGTCTCTCCTCTGTTTAAATGTATTTCTTATAGAGAGAAGGAAGGTATCGTCGAAGGCCTCAAGGGCAGCATATTGTGCCGGTGTATTGGCAGCAATAAAAATATTCTGCACAATTATCTCTGCCTTTCGCACAAGCTCTTCTGGCAGTATCATCCATCCTACCCTGAACCCCGGCATGCAGAAGAATTTTGAAAAACTATTTATTACAACAACCCTGTCAGAAAATTCGAGGGCTGTGCTTTCCTTTTTATCATAAACCAGTCCGTGATATATCTCGTCGGATATAAACCGGAAGTCTCTTTCTTCAGAAAATCTGATCAGTTCTTTCAATGTTCTTTCTCTGTAAAGATTACCCACCGGGTTCGCTGGAGATGATACGACAAGTGCACCAACTTCTTTAAGAGATTTAACAGCTTCAGGCAATATTTCATAATCGGTATCTTTTCCAACCGGAAAAAATACAGGTTCTGTTTCAAGGAAATAGGCAAAATTCTTATAACATGGATACGAAGGATCCGAAAGGATAAGCCTCTTTTCCATATCAGTAAGTAATGCAAAGACTACCATAAATGCCCCGGATGTTCCTGGGGTAATTATTATCCGTTCAGGTGAAACAGAAACATTGTATGTCTTCTGATAATATTCCGCTATTCTTTCCCTCAATTCTTTTAGTCCTTTAGCAGGAGTATAATGAAATTGGTTATCCCTGACAGCTTTTATATAAGCCTCTTTTACCCTCATAGAAGGCGGAAGATCAGGTTCTCCCACTTCCATATGAACGGCATGAGGCATTGTCCTTGCCTTTGCAAGGATATCCATTACCATAAAGGGTGATATCTTATCAATAAATTTTCTCTTCACTATAAGAATCCTCAAACCATATTATGCAGGCATTGCTCAAAAATTTGTATTCTTTTCAAAAAAAATACAATTTTTTTCACATATCTGCATGATCTTGCAGTCCCCCCTTCAATCCTTAACCCAAATAATGCAGGCGTTTTAAACCGTTTCATCCGTTCCAAGCGTTTGAACGGTTCAGACTATTGACGAAACATATTTTCTTGGTTGTTTAATCGTTCCCGATTAAACATCATGTTAGTGAAGCTCCCCGCCTACAAGGCGGGGCATCTTAATTCTCCTCCCCCTTGACGGGGGAGGATTAAGGTGGGGGTGATTGATTAATTTGTTCCCCCTCACCCTTTCCCTCTCCCGCCAG